>NZ_NSGK01000003.1:0-285361 GCF_002285085.1 Corynebacterium sp. NML 150383 | reverse complement strand
ATGGCTGGAGTGGTGGACCTTCATGTTGCAAGCCAGGAATCCCGATTCGACGAGCACTTTCCCGCCGTAGCCGGAGGTAAGACCGGGAATCTATAGCTCAAAAAGCACACATTTTGTCGCTTAACCCCTGTTTGACGAGGACCGGATGACGAAGATGCGGAGGTTTCGTCGCACCCTCGTCAAGCTGTTCTCGTCAACCTTGAGGTGCCGATTGTATGAGCGCAGCCGACGTAATCCCCACTGCCGGGCTGCCTACTGCGCAGCCTGGCGCATGCCCTCGAAGTAGGCGCTGCCGTCGGCCCCGGTGTAGCAAGCGCTCGAGTCCACCGGCCAGAGGCTGCGCGCCTGCTCGCACGTCCACTCGGAGGCGTAGGGGCCCATGGTGGCCCACTCCATGATCGGCCCGCCCTGCTGCGGCGCGGGCTGGGCAGGAGCCTGTTGAACAGGAGCCTGCTGCGCTGGCGCCTCCTGCTGCGGAGATTCTTGTACCGGCGCGGGTGCCGGCTCTGGTTCGGGCGCCTGCTGCTGGTTGCGCGCTTCCGCTGCGGCTGCCTCGGACGCTGCCGCCGCTGACTGCTCCGCCTCCTCGCGCGCCTGCGCGGAGCGGGACGCCTCTGCGGCTGCAGACTCGGAAGCTGCCGCTGCCGCGCTCGATTCGGACGCCGCTTGCTCCGCGGATTCCTTATCCATTCGGTCGCGTGCCGCGTCGAGCTCTTCCTGGTCAATAACGCCGTCGCCGTTCGCGTCGTCGGCATCCACCAGCTTGTGGCTCAAGTCGCGCATGTCGGATTCGCAGCCGGCGTCGCCGTCGCACACGGTGGCGTCGATAGGCGGGTTTGTCCCCGCGATCGTCTCGGAAGAGGAATCGCTGCACCCCACGAGCGCCGCGGCTGATGCAACGAGGAGAAGAGTAATGCTTGCAAGTTTCTTGTGCATAGCTTGGAGTGTATCGAATGCGCCCCCGGCGAGCAGGCCGTTTGCAGGCTACGGTGGGGCCCATGGACACGCTGCAGTTCCACCAGATCGATTCCCCAATTGGCCGCCTGGGCCTCGTCGTGACACCGAAGGGGTTGGCCAAGGTCCTCTTCGAGTGCGACGACATCGACGCCGAGCGCGACCGCGCCGACCGCCCCGCTGAAGTACCGCTGGCCGCCCAACAGCTCACGGAGTACTTCGCGGGCCACCGCACGAGCTTCACGCTCCCGCTGGACTTCCGTTTTGCGTCGGGGTTTCGCACCGAGGTCCTCCGGGAGCTCGCCCGCGTCCCCTTCGGCGCCACCACCACCTACAAGCAGCTCGCCGGGCAGGTGGGAAACCCCAACGCCGTGCGCGCGGTTGGCGGCGCCTGCGCGAACAACCCGCTGCCCATCGTCGTGCCCTGTCACCGGGTGCTGCGCGCGGACGGCGGTCTCGGCGGCTACCGTGGCGGGACCGACGCGAAACGTTACCTGCTGGGCAAGGAGGGCATTGATGTGTAAGGGCTTTACCAAGCACGGCAGCGCGCCGGGGTCCGCCGCCTCCGAGGCGGCGGGGCTTCGCTGGCTGCGCGAGGGATCGCAGGCCGTGGTCGAGGTCCTTTCGCTTCACGACGCCACGAACACTCTCACCATCGAATCCGTCGAACCCGCACGCCCAACTCGAGACGCCGCGCTCCGCGCCGGCCGCGAGTTGGCTGCGATCCACGCCGCGGGTGCTCCGGCGTTCGGCGCCCCGCCGACCGGGTGGGAGGGGCCGAACTTCATCGGGCGCCTTGAGCAGGACTGCGTGCCGACGGACCGCTGGGCCGAGTTCTACGTCAACCAACGCGTGCTGCCGTTCGCGCGCTCGGCGCACGCCGTGGGCAACCTGGACGCGCACGAGCTCGTCGAGGTTGAGCGTGCCTGCGACGCGCTCCTGGCCGAGGACGAGGACGCCCCGCTCGCGCGCATCCACGGCGACCTGTGGGCGGGCAACCTCCTGTTTAGCCCGGAGGGGCCGAGGTTCATCGACCCGGCCGCCCACGGCGGGCACCCGCTGACGGACATCGCCATGCTGGAGCTCTTCGGTGCTCCGTACTTCGACGCGATCGTGGACGGGTACCTCGGCGTGGGCGGCACGCTTGGGTCAGGCTGGCGCGCCCGCATCCCGGTTCACCAGCTGCACCCGCTCGCGGTCCACGCCACCACCCACGGCCCGAGCTACGGCTCGGCGCTGGTCCGCGCCGCCCTCGACACCCTCGACGCCCTCGGCACAGGGGCCGGAAAGAGCAGCTAGCGCCACCAGTTCTCGGTCGGCCCCGGCGGCAGGTGGCGCTTGTGTTGGCCGACGCGCCAGAGGTGTTCCAGGCGCGCCGCGGTGTCGGCGGGCACCTGCTTGCCTTCCAGGTAATCGTCGATAAGCGAATAGCTCACGCCGAGCGCCTCCTCATCGGGCAGCGCCGGGCGATCCTCCTCCAGGTCCGCGGTGGGCACCTTCTCCCACAGGCGCGGGGCGGCGCCGAGGTGCTGGAGCAGCGCGGCGCCCTGGCGCTTGTTCAGGCCGGCGAGCGGGAGGAGGTCGGCCGCGCCGTCGCCGAACTTGGTGAAGAAGCCGGTGATGTTCTCCGCCGCGTGGTCGGTGCCAATGACCAGGAAGCCGCGCTCGCCAGCGATGGCGTACTGGGCCACCATGCGCAGCCGGGCTTTTACGTTGCCCTTGTTGAAGTCGCCGAGGCCGTCCACCCCAATGGCGGAGGCGACCTGCGCGTTGAGCGCGTCGGTGGCGGGCTTGATGTCCACGGTGACGGTCTCGTCGGGGCGGATGAACTGGAGCGCGAGCTGCGCGTCGTCCTCGTCGGCCTGCACGCCGTGCGGGAGGCGGACCGCGACGAACGTGGCCTCGGCGCCCTCGGCGCGACGCCGCTCCACCGCGAGCTGGGCGAGCCTGCCCGCAAGGGTAGAATCCTGTCCGCCGGAGATGCCCAGCACGAAGCCGGTCGCGCCTGAGGCTGCGAGGTAGTCAACCAGGAAGTCAACGCGGCGCGACACCTCCTCCTCTGAATCGATCAAGGGGCGCACACCCAGGGCGTTTATGATGTCCTGCTGCAGGTTTTCGTCGTGTTCAGACATGACATCCATCGTAGCCGTCAGCCATATTGGGGGACATGGTTCACAACACTCGCGCACCACGTTACGTGCGCACCGTCGCCGCCACGGCAGCGCTCGGCGGCCTCCTGTTCGGCTACGACACCGGCGTGATGAGCGGCGCGCTGCTCTTTATCACCCCTGAGTTCAGCATGTCCCCGGGGCAGGAGGGGCTGGTGACGTCCATGCTGCTCGTCGGCGCCGCCATTGGCGCCCTCGGCGGCGGCGCGGTTGCTGACGCGCTCGGCCGCCGCCGCACACTCATCGTCGGCGGCGCCCTCTTCGTCCTCGGCTCCGTCTGGTGCGCACTGGCCGGCGGCGTCGGGGCGCTGGCGGCGGCGCGCACCTTTCTCGGGATCGCGGTCGGCGGTGTCTCAATCGTCACGCCCATGTACATCGCGGAGATGTCGCCGGCGAAGTTCCGCGGCAAGCTCGTCTCGCTGAACACGCTCATGATCGTGGTCGGCCAGCTCCTCGCGTACCTGGTCAACTCGGTGCTCGCGCACACGGGCAGCTGGCAGTGGATGCTCGGCCTCGCCGCCGTCCCGGGCGCCGCGCTGGCGGTCGGCATGCTCCTGTTGCCGGAAACCCCGCTGTGGCAGGCGCGTCGCGGGGCACGTCGGCAGGCGGAGGTGACTGCGGCGCGCGTCGGCATGGGCTCGGATGAGCTCGAGGAGCTCTTGCTTGACGACGCCCAGACGCGCCAGGCCGCCAGTGCCGGGGAATGGCGCACCCTCCGCCGAACCCCTTGGCTGCGCTCCACAGTCCTCGTCGCCGCGCTGCTCGGTGTGACGCAGCAGGTCACCGGCGTCAACGCGATCGTCTACTTCGCGCCCACCATGATGGAGACCGTCGGTCTCTCCACCGAAAACGCCGTCTACACCTCCATCGTCATTGGACTGGTGTCCGTGGTCGCCTGCTGGGTTGGCTTGCAGGTGGTGGACCGGATCGGCCGCACGCGCCTGCTGCTCCTCGGTCTGGCGGGCAACGTGGTCTTCCTCGTCGCGCTCGCCGTGATGTTCCGGGCCGCGGAGGGGAATGCGGCCCTGGCGTGGGTGGCGCTCGCCTGCATGGCGGGGTTCATCGCCTCGCAACAGGCCGCGGTCTCGCCGACGACGTGGCTGCTCATCTCCGAGCTGGTGCCCCCACAGGTCCGCGGCGTGGGGATGGGCCTGGCCGGGCTCGCGCTATGGGTGATGAATTGGGTGGTCGCCCAGTTCTTCCTCCCGCTTGTCGACGCCACCTCTGCCACCTTCACCTTCTGCCTCTTTGCGGTCTTCGGCGTGGTCGCCTCCGTCTTCGTGGCGCGCCGGGTCCCGGAGACGATGGGGCGCAGTCTTGACGACGTCGCCGCGGAGATGCGCCAGCGTTTTGGTGCTGGGCAGAAGAACGTGTAACCTTAACCGACGTGTCGCGACCCGGCACCGCGCAGCATGCTGGTAGCGTGCTGCGGCTGGGCATGAGGTCGCAGGTCAATGAAACCTCGAGAAGAAAGGAGCGCCCGATGAAGGTCCGCAAGTCGCTTCGGTCGCTGAAGAACAAGCCGGGCGCCCAGGTTGTACGCCGCCGCGGCAAGGTCTACGTGATCAACAAGAAGGAGCCGCGCTTCAAGGCTCGCCAGGGCTAGTTCACCGCCCGCCCAAACACCCCGCCACCAACCGGATTTCCGTCCGGCCGGTGGCGGGGTGTTGGCTTTTGTGAAATTAAATTGCACGGATGTAACCCGTTTGCTGGTGCGGGAGTGGTTATAGCGGACTACATGTGGGTAATTCCTGGGGCCTATCCTGGGAATACCAGCCCTGTAACTACTACATGTAGTATCACTTGCCAGAAATTGCCCCAAGGTATAGTGTTTCTTGGTGTTGCGCTGAGGTAGGAATCAGCGCCGAGGAAACCCCGTCATCTTCCCGTAAACGCGACAGAAAAGAGCTACAGGTTATGTCCATCACCGTGTACACGAAGCCCGCTTGCATGCAGTGCAAGGCAACCACCAAGGCCCTTGATAAGGCTGGTCTGGAGTACTCCCTCGTCGACATCTCGGTGGACGAGGAGGCTCGTGATTACGTCATGGCGCTCGGCTACCTGCAGGCACCCATCGTCGAGGTGGACGGTGAGCACTGGTCCGGCTTCCGCCCGGATCGCATCCGCGGCCTGAAGCCCGCCGCCTAAGCGGCTCCGCGCGAGCCGCACGGCGCGCCCTGGGCGGGGCGCGCACCCCACCACCTGCACAATTCAACACCTGGAGCGAGCATGCTTGTCGTGTACTTTTCCTCGACGACGGAAAATACGAAACGTTTCGTAGAAAAGGTCGGGTTGCCCAGCGCGCGGATCCCGCTGCGCAGGGCGGAGGCACCGCTCGAGGTGGACGAGCCCTTTGTGCTGGTGTGTCCGACGTACGGGGGAGGGGCGTCGATAAGCAATGCTCAATCACGGCCCGTGCCCAAGCAAGTCATCCGCTTCCTCAACAACCCGCGCAACCGGTCGCAGCTGCGCGGTGTGATCGCGGGTGGCAATTCGAACTTCGGCCCAGACTACTGCGTGGCTGGCGACATTATCGCGCGCAAGTGCAACGTCCCCTACCTCTACCGCTTCGAGCTGATGGGGACGTGGGACGACGTGGCGCACGTGCGCGGCTCGCTGATCCACAACGCGGTGGCACTCGGGCTCACGCCGTTGAGCGAAAGGCAACAGGCGGCGCTGCAGCCGCTTCCCGCGGATAATGGGGACCGGCTCGACGCGCTGCGCGCCAAGTACCAGGCGAAATACCTGCGCGATCCGCGCAGCGCCTAGTGCGCGCGCCCTGCGCCCGAGCGCAAGAAACCTCAAACTTGTAACCTAGAGATCCGACAAACGTGAATGAAAGGCTCTGCTGTGTCCACCTACGCTTCTGCTTCGGATAAGCACGGGAAAGTCGTCCCGGAACCGGTGAATACCACCGACCAGTTGGATTATCACGCGCTCAACGCGCTGCTGAACCTCTACGACGAGGACGGCCACATCCAGTTTGATAAGGACCGGGAAGCGGCCAATCAGTTCTTCCTCCAGCACGTGAACCAGAACACCGTGTACTTCCACGACCTGGAAGAGAAGATGAAGTACCTGGTGGACAACAAGTACTACGAGCCGCACGTCGTGGACGCCTACGACTGGGAATTTGTGAAGGAGACGTTCAAGCGCGCCTACGGTTTCAAGTTCCGCTTTAAGTCCTTCCTCGGCGCGTACAAGTACTACACCTCCTACACCCTGAAGACGTTTGACGGCCGCCGCTACCTCGAGCGCTTTGAGGATCGCGTGGCGATGACGGCGCTCTTCCTCGCCGACGGCGATGAGGAGCTCGCGTCCGCGCTCGTGGACGAGATCATGACCGGCCGCTTCCAGCCCGCCACCCCGACCTTCCTCAACGCCGGCAAGGCGCAGCGCGGCGAGCTCGTCTCCTGCTTCCTCCTGCGCATCGAGGACAACATGGAGTCCATCGGTCGCGCCATCAACTCCTCGCTGCAGCTGTCCAAGCGCGGCGGCGGCGTCGCCCTGCTGCTGAGCAACATCCGCGAGTCCGGCGCGCCGATCAAGCACATTGAGAACCAGTCTTCCGGGGTCATCCCCGTGATGAAGCTGCTGGAGGACTCCTTCTCCTACGCCAACCAGCTCGGTGCGCGCCAGGGCGCGGGCGCGGTGTACCTGAATGCGCACCACCCGGACATCATGAAGTTCCTGGACACCAAGCGCGAGAACGCGGACGAGAAGATCCGCATCAAGACCCTCTCGCTCGGCGTGGTCATCCCGGACATCACCTTCGAGCTGGCCAAGCGCAACGACGACATGTACCTGTTCAGCCCGTACGACGTCGAGCGGGTCTACGGCAAGCCCTTCGCCGACATCTCCGTGACCGAAAAGTACGAGGAGATGGTGGAGGACCCGCGCATCCGCAAGTCCAAGATCAACGCCCGCCAGTTCTTCCAGACGCTGGCGGAGATCCAGTTCGAGTCCGGCTACCCGTACATCATGTTCGAGGACACCGCGAACCGCGCGAACCCGGTGAAGACCGGCCGCATCAACATGTCCAACCTGTGCTCCGAGATCCTCCAGGTCAACTCCGCCTCCGAGCTCAATGAGGACCTGACCTACCAGGAGGTCGGCCACGACATTTCCTGCAACCTGGGCTCGCTGAACATCGCGATGACGATGGATTCGGACAACTTTGCCCGCACCATCGAGACCGCCATCCGCGGGCTGACCGCCGTGGCGGACAAGACGGCCATTAACTCCGTGCCGTCCGTGCGCGAGGGCAACGACGCCTCGCACGCCATCGGCCTTGGCCAGATGAACCTGCACGGCTACCTCGGCCGCGAGCACATCCACTACGGCTCCGAGGAGGCACTCGACTTCACCAACGCCTACTTCGCCGCCGTGATGTTCCAGGCAATCCGTGCGTCCCACAAGATCGCGGTGGAAAAGGGCCAGGCGTTCGCCGACTTTGACAAGTCCGAGTACGCCACCGGCGAATTCTTCGACCGCTACGACACGGCCGACTTCCAGCCCAAGACCGACAAGGTCAAGGCGCTTTTCGACGCTTCCAACATCGCCGCACCAACCGCGGAGGAGTGGCAGCAGCTGAAGCAGGACGTGGCGCGCGACGGCATCTACAACCGCTACCTGCAGGCGGTGCCGCCGACCGGCTCCATCTCCTACATCAACAACTCCACCTCGTCGATCCACCCGATCGCCTCCAAGATTGAGATCCGCAAGGAAGGCAAGATCGGCCGCGTCTACTACCCGGCGCCGCACATGGACAACGACAACCTGGAGTACTTCGAGGACGCGTACGAGATTGGCTACAAGGCCATCGTGGACACCTACTCAGTGGCGACCCGCTACGTGGACCAGGGCCTGTCGCTGACCATGTTCTTCAAGGACACGGTCACCACCCGCGACCTGAACCGCGCGCAGATCTACGCATGGACCAAGGGCATCAAGTCCCTGTACTACATCCGCCTGCGCCAAATGGCGCTGGAAGGCACCGAGGTCGAGGGCTGCGTGTCCTGCATGCTGTAGCCGACAGAGCTGCCGCTGGCACACGACCGGGCCCCGACACGTAAAGAGGGCCTGCGCGCCGACTTCGGCGGGCAGGCCCCTTTTTGTACCTCTCTATTAGATCGCCAGGAAGGTTTTGATCCCGGTGAGCAGGTCGCGGGAGGCAGCTTCGGAGGCGGAGGCGTCGCCGTCGCTAATTGCCTTTGCCAGGTCGACATGGATGCGCATCGCGGGCACTGAGGGATCGTCCGGCATGATGCCGTAGCGCGTGCGACCTTCGAGCACGTGCATGATCGGTTCCGCCAAGGTGGAAAACATCTCGTTGCCAGATGCGTGCAGGATCAGCGTGTGGAACTCCTTGTCCGCGTCGAGGAATTCCTGCGTGTTGCCGGCGCCCGCCTCGGAAAGGTTGACCAGCAGCTCCGCGAGCTCGAGCAGGCGGGCCGATTGCGCAGGCGTTGCGTGGCTGGCGGCCAGCAGCGCGGCGACCGGCTCGACGGCGGTGCGCAGCTCGTTGAGCGACGTAA
Organism: Corynebacterium sp. NML 150383; assembly: GCF_002285085.1. Classification (NCBI taxonomy): domain Bacteria; kingdom Bacillati; phylum Actinomycetota; class Actinomycetes; order Mycobacteriales; family Corynebacteriaceae; genus Corynebacterium; species Corynebacterium sp. NML 150383. The sequence goes on along the minus strand of NZ_NSGK01000003.1, from coordinate 276,702 downwards.
TCTGCGCGGGGCGCTGCTCGGCGCACGAGAGGCGCCACTTGATCACGGACTGATCGAACACCGCCCAGTGCTCGGGCGGCAGTACCTTAATGCCTACGCGGCGTGATGAGGAGACGAGCCCCATCTGTTCGAGCGCGCGCATGACCTCGCGGGCAACGGTGCGAGAGATGCCGAACCTGGAGGATAAGTCCTGCAATGTAAAGGTGTATCCGGGTTCGAGGGCGCCGGAAATGATTTGCTCGCCGAGGGTGTCAAGGATCGACGTAAGCAGGGGCTCCGCCGAAGGTTCCTGGGGTGCGGCCATGGAATTCAACCTCATATGGTGGGAAAACGAGAAATAGAACTACCATTATCCTAGTCCTCAACGGGGGTAAACAAAATCGCGTGACGCGCGGTGCGGTGGGGAAGAAGACAATTGGTTAGGATGTGAGCCATGAGTGAGGAATATCAGGCATACCTGGATAGCCACCCGAACCCGATTAAGGCGATCAACTGGAATGAGATTCCGGATGAAAAGGACCAGGAGGTGTGGGATCGCCTCACCGGCAACTTCTGGCTGCCGGAAAAGATTCCGGTGTCCAACGACATCCCGAGCTGGAACACGCTCAATGACGCGGAACAACTCGCCACCATGCGCGTGTTTGCGAACCTGACCCTGCTGGACACCATCCAGGGCACGGTCGGCGCGGTGTCGCTGATCCCGGATTCGCGCACGCTGCACGAGGAGGCCGTGTATACCAACATCGCCTTCATGGAGTCCGTGCACGCGAAGTCGTACAGCAATATCTATATGACGCTGGCGTCCACGCCGCAGATTAACGACGCATTCCGTTGGACCGAGGAAAACGCCCAGGTGCAGCGCAAGGCGAAGATCGTCAAGTCCTACTACCGCGGCGACGACCCGCTGAAGAAGAAGATCGCCTCCGTGATGCTGGAGTCCTTCCTCTTCTACTCCGGGTTCTACCTGCCGCTGAACTGGTCGGTGCACTCCAAGCTGACCAACACCGCCGACATCATCCGCCTCATTATCCGTGATGAGGCCGTGCACGGCTACTACATCGGCTACAAGTACCAGGTCGCGCTGCGCGAGGAGTCCCCGGAGCGCCAGGAGGAGCTGAAGGAGTACACCTTCGATCTGCTCTACGACCTCTACGAGAACGAGCAGCAGTACACCGAGGACATCTACGACCCGCTCGGCTGGACCGAGGACGTCAAGCGCTTCCTGCGCTACAACGCCAACAAGGCGCTGAACAACCTCGGCTACGAGGGGCTCTTCCCGGCGGATGAGACCAAGGTGTCGCCGGCGATCCTCGCGTCGCTGTCGCCGAACGCGGATGAGAACCACGACTTCTTCTCCGGCTCCGGCTCGTCCTACGTCATCGGCAAGGCGGAGGACACCGCCGATGAGGATTGGGACTTTTAGGGGCACGCTTATCGACGACCACGTGAGCGTCGATAAGCCTCAACCTTTCGTTTGATATACAACGGGGGACCGTGACACGCGGTTGACCACGCATGGGGTCAACCGGCAATCTGTCGAGGTGTTTGGGCGTGTCGCGCCCACCTCGGCGGGGGAGTGGGCGCGCACGCGGGGCAATCCCTGCCAATCGCGCGTGGCTCCCGCGGACCGGCGCGCACGATGTGACGCAAGGGCCTATTGTTTAACCTGTAGCTGGCCTGGGAGGGCTGGCAATTCCATGAGCCGATCACATATGATGATTCGGTATCTAACAAGGCCTCGCCGCCATTGCGGTGGCGAGCCGAAGTCAGGAGGATCGAATGACCGCTGTGGCGCCAAGGCTGGACAATCATGTCCCGCCGACACGTCCGGAGCCGACGGGACACGCTCGCCGTGGCTCCAAAATCTACAAGCAGCTGACCACGACCGACCACAAAGAACTGGGCATCATGTACATCATCATGTCCTTCGTCTGGTTCTTCCTCGGCGGTTTCATGGCGCTGCTTATCCGTGCTGAGCTGTTCCACCCGGGCATGCAGTTCCTGTCCAACGAGCAGTTCAACCAGCTGTTCACCATGCACGGCACGGTGATGTTGCTGGCCTTTGGTACCCCAATCGTCTGGGGCTTTGCTAACTACATCCTGCCGCTGCAGATCGGCGCACCGGACGTGGCCTTCCCGCGCCTGAACGCCTTCGGTTTCTGGATCACCACCGTCGGCGTTGTCGCCATGCTCTCCGGCTTCATCACGCCGGGTGGTGCGGCCGACTTCGGCTGGACCATGTACATGCCGCTGGCTGACGCTGTCCACACCCCGTCCGTCTCCGCCAACCTCTGGATCGTCGGCGTGGGCGCAACCGGTGTTGGTACCGTCGCCTCCGCGATCAACATGCTCACCACCGTGCTGACCATGCGCGCACCGGGCATGACCATGTTCCGCCTGCCGGTCTTCACCTGGACCGTGTTCGTCACCTCCATCATCGTGCTGATGATCTTCCCGCTGCTGCTCGCCGCGGCACTGGGCGTGCTGTACGACCGCCTGCTCGGCGGCCACATCTACGACACCGCTAACGGCGGCTCCGTCCTGTGGCAGCACCTGTTCTGGTTCTTCGGCCACCCGGAGGTGTACGTCCTGGCGCTGCCGTTCTTCGGCATCATCTCCGAGATCGTCCCGGTCTTCTCCCGTAAGCCGATCTTCGGTTACATCGGTCTCGTCTTCGCAACGCTGGCCATCGCGGGCCTGTCCATGGCCGTGTGGGCGCACCACATGTTCGCCACCGGCGCGATCCTGCTGCCGTTCTTCTCCTTCATGACCTTCCTCATCGCCGTGCCGACCGGCGTGAAGTTCTTCAACTGGGTCGGCACCATGTGGAACGGCCACATCACCTTCGAGTCCCCGATGATGTGGGCGATGGGCTTCCTGTTCACCTTCCTCTTCGGTGGCCTGACCGGCATCATGCTGGCGTCCCCGCCGCTGGACTTCCACCTGCACGACTCCTACTTCGTGGTCGCGCACTTCCACTACACCCTGTTCGGTACCGTGGTGTTCTCCGCAATCGCCGGCGTCCACTTCTGGTTCCCGAAGATGACGGGTCGCATGCTGGACGAGCGCCTGGCAAAGCTGTCCTTCTGGCTGGTCTTCATCGGCTTCAACATGACCTTCCTGGTCCAGCACTGGCTGGGCAACATGGGCATGCCGCGCCGCTACGCCGACTACCTGGACACCGACGGCTTCACCTTCCTGAACCAGGTCTCCACCGTCGGCGCCCTGATCCTGGGCATCGGTATGCTGCCGTTCATCTGGAACGTGTTCAAGTCCTGGCGCTACGGCGAGGTCGTCACCGTGGACGACCCGTGGGGCTACGGCAACTCCCTCGAGTGGGCAACCTCTTGCCCGCCGCCGCGCCACAACTTCACCGCGCTGCCGCGCATCCGCTCCGAGCGCCCCGCGTTCGAGCTGCACTACCCGCACATGGTGGAGACCCTGCGCCGCGAGGCGCACGCCGGCCACCACGCAGACGGCCCGGCAACCTGGAAGGGCGAGTCCGCAACCACCGGTTCTACCGCTGTGACCAAGTAATTCGCTTGGCGCGAACCCCCTGACAGTAATTACCCCTCACCGCCTCGGTGAGGGGTTTTGCTGTGCTATCGTCCTGGTTTGTGACCAACCAGCCAGCCTTCCAAGTCGAACTGCAACCGGGTCTTAAGCCCGCGGTGATTTCCACCTCGGGCCCGGACCGCCCCGGCGTCTCCGCCGAGTTTTTTACCGTCCTTGCACGGCACGGGGTGCAGCTGCTCGACGTCTCCCAGACAGACTTCCGCGGACGCATGATGCTCGCGGCCCTGGTAGGCATGGACCCTCACTCGCTCACGCAGGTTGAGCGAGAGCTTCGCGATGGGCTATGGGAGTACGGCCAGCGCGTGAACATCGAGACACACGCGGAAGCCCGCGCGGTGTCGCGCCCCCGCTCGACGCACGTGCTCGTGGCCCTGGGCAACCCGGTCAGCGCGGAGGCCATCTCCCGCCTCGGCGCGGAGCTCGCCGCCGTGGGCGCGAACATCGACGCCATCCGCGGCGTTGCCCAGTACCCGGTAACCGGGCTGGAATTCCGCATCACCATGCCGGACTACACACCTGGCGATGCCCAGGAGCTGCGCAAGCGTTTGGCCGAGCTCTCCGGCGAACTCGGCGTGGACGTGGCGATGGAGCACGCAGGCCTGCACCGGCGCGCGAAGCGCCTCGTCTGCTTCGACTGCGACTCAACGCTGATCACCGGCGAGGTGATCGAGATGCTCGCCGCCCACGCCGGCCGCGAAGCGGAGGTGGCCGAGGTAACGGCGCGCGCGATGCGCGGCGAGCTGGACTTCGAGGAGTCGCTGCGCGAGCGCGTGAAGGCACTGGCTGGGCTCGACGCCTCCGTCATCGACCGTGTCGCCGCCGACATCGAGCTCACCCCGGGCGCCCGCACCACCATCCGCACGCTCAACTCGTTGGGCTACCGCACGGCGGTCGTCTCCGGCGGATTCATCCAGGTGCTGGAGGACCTCGCCGCGGACCTCGAGCTGGACTACGTGCGCGCCAACACGCTGGAGATTGAGGACGGCAAGCTCACCGGCCGGGTCATCGGCAAGGTGGTGGACCGCAAGGCCAAGGCGGACTTCCTCGCCGAGTTCGCCGCGGACTCCGGGCTGGCGCTTTCGCAGACGGTCGCGGTGGGCGACGGCGCCAACGACATCGACATGATCTCCCGCGCCGGCCTCGGCATTGCGTTCAACGCCAAGCCCGCCCTCAAGGAGGTCGCGGACGCGTCGGTGAACTTCCCGTTCTTGGACGAGGTCCTCTACATCCTGGGCATTCCCCGCGAGGAGATCGACTCCTCCGACGCGGCCGCGGGCATCGACACCAGGCGCCCGCTGTGACGGCGTCGGCGCACGGGTTGCTCGCGGCGTCGATAGGCAAAGGCTCCGGCGACCCCGACGACCCCGCGGCGGTGCAGGCGATGCAAATGGCCATCAATCTGCCGAAGCAGGACCCGCCCGCTCGCAACGCCATGCTTATCGACGCCGCACGTGCCGCCCTCCTCGTCTGCCTCGACGAGCGGGCCGAGCGCGACGGGTTTTGGCGCGAACGGCTCGAGGCGTGGTACTCCCGCAGGATCCGGAAGGTGGCGCGGCGCGCCCGCAACAAGGCGTGGGACGATGTCCAGGCGCTGCCCGGCGTGACCGTCGGCAGCGTGCGTGCGTTCGTGCCCTCCGCGGTGTCCGAGGTGCCGCACGAGCTGGCGAAGCTGCAGATCCGCGGCACGGACCTGCCGGCCGACGAGGGCCCGCTCCCGTTCGACCCGACCGCGCCGACGATCGCGGTGGACGCGTCCCTCGAGATGACGGCCGGGAAGGCGGCGGCGCAGGTGGGGCACGCGTCGATGCTGTACGCGGCAGCGCGTCCGGAGGGCGAGGTGCGCGAGTGGGCTGCCGCCGGGTGCCCGCTAAACGTGCGCGAGGTGCCTGCGGACGTGTTCGCCGCTTGCGCGGCGCACCCGGGCGCGGTGCCGGTGCGCGACGCGGGCTTTACTGAGGTCGCTCCCGGTTCGATGACGGTGCTCACGCTGCCGCCGGGCGCGTTCGATCCGGAGAGCGGGAGACCCGGCTAGCGGGCGACCAAGCGCTTGAGCGCTCCGGTGACTACGTCGAGCCGGTCGGTTTGCCAGAAGGGCGGCAGCGAACGCAGGAGGAATGCGCCGTAGCGCTTGGTGACTAAGCGGTTGTCCAGCACGGCGACGACGCCGCGGTCGTCCACCGAGCGCAGCAGGCGGCCGGCACCCTGCGCCATGAGGAGTGCCGCGTGGGTTGCGGAGACCTCCATGAACCCGGAGCGGCCGGCGGCGTCGGCGGCGTTGGCGCGCGCCTGGAGGAGCGGGTCGTCGGGGCGGGGGAAGGGGATGCGGTCAATGAGCACGAGCGAGAGGGAACTGCCGGGCACGTCCACGCCCTGCCAGAGCGACAGGGTGCCAAACAGACACGAGTTTTCCGCGTTGGCAAAGGCGGTCACGAGCGCGCCGGTGGAGTCCTCGCCCTGCACAAAGATGTCAAAGGGGAGTCGCGCGCGCATCGCCTCCGCGGCCTGTTCGGCGGCGCGGCGCGAGGAGAACAGCCCGAGGGTGCGCCCGCCCGCGGCAGTGATGAGGGTGGCGATCTCGTCCAGAGTCTCGCGGCTCAGCCCGTCCCGGCCGGGGGCTGGGAGGTGGCGGGCGGTGTAGAGGATGCCGGCTTTCGCCGGGTCGAATGGGGTGCCCGCGTCCAGACTGTCCCAGGACCCGGACGGCAGGCCCCAGGCAGCGGCCATCGCGTCGAAGTTGCCGCCGACCGTGAGCGTAGCGGAGGTGAGCACGACGGTTTGCTCGCCGAACAGGTTCTCGCGAAGCAGGGCCGCCACGGACAGGGGAGCGACGGCGACGGAGTCCCCGAAGCGGTCGTTGCGGGTCAGCCACACCACGTCCGTGTGCTTGGCGGGGTCGTCCTCGTCAAACACGCCCAGGATGCGTACGACCGCGTCGTGCAGGTCGCCGAGGTGGTTCTTCAGGTTCGTGCGCTCGGCAAACTTCTCCGGGTTGTTCTCCGATTCGCCCTCGGGGCTGTCCGCGATGCTGGTGCGGGTGGCCCAGAGCGCGTCGCGAAGCGCGGCGAACGCGCCGCGGGCCGGGTCGGAGATGCGCTCCCAGCGGCCGGGCTGCTCCAGGTCGAGCACCGCGGTGAAGTCGTCCTTGACCTCCTCGAGCTTGTCACCGTCGCCGCCGATCTTGTCCGCGCGCCGCGCCGCGAGCGTGAGCGCTCGGGCGGAGATCTCGTTCGTGGCCACCGAGGTGATGCGCGCGTCCAGCTCGTGGGCCTCGTCGATGAGCACGGCCTCGTGCTCGGGCAGGATGTTGGAATCCGCGAGCGCGTCGATGGCCAGGAGCGCGTGGTTGGTCACCACGACGTCCACGTCGCGCGTCTTCTCTCGCGCGAGCTCCGCGAAGCACTCCTCGCCGTGCGGGCAGCGGGCCGCACCGAGGCACTCGTTGGAGGTCACGGAGACCTGCCGCCATGCCAGGTCCGGCACGCCGGGGGAGAGGTCGTCGCGGTCGCCGGTCTCGGTCTCCTGCGCCCACTCGGCCACGCGCTTGACGTGGCGGCCGGTCCAGGAGAGCTCGGATTCGTCGATAAGCGATCCCTCTGGCTCGTCCTGCGCGAGCTTGTTCAGGCAGACGTAGTTATTGCGGCCTTTTTGAATTGCAAAGGTGGGGCGGTGCGGCAAGTGCGGCTCGAGCGCGTCCGCAAGGCGCGGCAGGTCGCGCTGCACCAGCTGGCGCTGCAGCGCGAGCGTGGCGGTGGAGACGACCACCGTGGTGTCGTTGGCCTGCGCGTAGCGCACCGCGGGCACGAGGTAGGCGAAGGACTTGCCGGTACCTGTGCCGGCCTGCACCGCGAGGTGGCGCTCCGTGTCCAGTGCGCGCGCCACGGCCTCAGCCATGCGTTGCTGCCCCTCGCGCGTTGCACCCCCAAGCTTATCGACGACAGCGCCCAACAATTCCAGCGTCTCCCCGCTCAGGGGAACGTCGCCGGTGGTGGTGCCTTCTTCTTCCTCGCGCGTGCTCACACCGTGAAAGTGTAGCGGGGTCGGTGTTAGTCCAGCGGGTCGGGGAAGCCGACGAATCGCGTCGGGATGGCGGCGTCGCCGCGCGAGAGCGCGAGGCCCTCCCACGGCAGGGTGCCGCGCGCCGCGTCGTGCAGGGTGCGGGCCTGCTCTAGGCTGCCGTGCTGCTCGTCGTACTCGGGGAGGCGCTTGCCGCCGCGCACCATTGGCACCACGATCTCGTGGTAATCCAGGTTGGGCTTGCGGGTGATCTCCGCGTCGAGCGGGTAGACGATCTCGGCGACAGCGACGCCTGACGCGCGGTAGCCGCGCAGCGCCGTCTTCGCGCCGCCGTAGGTCTGCTTGCCCGACGAGCGCTTCGCCACCGGGTGGCCCTCCACCTCGACGAGCTTGTACACGAGCCCGGCGGTGGGGGCGCCGGAGCCGGTGACCACGGAGGTGCCCACGCCGAACCCGTCGACCGGGTCGCCGCGCAGCCCGGCGATGGCGAACTCGTCGAGGTCGGAGGAGACGATGATGCGGGTGTTAAACGCGCCGGCCTTGTCCAGCTGTTGGCGCACGCGGCGCGACACGATGCCCAGATCGCCCGAGTCGATGCGCACCGCGCCGAGCTCCGTGCCCGCGACCTCGATGGCGTTGGCCACGCCCTTGGTGATGTCGAAGGTGTCCACCAACAGCGTGGTATCTACGCCCAGCTGGTCAATCTGCGCCTTGAACGCCGCCTTCTCGTCCGGCGTGCCGTCCTCGTCCACGTGCAGCAGCGTCCAGGAGTGCGCGGCGGTGCCTGACGGCGGGATGCCGTAGCGCAGCGACGCCTCCATATTGGAGGTGGCCTCGAACCCGGCGATGTAGGCGGCGCGGGCGGCGGTCACGGCGGACTGCTCGTGGGTGCGGCGCGAGCCCATCTCAATGATCGGGCGGCCGTCTGCCGCCGAGACCATGCGGGAGGCGGCGGAGGCGACAGCGGAGTCCGAGTTCAGGATGGAGAGGATGACTGTTTCCAGGATGACGCACTCGGCGAAGGTGCCGCGCAGCGTCATGATGGGGGAGTAGGGGAAGTAGATGTCGCCTTCGCGGTAGCCGTCGATGTCGCCCGAGAACCGGTAGTTGGCCAGGTAGTCCTTGGCCTCGTCGGACAGGAAGTCGGCCGCGTCGATCTGGTCTTGCGTGAAGCGGAACTTTTCTACCGCGTCGATCACGCGCGAGGTGCCGGCGACCACACCGTAGCGGCGCTCGCCGGGCAGGCGCCGGGTAAATACCTCGAACGCGCATTGGCGGTGTGCGGTGCCGTCCTTCAGTGCGGCGTCGAGCATGGTGAGCTCGTACATGTCGGTCAGAAACGCTGTAGAGTCCGGCGTGGAGTTCGTCATGGTCTTACAGACTACGCCCTGGTCGCGCGCGTCGCGTTTATTTGCGCGGAAGGGGCTCTTCGGGGCTATCCCGCAAACGCCACGACGACCCACACATCGCCGCGCCCGTAGGCCACGCCGATGCCCACGTCGCGGTGGCGATCATCCAGCAGCACCTCCATGTGCTCGGGCGAGTGGGTGAACAGCTCGAAGAACTCGTAGCCGGAGGCCTGCTCTACCGGGAGGTGGGCGGAGACCTGCGCGGTCTTCTCGCCGGCATCCAGCGGTGGCTGCTCACCGGTGACCGCGTTGCCCTCTGCTTGGGCTTGGGCGGTGCGCTGCAATTCGGGGTCGAGGCTGACTGGGGGCAGTGTGTCGTCGATACGCAACTGGGCGATGGCGGTGAAGAAGTCGGTGCGGATCTCCTCGAGCTGCTGCCCGGTGTCAAAGTCGGGATCGACGTAGCTGTCGCCGCGCCCGTCCGCGTGCGAGGAGCCGTCGGAGTGCTGCGCGCTGACCACGGTGAGGGCGACTGCGCTGACGATGCCGAGGACGGCAAGCACGGCACGCAGCAACTGCTCGGTGGAGACAGGCAGCTCCTGGAGGCTGGGGATGTTCCGCATGGGCCCTGATCCTAGCAACCTCCCGGGGCACACGTGCGGGAAACAACCGGTAGGCTGGTCCGCATGAATTGCGAATTCACGCGCGAGGACATGGGCCAGGACATGAGCCCGGACATGAGCCCGGAAGCGAGTTCAGCCGCGAGCCGAGTGCCGCAGATGAGCTCGCCGATGGCTACCCCGGACCTTGAGGAGGACCTGAAGGTTGAGGTCGCGGCCGGAGAGAACCTGCCATGGATGTGCATTGTGTGGGACGACCCGGTCAACCTGATGAGCTACGTCACCTACGTGTTCCAGACGGTGCTGGGCTACGACCGCAAGCGCGCGAATGAGCTGATGATGCAGGTACACACCGAGGGTAAGGCCGTGGTCTCCTCGGGTGAGAAGGACAAGGTCGAGGGCGACGTGAAGAAGCTGCACACCGCCGGCCTGTGGGCGACGATGCAGCAGGCGGGGTAGAGCTATGCAACCGTGGCGTAAGAAGAAAGGCCTGATGCGTTCAGGCGTGAAGTTCACTACCGAGTTCGATCCGTTGGAACGCGAGGTGATCGGCGACCTCACCGCGACCGTGTCGGAGGCGCTCATCTCGCGCGCGCAGTCCGCGCCGAAGGACGAGTTTGCAGAGATGGTCGGCATGTCCACGGGCCACACCGAGGCACCGGAGGACCCGAAGCTGGCCCGCCTGCTGCCCGATTTCGAGCGCGAGGGCGACGAGGAGTTCGACGGCGACAACGGCCTGCTCCGCAGCCTGCACGAGAACGACATCATCCGTGCGAAGCTGATGAACATGCAGGTGATCAATGACATGCTGGGCCCCAACGGCGGCGTGGAGGTGAGCATCGACGAGCAAGAGGCCCACCAGTTCGTCGCCGCGCTCAATGACATGCGCCTCTACGTGTCCGCGGATGATCGCGGCGGCGAGGGCCAGGCCCAGGATCGCGAGCGCCTCATGGAGTGGCTCGCGTTCTGCCAGGACTCCCTCGTCGACGTGCTCTGCGAGTAAACAGATGCTTGTCGACGCCACCGTGGCCCCAATCCTTCCCGCGGCCCATCTCTCCCTGGGCGACACCGGTGTGACCGCGTTCGTCGCCGCCGACCCGCGCGGGATGCGCGCCGCTGTCGACGTGCGCGGCGGCGGGCCGGGCACTCGCGAGACCGACCTGCTCGCCCCGCACAACACGGTCGAGCGAGTCCACGCCATCCTGCTGTGCGGCGGTTCCGCGTTCGGCCTGGCCGCCGCCGACGGAGCGATGCGCGAGCTGGAGTCGCGCGGGCGGGGGTTCCCAGTCTTCGGCGAGGGCGTGCCGGGCCCGCGCGTGCCCATCGTCCCCGCAGCCGTCATTTTCGACCTTGCCGTCGGTGATCCGTCGCACCGCCCAACTGCGAGTGACGGGGCCGCGGCCGTGGCGGCAGCGCTGGAGGACACCGCGGGCGAGCCGTTGGCGTCGGGCAGTGTCGGTGCCGGCTGCGGCGCGACCGCCGGCGTCCTGCGCGGCGGTTTCGGCATCGCGTCCCGCGCGGTGGAACTTCCCGGGGCGCGCAGGAGCGCGACGGTGACCGCCGCGGTGGTGGCAAACCCGGTGGGGTCGGTGGTTGACCCCGCGACGGGGCTACTGTTTGGCGATGCTTCGAAACCCGCCGTGGACCTCGAGCGGTACCGCACCCTGCAGCGGCCCGCCCCTGGCAGCGGCGCGCCGGACCCGCGGCTGAACACCACCATCGGCATGGTGGCCACCGACGTGGACCTCCCGGTGCCGCAGCTGCAGCGCCTGGCCATGACGGGGCACGACGGGATCGCCCGCGCGATCCGCCCCGCCCACTCGCCGCTGGACGGCGACACCCTCTTCGCCGTCTCCGTCCCGAAAGATGATGGTCAAGACGCGGGTGGGCAGCGCGACGCCGGTCAGCCGCTGGCACCGGAAGCGCTCGCGCACCTTGGCGGTGCCGCGGCGGACGCGGTGGAGGCAGCGATCGTGGACGCGGTGTGCAGTGCCACGGGCGGTTTCGGGGTGACGGCGTGGTCGGACGTGGTTGCTGGTGGGCGTCGATAAGCTTGCTCAGCGCGTCGGCGAGCGCCCCGGCTACACTTATTAGCGATGACACACAATCCTTACGGAACCAGCGGCCCGACCCCACCCAGTAACCCCTACCAGGGCGCGGGCTGGGGTTACGGCCAGACCCACCAGCCCGGCTACGGCAAGCCGTTCCAGCGGCCGTTTTCGCACCCTGAGACGCAGCTGCCCGCATTCCCGGACGGCGTGCAGCCGGAAGATAAACGGACCAAGCGTAAGAAGCAGCGGCGCACGGGGTTCACATTCGCCATCGGCTACCTGGTGGTGATCTGGGCGGTGTTTCTGCTCAACGAGGGGCTGTTCGGAGGGCTCCTGCAGTACTGGGGCATCCACCCGCTCGACCTGGTGAGCATCTGGCACATTTTCACCGCCCCGCTGCTGCACGCCAACCTCGAGCACATCGTGGGTAACTCGGTCACCGGAGCGATTTTCGCGTTTCTCATCGGCTACTCGGGCAAGCGCGTCTTCTGGGAGGTCACGACGTTTGCCACGGTATTCAGCGGGCTGGGCACCTGGCTGTTCGGCGGGATTGGTACCAACCACCTCGGCGCCTCGGGCGTCATTTACGGCTGGCTGATCTACCTGCTGGTGCGCGGCATCTTCAACCGATCCGGGACGCAGATCGCGCTGGGCCTCGTGCTCGCGTTCTTCTACTCCGGGCTGATCCTGGGCGTGCTGCCGGGCACGCCCGGCGTGAGCTGGCAGGCACACCTCTTCGGCGCCATCGGCGGATTTTTCGCCGGCATGATCATCACCTCGGACGACCCGCCGGAGCTGGTGGCCAAGCGCGAGGCGAAGAAGGCTCGGAAACAGGCGGGCTACTAGCGCGGCGACACGGGTGGCACAATGGCACCCATGGAACAGCACAGTGGGAGTAGCAACGGAACCAGCGGGGGAAATACCGCCCCGATCGGCATCTTCGACTCAGGCGTGGGAGGGCTGACCGTCGCGCGCGCCGTGATGGATCAGCTGCCCGATGAAGCAATCATCTACATCGGCGATACGGGCCACAGTCCGTACGGTCCGCAGTCGATCGCAGACGTGCGCGCGCACGCGCAGCGCATCGGCGACCAGCTCGTAGACCAGGGCTGCAAGATGCTCGTCATTGCCTGCAACACCGCCACCGCCGCATTCCTGCACGATGCGCGCGAGCGGTACGACATCCCCGTCATCGAGGTCATCCAGCCCGCCGTGCGCCGCGCGATCGCGACGACCCGGAACAACAAGGTAGGCGTCATCGGCACCGCGGGCACCATCAAGTCGGGGGCGTACCAGGACCTCTTTTCGCTCAAGTCCGACCTGCAGGTCACCGCGGCGGCGTGCCCGGCCTTTGTGGAGTTTGTGGAGCGCGGTATTACCTCCGGCCGCCAGATCCTCGGCGTGGCGCAGGGGTACCTCGAACCGCTGCAGGCCGCAGGCGTGGACACGCTGGTGCTGGGCTGCACGCACTACCCGCTGCTCTCGGGCGTGATTCAGCTGGCCATCGGCGAGCAGGTCACGCTTGTCTCTTCGGCGGAGGAGACGTCGAAGGACGTGCTGCGCGTGCTCACGGAGCGCGACATGCTCGCCCCGCCGCAGGCCGAGAGCGGCCGCGCGCCCGAGCGGGTGTTTGCGTCGACGGGCGACCCGGTGGTGTTCGACCGGCTGGCCGCGCGCTTCCTGGGGCCGCAGGTGCGGGCAGTGGGGGAGCAAAACTTGGGGGCTGTGCGGCGTCGATAAGCAAAAATGCCCCGAAGTTTAGAATTCCCCGCAGATTCATGGCACAGTAAGCGCATGAAGTTGACCATCCTCGGCTGCTCCGGGAGCCTGGCCGCGCCAGGCAACCCCGGCTCCTCCTACGTAGTGAGCGCGCCCGGGCACAGCGACATTCTGTTGGATTTCGGCCCCGGTGCCCTCGCTGCCATGCAGGAACACTTCGACCCGGCGGACGCGCACGTGTGCTTCAGCCACCTGCACGCGGACCACTGCTCCGACATCGCCTCGCTGCTGGTGTGGCGCCGCTACCACCCGGAAAAGCCGGCGGCGTCGCGCCACCGCATGTTCGGCCCGAGCTACACGCCGGAGCATGTTGGCCGGATGAGCGCGGACGGCCCGGACCAGATCGACGACATCGCAGACACCTTCGATTTCGCAGCGTGGCGCACCGGGCAGGCGGAAACCCTCGGCGGGGTGACCGTGACACCGTTCGAGGTCGTGCACCCGGCTGCGGAGTCGCACGCGCTGCGCATTGAGGATGGCTCGCGCGCAATCGCCTATTCCGGGGATAGCGCGTGGACGCCCGCGCTTATCGACGCCGCCCGTAACGCCGACCTCTTCCTCTGCGAAGCCGCCTGGGGCCCGACCTCGGAGGGGATGGCGCCGGGGATGCACCTTTCCGGCGCAGAGGCCGGTCGCATCGCCCGCGAGGCTGGGGTGAAGACGCTGGTGCTCGTGCACATCCAGCCGTGGACCAGCACGCAGGCCACGCTCGAGGCGGCGCGAGCCGAGTTTGATGGCGAGATCGTGGTTGGCTCCGCGGGGGACGTCTTCGAGCTGTAGGGCGCGCGGCGTGCGTTAGGCTGGGGCGCATGACTGATTTCAAACGCGCAGACGGCCGCGGACTCAACGAGATGCGCCCGGTGCGCATCACCCGCGGCTTTACTTCCAACCCAGCTGGCAGCGTGCTTGTCGAGTTTGGCAACACCCGCGTGATGTGCACCGCCTCCGTGGAGGAGGGCGTGCCGCGCTTTAAGCGGGATTCCGGCGAAGGCTGGCTCACCGCGGAGTACGCGATGCTCCCGTCGGCCACCCACGACCGCATGCCGCGCGAATCCATGAAGGGCAAGGTCAAGGGCCGCACCCACGAGATTTCCCGCCTGGTGGGTCGCTCTCTGCGCGCTGCGGTGGACCTGTCCGAGCTGGGCGAAAACACCATCCAGCTCGATTGCGATGTGCTGCAAGCCGATGGCGGGACGCGCACCGCGTCCATCACGGGCGCGTACGTAGCGCTGGCGGACGCGATCGAGGTGCTCAAGGAGCGCGGCGTGGTACCGGGCGAGCCGCTGCTCAAGCCCGTCGCTGCGGTGTCCGTTGGCATTATCGACGGCCGCGTGAGCCTCGACCTGCCGTACGAGGAAGACTCCCGCGCGGAGGTTGACCTCAACGTGGTGATGCAGGAGGGCGGCAACTTCGTGGAGATCCAGGGCACCGGCGAGCACGGCCTCTTCGGCCGCAGCGAGCTCAACGAGATGCTCGATGTTGCCGAGGTCGGGCTCAACGAGCTGATCGGCGCCCAGAAGGCGGCGCTGGGATGGTAAAAGTCCTGGTCGCTTCGAACAACCCCGGGAAGCTCCGCGAGCTCGAAGAGGTGCTGCGCGAGCTGGACATCGCCGGTGTTGAGCTGGTGTCGCTGCGCGACGTCGAACCCTACCCGGAGCCGAAAGAGGACGGGCTGACCTTCGAGGACAACGCGCTGATCAAGGCTCGCGCCGGCGCCGCGCGCACCGGGCTGCCCTGCGTCGCCGACGACTCGGGCCTGGCCGTCACTGCGCTCAACGGGATGCCTGGCGTGCTCTCCGCGCGTTGGTCCGGCGACCACGACGCAGACGACGCCGACGCCGCGAATAACCGGTTGTTGCTCGCGCAGATGCAGGACATCGAGCTTCGCGACGCCGCGTTTATCTCCTGCTGCGCCCTCGTCACCCCCGCCGGCGACGAGTTCACGGCGACGGGCCGCTGGCCGGGCCAGCTGCTCCGCGAGCCGCAGGGCGAGGGCGGGTTCGGCTACGACCCGCTGTTCGCCCCGGACGACGCGCAGCCAGCCGAAGCGATGCGTCCGGTCTCCTCGGCGGAGTTGACGCCAGAGGAGAAGAACGCCCGGTCGCACCGTGGACAGGCGCTGCGCGCGCTCGCCCCGGACATCGCGCGCCTGCTGGGATAGGCCAGTTTGGCTAGGGTAGTGGCATGAAGAAAACGCTTGCACTCTCAGCCACTGTCATGATCGCCGGAACCGCGCTCGTCGGCTGCGGCTCGTCCTCCGATTGGGACGGCTCCTGGTCCGGTGACGTCACCTCCACGGACGCCAGCCAGCCCGGCGGCGCCGCGACCCTCACCATCGACGGCGGTGACTGCCACTGGGAGCTCACCGAGCCGGACGGCCAAACCAACGACGCCCGGTGCGAGCAGGACGACGAGGAATTTAAGCTCGCCGACCCGCTTTCCGGGCGCGACCTGGAGTACAAGGGCAAGATCAACGGCGACACGCTGACGTTGAGCCCGGACAATGACCGCGCCGAGGACATCGGCGTGATGGTCCTGACCCGGGCTGGGGAAGGAAAGTAGTTGGTTCGGGGCGCGTAACCGGCGCCCGACCGCCTTGGTTACCCGAGCTGGAAAGTCTCGGTGACTTCCTTGCGTCGCTTCGCTTCGACGATGAAGGACATGAACGGCACGATGCCGGAAACCGCGGTGAGCACCCACGTCACCGATGACCAGCGGGCCTTAAGCCCCAGGTTCAGCGAGGCGACGAGGAAGAACATAAACGCGAAGCCGTGGACGCGAGCCACCCACGAGAGGAGGGACACGTCCATGCCCAGGCCGTACTGCATCACCATGCGGGTGATGAGCAAGAGGAAAAGTACGCCTGTGATCCACGCCGTGATGGAGAAGAGGTGCAGCGCGGTGCGCACGCGGCGCTGACGCTCCGGGTGGATCTTCGGGGTGGCAGCGGGGGTTTGCTCGGTCATGCGTCCTTCTCCTCGGATTTGTGCTGGTGTGGGGTTTGCCTACGCGGCGTGAGCATGTCGTTGTATTCCTGGACGTCCATCTGCGGCCGCGATGGGAGGAAGTCTTCGCTGATAGTTTTCGGTTGCGATGGGTCCGCACCGTACTTGGCCAGGTCCGCCTCGTACAGGCTGTCCATTTGCTCGCCGGCGTTGATCGCGTCGATCTTCTCGTTTTCCATGCGGATGCCCGCCCGGTAGGCGTAAACAAAAAACGCCCCGAAGAACGGCCACTGGAGGGCGTACCCAAGGTTTTGGAACGTGCCCGTGCCGGACTGGAAGCGGGTCCACTGCCACCACGCCAGCAGGCAGCAGGTGATGACGGCGGCGATAAGCAGCAGGATATGCCACGCGCGCACCTTCACGCGGGAGCGCTTCTCCGGTGCAGGGGCCTCTGTTTCGCCGAACTCACTCACAAGCGGACAGTTTACCAACTCCGCACGCGCAACCAAACTAAAGTTTGATGGGGTGAGCGGGGGCTTACCGGTTTCGGGCGGGCGCGTCGCGCCGTGTAGCATGATGGTCACCGCGCCCGTGGCGGAATTGGCAGACGCGCTGGATTTAGGTTCCAGTGTCTACGGACGTGAGAGTTCAAGTCTCTCCGGGCGCACACGAGAAAGCACCTGGGGCATCAAGGCCCCAGGTGCTTTGTGCTCGCGCGTGTTCCGGCTGCGTTAGAGGTGCTCGACGGCGAACTCAGCCTGCTCGCGGGTGAAGTGCTCGGGCCCTTCAGTCAGGGCCTTGGTGAGCTCGCTGCGGCTCGTGCCGTCTTCTTCCATCTGCTGCGCTACCTGGAGGGCGAGCTGGTTAAAGTCCGCGTCGAGGTGGTCGACGGCGTAGCTCGCGGTTTCACGGTCGAAACCATCGGTGTCGCGCAGCAGGGTGTACAGGTTTTCCTCAGACATCGCCTGACCGTTCAGGTGTACCTCCGCCGCCTTGAGCGCCTCCGCCTGCGCGCCGGTGGCGTTGGCACCGGCCGTAGCGTTGGCGCTCACGGGGGTGTCCGTCGCCGGGGCGGTCTCATCATCGTTGTCGCTGAGCAGCAACCAACCGAGGAGCCCGAAGCCGATGAGAGCGAGGACGATTACGGTCGCCCACTGGGCAGTGGTGGAGCGGGGACGTGCGTCCGCTTCGTTGTCTTGCGCGCCCTGCAGCGGGTACGGACTGGACGGGCGCGCGGCACCGGCGGTGTCGTCGGCGCGGGAATCGCTGGGATTGATTGGACTAGACATGAGGCCTCACTTCGTCGCGGCAGGTCAACGCCGCATCAAATCGGTGGGGGACAAAATTTCACTGATATGACCATTATGCCCGTGCGTGGCGTGAATAAGCAAAAAGTTCCCGCGAAACACGGCGAAGATCACACCTGGGTGGCGCTATTTGCCCGGGCCTTCAACGCTGCTAAATATCCCAGTCGCGCAGGATCCGATCGACATGCCCCGAGGCGCGGACGTTGTACTTGGCCTCCTCGATGGTGCCGGTGCCGTCCTCAGCCACGTTCACCAGGAAGGTGGAGCGGATGACGCCCTCCGTCACCTTGCCGTACATCTTCTTCTCCCCAAACGCGCCGTACGCGATGAGGGTGTCCTTCGATTCATCACCAAGCAACTCGATGCCCAGGTCGTGCTTCGCGCGGAAGTCCGCGAGCTTGTCGGTGGGGTCCGGGCTGATGCCCAGCACGGTCACGGAGGCGTTGTTGAAATCCTCGAGCTTTTCCGTGAAGTCGCACGCCTCGGTTGTGCAGCCCGGGGTGTTCGCCCGCGGGTAGAAGTACACGATGACGCGCTTTCCGGCGAAATCTGACAGGGAGACCTGCTCGCCCTTGTCGTTGGTCAGGGTGAACGCTGGGGCGGTGTCGCCCTTTTCCAGTCTGATCTGATCATTCATACTTCACCGTTTTACACGTTTTACACTACTGTGGTCACAAGAACCGACAAACGAGTACAACGTAGGAGAATTGAACGTGGCACGAGACATTCACGACATTGAGCGCGACATCTCCCGCACCCGCAGCCAGCTTGCCAGCACCCTGGACGAGCTCGCGGATCGCGCGAACCCGTCCACCCTCGCGGGGGGCGCGAAGGACGGCGCTCTGGAGTGGCTGAAGGACGAGACGGTGCAGAAGGTCCTCGCCGGTATCGGCGTCGGTATCGCCGCGATCGTCGGCATCAGGGTGCTCAACGGCCGCAAGCGCAAGAAGGAGCTCAACGAGCTGCAGAAGCTGCTGTCGCGCAACTAGCGTCAGACCGCTTCGGAACAACGAAAAACCGTCCACACCACCGATTGGTGGGTGGACGGTTTTTGCTGCGCTGCAGCGTCGACAAACGCCTCGGCGTTAGGCGATCTCCGCCCCGGCGTCCATCATCTCCTGGAGGGCCCGGGCCCCCGCCGCGTCATCGACAGGGGCAACCATGCCGCGCAGCACCCGGACCTTGAAACCCTGCTTCAGCGCGTCGAGCACCGTGGCGCGAACGCAGTGGTCTGTGGCGATGCCGCAGACATCGAGCTCGTTGATGTCGTGCTCGCGCAGCCAATCGCCCAGTAGCATGCCGTTGTCGTCGTGGCCCTCGAAGCCGGAGTATGCGGCCGAGTGCTCGCCCTTGCGGAAGAAGTGGCCGATCAGCGAGGTGTCGATCGGCCCGCGGATCTTCGCGCCGTAGGAGTCCGCGACGCAGTGCGGCGGCCACGAGTCCTGGAAGTCGGGGTTCTCAGAGAAATGCTCGCCCGGGTCGATGTGCCAATCCTGGGTGGCGATGATGTGCGCGTACTCGCGCGTCCGGTTGTCCTCGGTGCTGAGGAACTGGGCGATTTTCGACGCCACCTCATCCCCGCGAGCCGTTGCAAGCGGTCCGCCGGGGCAGAAGTCATTTTGGACGTCTACAAGCAGGAGTGCCGTATTCATAGTAGCAACCTTAATTGATTCTCAGGCGACAGGCAAATGTATGCGCATTTTTGTTTCAGGAAAGTGGCAGAAGCACTAAATCTGCAGGATATAAAAAGGGTGACCTATTCCTTTGTTAAGAAAGTCTCTCAGGTTTGTGGGTCTGGGGAGGGGATGTGCGGGATTGTCGTGGGTGATGCGTTCTAGGGGCTAACGTACCGAAAGAGAAACCCCCTCGCGGAGTACCATTCGGTATCTCCGCGAGGGGGTAATGCTGTGCGCCATCAGGGAATCGAACCCCGAACCCACTGATTAAGAGTCAGTTGCTCTACCAATTGAGCTAATGGCGCGTATTTTGTTTTTCTCTCTGTCGCTCTCGGCGACGTTGAAAACAATAACACCTTTCCTTGTAGGGGGTGAAATCGCCAGGTCACGAGCCTTTTTCGTAGTGTTCAAATTGTAATCTTTTCCAAGTGAATTGAAGTAGCGTTTGGGTGCTTTTGGCAGATAGGGTAGTTGCAATGCAAAACGCGATATTGGAGGTAGGAAAGCGTTCATGCGTGTAGGGAAAGTGGTGCGCCGGGCAGCTGGCGTCGTTGCGGCGGCCGCGATGGCCACCACACTGGTGTCGTGCACGATCGGTGAGACGAATGAGGTTGAAACACAGCACGTTGCCAAGACCGAGGAGCAGGAAGCGGCAGAGGAGCCGAAGCCGGATCCGCCGGAATTCTCTTTCGATGACGGTGCTGAAGACGCTGAGCCTGGTGAGTCCGTCACCGTGACGTCGGATGAGGGGTTGTCGTCTGTGGTGATGACCAACGAGGACGGCAAGGTTGTCAAGGCGAAGATGAACGATGAGAAGACTGAGTGGGAAACGGTGGAGCCGCTCGGTTACGGTCGCACGTACACCGTCAAGGCTGAAGATGCTGCGGGCCAGAAGGTGAAGCAGAGTTTTACCACGGTGGTTCCGGCGGCTGAGACCAACGTGTACCTGGGTCCCCTTGACGGTGACAACGTCGGTGTGGGGCAAGCAATCACGTTCCGCTTCGACGTGCCGATTCAGGACACGAAGGCCGTTGAGGAGCTCATCGACGTGGAGACCTCCAACGACACCGAGGGTGGATTTTTCTGGCTCGATCCCTACGAGCTGCGCTGGCGTCCGAAGGATCTGTGGGAGCCTGGCACCGAGGTCACTGTCGCTGCCAACGTCTACGGCAAGGATATGGGCGGCGGGGTCTACGGCGTCGAAGACGTCGAGCACAGCTTTACCATTGGTGACAAGGTCGAGGCTGTGGTGGACAACGCGGATAAGATGCTGAAGTTCTACCGAAATGACGAACTGGTGAAGTCCTTCCCGGTATCAATGGGTAGCGATAACTCGCGTGATACGCCGAACGGCACCTACATTGTGGGCGACATGCACAATTCGTTGGTGATGGATTCGCGCACCTATGGTCTCGGCCTCGGGCAGGGTGGCTACGTCACCCCGGTGTCGTACGCGACCCAGCTGTCCTACTCCGGCATCTACCTCCATGCCGCGCCGTGGGCGATGTGGGCGCTCGGCAACACGAACCAATCGCACGGTTGCATTAACGCGTCTATGGCGGACGCGCAGTGGTTCCAGGAGAACGTGAAGCGCGGCGATGTGGTGACTGTACAGAACACATACGGTGGCACGCTCACGCCGTACGACGGGCTCGGCTACTGGAACATGGACTGGGAAATGCGCTCGGGTGGAACCGAGGATCCCAATGCGTAAGGTTGGTGGCGCGTAGGCGTCGACAAGCGATCTGCTCCAGGCACTGATTGTGCTTGGAGCGTTTTTATTTGCCTTCTCGCTTGTTGTTGGCGGCGTCAGGGAACTCCGCGTGGATGCTCATGAGCGCCTCCCTGGTGTTGCTCATGACGCCCGGACTCGCGCTGTTCTACGGAGGGATGGCGGGTCGGCAGAACGTGCTGATCATGATGGTGACGTCCTTCGCCGCGATGGCGGTCGTCCCCGTCGTCTACGTGTTGTGGGGATGGTCGGCGTCGTACGCTGGAGACGACATCGCCGGGATCGTGGCCACCCCGCTGCAGGCATTTGGGGTCAGGGGGCCAGATCGCTGATTCCGCGGGCAACTTCGTGGCGGGCGCGGCGAGGTCTACCGCGGCGCAGAGGTTGCAGCGGACTTCGTGCCGAAACTGAAGCTCGAGATTGTCACGGGGGGGAGGGGCTGGCCGACCGGGCGGTGGACGCCATCCTTCGGGCGGCATCCACGGGGGCGTTTGGCGACGGCAAGATTTGGATCTCTCCGGTCGACGACGTGATCCGCGTGCGTACCGGCGAGTGTGGCGAGCAGGCGCTGTAGGGCGCGGCCGACCGAGAAAGCAATGTACCCCGTCACCTGTTTGTATAGGTCACGGGGTAACTTTGGGGTGGCTGACGGGACTCGAACCCGCGACACCCAGGATCACAACCTGGTGCTCTACCAGCTGAACTACAGCCACCATCGCTGCGTTTTCAGCAGCGGGAACTACCTTAGTACGCGGTCTCTAAATCACAAAAACGGCTGGTAGGCGCTATTGGCAGCGTCCCTTGCGTGCTCAGCTTCCGGGGTCTCCGGGCCGGGAGATTCCACGAACACGGAGCGGCGGTAGTAGTCCAGTTCGCGAATGGATTCCACGATGTCCGCGAGCGCGCGGTGCGCCATGCCTTTCTCGGGCTGGTTGAAGTACGCACGCGGGAACCAGCGGCGGGTGAGCTCCTTGACGGTGGAGACGTCGATCATGCGGTAGTGCAGGGCCGAGTCGAGGCGTGGCATCTGCTCGCGGATAAAGGCGCGGTCGGTGGCAATTGAGTTGCCCGCCAGGGGAGCGGGGTGCGCCTTATCGCAGTGCTTGTCCAGCAGTGCCAGGACGGCGTCCTCGGCCTCCTTCATGGTGACGGTCGACGCCTTGATCTCGTCGAGCAGCCCGTTATCTGTGTGCATCTTGGTGACAAAGTCATCCATCTCAGCGAGCTCGGCCTCGGTCGCTCCGATGACGATGTCCAGGCCTTCGTCCAAAATGTTGAGCTCGGCATCGGTCACCAGTGCCGCCACCTCGACGATCACGTGGCGGTGCGTATCCAGCCCGGTCATCTCCAAGTCGACCCAAACGATCCGGTTGTCTTTTGCGTGGATGTCCACGGTTACTCTTCTCCCATCTTTGCGTAAAAGCTGCCTACGAGCGGGGCGATCACGCCGCGCGGCCCGTAGGTGGAAACCACGTCCATCGCCTTGGACAGCGGGCCGGGGACCACGCGGCGCTTGTTTGCGCGCATGGCCCGCAGCGTGTCGCGGGCGCACGAGTCGTAGGTGGTCCACAGGAAATCCGGTACGACCTTGTCCACGATGGACTGCTCCTCTTCCGGAATGTACGCGTCGCGCACGGGGCCCGGTGCAAGCAGGGTGCAGTGCACGCCCGAATCTTTGAGCTCGAAGTGCAGGGCCTCGGTAAACGCGTTCACGCCAGCCTTGGTGAACACGTAGGTGGCGTTGTTGGGAATGGGGATGTTGCCTGCTGCCGAGCCGACGTTGCACAGCGCCCCCTCGCCCCGCGGCACCATCTGGTCCAGCACGGCCTTGGTGATGCGGAACACGGCGGTGGAGTTCAGGTTGTACTGGTTCGTCTCGTAGCCCCAGTCCTGGCGCATGAATGGGCCGAAGCTGGCGATGCCCGCCGAGTTCACGCATAGCGTCACCTTGCGCGTCGCAATGTGCGCGAGCAGCGCGTCCACGTCGCGCTCCTTGGCCAAGTCGGCGGCCACGACCTCGACGTTGACGCCGTGCGCGTCGCTCAGTTCGTGGGCGAGCTCCATGAGCACGTTTTCGCGACGGGCGACGATGATCAGGTTGTAGCCGGCGGCGGCGAGGTCGCGCGCCATCGCCTCGCCAATGCCCTGTGACGCGCCGGTCACCAGGGCATAAGAGTCAATTTCGGGGGCTGGAAAAGTCATGGTCTTCAGGGTACCTGGGCTAGTGCTTCTCGACGCCCACCTCACCCCTCGCCAGCGCCTCCAACGCCTCCATGTGCGCCTGGAAGGCTTCGCGCCCCTCCCTGGTGAGCGTGACCCACACCGTGTCCTTCGCCCGTGTCGAGCCGTACTCGCGGAACCGGGTCACAAAACCGACTTCCTCCAGGGCGTTGAGTTGTTTGGACAGCGTGGCGTCGGAAAGCTGGGTGGCGTCGCGAAGCGTGCTGAAGCGCATTTCGTAGCGCGTCTCGCCTTCGATGGCGCCGCCGGCGTTGAGCGCCGCGCAAATCTTCAAACGGTTGATGGGGTGGATGACGGGGTTAGTCATGGTACTTGTTCCAGGTCAGGCCGTAGGCAGCGATAAAACCCACGGTTGTGGCTACCGCAACGATGGCACAGGCCACTGTGCCGATTCCTTCAGCGAGCGTCATGAGGGGGTACGCGAGCAGAGGAATGACGACAGCTTTCCAATTGAGCTTCGGATCCTCGCGCACCTCCTGCTTCATCGCGGTGCGCACCCCGCGTTTGGCGGAAAGCTCGATCCAGATGATGCCCACCACGCCAGCAAGGAGGATAAGCAGGCCCCAGGGGTGGCCAACGAGGGTGAAGTACATGCCAGCACCGAAACACAGGCTGGTCGCCACGATGCTCAGCCACGGCACGGGTTGTGATGCCTTGGTGCGGGCTTCGGTGTCGCGAATTACCTCGAGCGCCTCGCGAGCGGAGGCGGCTGTGTCCTTGTTTTTGACTCTGGCGTGCTGATTGGTCGTGCTTTGCCGACCCTGCGTCTCCATGTTTTCCATAGTGGAAAGTGTACCGGAACGCGGGGTAACGTCAAGTGGGATTACTCCTCGTCCAGCCACTCCGAGAGCGCCTGCGCGGAGGTACGCGCGTGGTGGACCACCATGCCCAGCTGTACATCGCGGGCAAAAACAGCCAGGACCAGGTGGCCGACGGGCGGGTGCGCCACTTTTGCCAGTGCGATGACCTCGTCGTTTGGCAGCGAGACGCTGACGATAGCGTCGCGTCCTTCGCCTTTCGCCTCATCGGGGTCGCGGGAGGGGTCCACAATCGCGGCCTGCGCCCCGGCGGTGCCAAACATCGATGAGTTTAGGGCGCTGATCCGGGCGGCGTCGAGCGCGTCGCCGAGGCCGATCGAGCAGACGTGGGTGCCGTCGCCGGTGCCGAGGACGACTGCGTAGATTCCCGGTACCTGGTGGCGCATGCGCGACATGTATGGCAGAGCGGCGGCAGCCAGGTCGTTCGTAGCGAAATCGGTGCCGCGCACCCGGCGGTGGCGCCCAATCTGAGCTTTGACGTCATCTTTCATGGCTTCTGACATTCCGCCCTCCAGGCCGTCTGTGGCCAACGTGGTCGTCGTGTTTTCAAGCGTCGCGGTCACAGGTAATCCTCCAGTCTGGTCAGGGCGAGGTCAATAACGCGCGCCACGTCGTCGTGCACGCGCGGGTCGGCCGCCACCACGGGAATGTCGGAGTGGCCGACCGTGGAAAGGAAATCGCGCAGGATCGGGAGCGGGTCGGGCCCATCCGGGTCGATGAAGTTCACCGCGAAGGTGGTGCGGTGATAGGCGTCCAAGCTCCCGATGGTCTCCAGCCAGTGCACGACCTGCTGTTCCAGGAGCTGCGGGAGCCCGAAGAGCCAGACCACGAGCGCTGCGGCCGGATTGCGGGCGGGGGTGCGCGCATCATCAAACTGGTCTTGGCCCGCGGTGCCGAAGACGGCAACGCGCGTGGTGTCGGCGCGGTCCCAGACGCCGAAGTCGATCCCCACGGTGGTCGTTGTCTTGGTCTGCGCGAGGAAGTCGTCGGAAGCGTTGGCGTGCGCCTCAGTATTGATGGGCGTCACCGTCGAGATGGTCGCGACTCCCGTCGTCTTGCCAACCCCAACCGGGCCGACGAAAACGACCTCGGAATCTGAGTACGCGCCAATGATGGCGTCCGAGGGCATTGTCAGGTGTGGGTCCAGGTCATCGGCGGTGATGTCCTCGGCCTTTCCGTGGCGCCGCCCAGTGGCGGGCGTTTGAGTCATATCATTTCCTCAGGTTCAGTTTGGGGAGTGACACCCAAATTATCAGACTTTTCTTTCCATTTGTCTAATATTGCGGTATTCTGTGGTGGCAATCCGGGCCAGCGTGCACTTCCACCGTCCCAAACGGGCGCGTACCTGTGCGCCGTGACCAGCAATTACACGAGAATACGAAAAGGAATCGAATGTCCCAGCAGGAGAATCTCAACAACTTCCTCAACGCCGTCTCTGAGGACCTCAGCGGCTTCATTGGCGCATCTGTCGTCGACATCAACACCGGTATGTCCCTGGTGTCCACCTCCCGTTACCCGGACTTCGACCTGGACATCGCGGCTGCGTACAACTCTGAGATGGTGAAGGCCAAGTTCAAGACCATGGAGGCGCTGGGCATCCAGGGTGGCCTGCAGGACATGCTGCTTACCCTGACCGACCAGTTCCACTTGATCAAGATTCTGGAAAATGACTTGTTCATCTATGTGGCAGTCGACTCCTCCCGGACCAACCTGGCGCTCCTGCGTACGGCCGTGAACGCGAACGTGAAGAAGTTCGGCCTGGCATGAACGCAAGTGCGGCGTGACGTCACTGACGGCGCTGACGCCGCCGACGGTACTGACGCCGAGCTGGTAGAAGCGCCAGACGCACCGGATGTGCCGGAAGCAGAGGAGTACCACGGGGCCCACGAGCTAAGGGAAGACCGGGAAGACGTAGTCGTCGAGAAGCCTGAGGCGACTCCGGAGGTCGACGAAGCGAAGCCGGAAGTGCGGCACGCGCCGCCGCATCGGAAAGCGTGGTGGCTGCCGTGGCGGTAGCCTGGCGTCATGCTTGATCGCGATGAACTGATTTTCAGCCAGACCAAGGCACTTGGTACCGACGAATTTGAAATCACCGACGGGCAGGGCCAGCTCGTCGGCACGGCGCGGCAAACGCGGCAGCTCGCCGATATGTTCCGTGGCTCGCGCGGGGTGGAGGTGCGCGACGCCCAAGGCACCCTCGTGCTTGGCGTGACCGACCCGGCGAATTTCCTCCGGGACTCCTACGAGGTGCGCCTGGCGGAGCCCGACATGGTGCTCGCCACACTGCGCAGCAAGTTTTCCCTGCTGCGCACCAAGCTTGACCTGGAGATCGCCGGCTTTCCCAGCGTGCAGATTGATGGCAAGCTGCTCGCCCTCAACTTTGACCTGACCAGCAACGGACAGCCGATCGCGAGCATCAATGCAGAGTACACGGGCATGGGGCGCGCGTTTATGGGTAAGACCTCGTACCGGATCAGTTTCCAGCCGGGCCTGGATCAGCGTCAGCACGCGGCAATCCTCGGCACCGCGGTGGCGGTGGACATGCTGCGGCGGAAGCGCCGAAACTCCTCCTAGCAGCGGTTTTCGCCCCAACGAAAAGCGCCCCCAGCAAAAGCGCCCCCAGCAGGACTCGAACCCGCGACCAGCCGGGTAGAAACCGGATGCTCTAATCCACTGAGCTATGGGGGCAGCGCTCACGAGGGCACCCGTACGCCCGGGCGCTCCGTGCAGCCCGCCTATTGTAGCGCAAGGCCAGTTAGGCACCCCAATCAATCAAAAGTAGGGTAGGGGGTATGTCTGAAGTGGGAGTTCGCAAGCGGGCAGTGCGGCCCGCCTGGCCGGTGTACGTTGCAGCCTGCGTGATCGCCGCGGTGGTGGCGGGTGCGGTGGCGCAATCGTTCGCGGGGGCGTCGTTAAGCGCGCTCGGCATCCCTGATCCCGGTGCGTTGACCACTGCCGGCCTGCCCGCGTTACGCGGCGTCGCCTGGCTACTGTTTGCGCTGTCAGTGGGGTCGTTCTTCCTCACCGCGTGGCTGATCCCGCCGACGCGGCGCGGCGAGGGCGCGGATCTGAACGGCGCGCAGCTCACCGTCGACGGGATCATCGCATCGCGGACCGGCGGATGGGCGCAGCTTGGCATCGCGCTCATCGGGTTGACGATGATTCCGCTCGTGCTTTCCGACGTCTCCGGCGAACCGCTCGGGGAGGTCTTCTTCCAGCTCAGTGCCTGGTCCGTCGCGCTGGAGCAGGTTGCCGACGCGAAGGTGTGGCTGGTCACCGCCATCATCGCCGCGGGCGTTGGCGTGTGCGGACTCCTGGCGCGCAGCTGGTTTTCCCAGGTGGCGCTGTGTGGGGGCGCGTTGGCGTCGATAATGCCACTGGCGCTGACGGGTCACTCGGCGTCGGGCGGAAGCCACGACTTTGGCACGAACTCGCTGATCTGGCACCTGGTGTTCATGCTCATCTGGGTCGGCGGGCTCATGGCGCTGGTGGCGCACGGCCGCAGGCTGGGCCCCAACCTCGAGGGGGCGGCGCGGCGGTATTCCGCGGTTGCCCTGTTCGCGCTGCTGGTCATGCTGGTATCTGGGCTGACCAACGCGCTCATCCGGGTCCGGCTGTCCGACTTGCTCGACTACGCCTACGGCTGGGTGCTGGTGATCAAGTTTGCGGGCATCCTCGTGCTCGGCCTGATGGGGTTCGCGCACCGCCAGCTCACGCTGCCGCAGCTGGGGTCGCGCCCCGGCGCGTTTACCCGCTTCGCCCTCGTGGAGGTCGTGGTCATGGCGGCAATTGCGGGCCTGTCGGTCACACTCGGGCGCACCCCGCCCCCGCCGCCGCTGGACCCCGACCTGACCGCGATGCAGGTGGCGCTGGGCTACAACCTTGCCGAGCCGCTCACGTGGGGCAACTGGCTGACGCAGTGGCGTCCGGAGCTGCTGTACAGCGTTATCGCGCTGCTGCTTGCCGTGTACTACCTCTACCTGGTGCGCCGCGTGCCCGGGTGGCGCGCGTCTCGCACGGCGTGGTGGTTGCTCGGCTGCGCCACGGTGGTGGTCACGCTGAGCTCCGGGCTGGGGATGCACATGCCGGCCGCGTACTCCACGCACATGACAGTGCACATGATCCTCTCGATGGGCGCTCCCGTCTTCTTCGTGCTCGGGGCGCCGCTCACACTGGTCCGCGAGGCCTACCCGGCCGGCGAGTTCAACCCGCGCCTGTGGGCGGAGAGCTTCCAGCACTCTCGCTTCGTCCGCGTGATCACCTACCCGCCGGTGTCCGCGGTGCAGTTCCTCGTGCTCTTCTACGTCATGTACGTCTTCCCCTCGCTGTATGAGCTGATGATCTCGGAGCACGCGGGCCACGTGATCATGAACGCCGTGTTCCTTGTTTCCGGCTACTTCTACTTCTGGGAGCTCATTGGGCCGGACGAGCTGCCCGCGCGCCACTCGGCGAAAGTCCGCCTGGCATGGCTGTGGATCGCCATGCCGTTCCACCTCTTTATGGGCGTGTACCTGATGCAGCTCAACTTCGTGCTGGGCGAGGATTTCTACCAGTCGCTGCAGCTCCCGTGGGATCCGGACTTGCTTGATGATCAAAAGGTGGGCGGCGGTATCGGCTGGGCGGCCGGTTCGTTCCCGCTGGTCATCGTGTTTGCGCAGCTGTTCCGCGCGTGGTTCGCGGAGGACAACCGGGAAGCGATCGAATCCGACCGCAAGGCAGAAGAAACAGACGACGAGGAATGGCGCCAGTACAACAAGATGCTCGCGCAATACAATCGACTCTAGCTGCCATTTTTGGAAAATTGTCCGCCACCCCTTCCCATTTCGTACGTTTCGTGTAAAAATACGCCTAACGGAGCAAGCGCTTGTCGACGCCCCGTTGCACGAAACAAACGTCAAAGTTTAGGAAAGGGGGTGGCTCTCCCATGAGCCACTTGCACACTCACATCCACGGCAACCTGATTGATAACCCAGACCTCCGCGTGTTTAAGGACACCGATTCGGTGCTGTGCAAATTTCGCCTCGCCACCTCGCGCCGTCGCCCGACGGAGGAAAAGGATTCCTCCGGGAAGGTGCTGTGGGAGGACGTGGATCAGCTGTATATCGATGTCGAATGCTGGGGGCAGCTCGCCACCAACGTGGCGGCGTCGCTGAAGCGGGGACTGCCGGTTTCCGTCTGTGGCAAGTTGGTGACGGAAACGTGGCTGGTTGACGCGCCGGAGGGGGCCGAGCAGGAGAAACTCAAGCGCTCAAAGATCGTGCTGAAGGCGACCCAAGTTGCATTCGACCTGGCTCGCCACCAGGTCAGCTCGGTGCGTAGTGAGCCCGTTGGTAACACGCTGGCCGGCCAGGAACCGCTTCGGGCGAAGACGACGGAGGAGCTGACGCGCGACAGTCGCGGGGACGTTACTGACCGGCTGATGAGCGAGGAAGACGCCATCGGGCACGCAAAGCGCGCCAAAGAGCGCGAGCCCGTGTTGGTCGGCGCGGCCGCCGGCGGTGGCGGCGCGCGTGGCGCAAACGCAGCAGATTCCGCAGACTCTGCGGATTCCGCGGACGCCGAGGGGGTGCCGTTCTAAGCCGTCACTTCACCCAACGCTGATCTGTCGCTGCTTCCCCGCGCGCGATGCCTGGTCTGGTGCAGGCAGTCAGGCCATGTGGAGGCCCCGAAATGATGTAGTCTGTGGAAAGCATTTACGCCAATTTCGCAGTCGAATTCACAAGAGGGGACTTCACGTGGCTGAATTCATCTACACGATGAAAAACGTTCGCAGGGCCATCGGTGACAAGGTCATTCTGGACAACGTCACCATGGCTTTCTACCCCGGCGCCAAGATCGGTGTCGTGGGCCCCAACGGCGCTGGTAAGTCGTCGTTGCTCAAGATCATGGCGGGAATTGACCAGCCCAACAACGGCGAGGCATTTCTCCAGCCCGGCGCGTCGGTGGGCATCCTGCTGCAGGAGCCGCCGCTGAACGAGGAGAAGACGGTCCGCGAGAACGTCGAGGAGGGCCTCGGCGACATTTTTGAAAAGAAGGCCCGCTTCGAGCAGATCGCCGAAGAGATGGCGACCAACTACTCCGACGAGCTCATGGAGGAAATGGGCAAGCTCCAGGAGGAGCTCGACGCGGCCGACGCGTGGGAGGTCGACTCCAAGATCGAGCAGGCGATGGAAGCGCTGCGCTGCCCGCCGTCGGATTCCCCGGTGACCAACCTGTCGGGAGGTGAGCGTCGTCGAGTGGCGCTTGCGAAGCTGCTGCTGTCCGAGCCCGACTTGCTCCTGCTGGACGAGCCGACCAACCACCTCGACGCGGAGAGTGTGCTGTGGCTGGAGCGCCACCTGCAGGACTACCCGGGCGCCGTCCTTGCTGTGACGCACGACCGCTACTTCCTGGACAACGTCGCGGAGTGGATCTGCGAGGTCGACCGTGGCCAGCTCTACCCGTACGAGGGCAACTACTCCACCTACCTGGAGAAGAAGCAGGAGCGCCTCCAGGTCGCGGGCAAGAAGGACCAGAAGCTGCAGAAGCGCCTGAAGAAGGAGCTGGACTGGGTTCGCTCCTCGCCGAAGGCTCGCCAGGCAAAGAACAAGGCCCGCCTGGAGCGTTACGAAGAGATGGCGGCAGAGGCGGAGAAGTACAAGAAGCTGGACTTTGAGGAGATCCAGATCCCGACCCCGCAGCGCCTGGGCAATAAGGTCGTCGAGGTGGAAAACCTGAACAAGGGCTTCGACGGGCGAACGCTGATCAAGGACCTCTCGTTCACCCTGCCGCGCAACGGCATCGTTGGCGTGATCGGCCCGAACGGCGTGGGTAAGACCACCCTGTTCAAGACCATCGTGGGTCTCGAGGACCCGGATTCCGGCGACGTTGAGGTGGGCTCGACCGTCGAGCTGTCCTACGTGGACCAGAACCGCGCAAACATCGACCCGGAGAAGACGGTGTGGGAGGTCGTCTCGGACGGCCTGGACTACATCCACGTTGGCCAGAACGAGATGCCCTCGCGCGCGTACCTGTCCGCCTTCGGCTTCAAGGGTGCTGACCAGCAGAAGCCGTCCAAGGTCCTCTCCGGTGGTGAGCGCAACCGTCTCAACCTGGCGCTCACGCTGAAGCAGGGCGGCAACCTGATCCTGCTCGATGAGCCCACCAACGACCTCGACGTGGAAACCCTGGGTTCGTTGGAAAACGCGCTGCAGGCATTCCCGGGCTGCGCCGTGGTCATCTCGCACGACCGCTGGTTCCTGGACCGCACCTGCACCCACATCCTCGCCTGGGAAGGCAACGTTGAGGAAGGCCAGTGGTACTGGTTCGAAGGCAACTTCGGCGATTACGAGAAGAACAAGGTCGAGCGACTGGGCGAAGAGGCCGCGAAGCCGTCCCGCGTCACGCACCGCAAGCTGACGCGCTAGGCACACGCTTCTCGACGCCACCCGGCCTCCCGCTTCACGCCCCGCCCCGAGAGCCAGCTCACATTGGTTCCGTGGCGGGGCGTTGGTTGTGGGGTAGCATGTCGGCAGAACGTGCACCGCATACCCGCGAAGTTTGGAGTGGAGAATATGGCTGAGCAACCAGGACACGGCGAGACCGCAGGCGCGAACGGCGCCGGGGCCCCGCATACTCACAAGGTTTCGCTGCGCTGGGGCGACTTTGACCGGTACGGCCACGTCACCAACTCCGCCTACATCGAGCTCGCCCAGGAGGCGCGCCTGGCGTTTGCGCAGCAGTTCTTCGAGGCGCAGGGCCACGAGTTCGTCGTGTTTGTCCGCCGCGTTGACGCGGACTACATCCGCCCGCTGCTGCCCAACACGACCGAGGTCACCGTGGACACCGAGGTTGTGCGGCTGGGCAACACCTCCTTCACCACGCGCCAGGAGATTAAGGACGCGCAAGGCCACATCTGCTGCGTGGTGGAAACCGTGCAGGTCACCGTGGACACCGCGACGACGTCCCCGCGCCAGATCACCCAGAAGGAAATCGGCATCCTCACCCGCGTTGCCTCGAGCATCGACGAAGCTGGCGAGGAGTAAATGGAGTCCCTCCGCATTACGGACGGCGCTCCGGGGCTGACAGCGCTGATCGGCCGGGCCACCGGCCTCGACGCCTCCGCGTCGGCCCGGTTCCAGTCGCTCGACGCAGGCGCCCCCGCGGTCGACGTCTATGTCACCACCCCCTTCGACTGCATCGCGTCGCGCCGGGTGAGCGGCGAGGCCTCGCGCGATGGGGCAGTGGTGGCGGCGAGCGATCTGCTGGCTGCGTTGCAGGCTGGCCGCGCCGAAGTCGGTGCGGCGCGGGACCCCAACTGGCCCGGCGCGCTGCCCCCGCGCGAGGGCTTCACGGTGCGTGACGAGGTGCCAGTTTCGGTGGCGCGCCAGCTCGCCGACAAGGGCCGAGAACTCGCCCGCCAGTTTTCCGGGCCGATGGGGCCGCCGAAGTCGCTGTTGGACTCGACGGTGCTGACCGCCGACGCGGAGTCTGCAAGCCCGGTGGAGATCCCCATGCGAATGATTTTTACCTGCACGTCGCTGGGGTTCATCCCCGGCTTCGCTGCCCCCATTGACATCCCGCGCCATCTGCGGGTGTCCACCGCGGGGCGCTGGGTGCGTCTCGACGCCCCGTTTGGGTCCGTTTACCACTCAACGGGACTCGGGCTGTTCGTCTAAGCGCGCTCGTTTAGTACGCGCGCGGACCCTGGTTGATCATCATGTAGGCGACGCGCTGCATGTGGTTCCACAGGGCGAAGCGGTACGCCTCGGGGAGCTCCTCGTCCGAAAACTGGTTCAGCGAATTTTCCATGAGGTGTAGCCACCGATCCGCCTCTGGCTCGCCGATGGGGAAGGGGAAGTGGCGGCGCCGCAGCATGGGGTTGCCGCGCTTTTCCTGGTAGGTCCGGGGACCGCCCCAGTACTGCACGAGGAACCAACGGAGCCGGTCCTGCGCGCCGTCCCAGTCCTGGTCCGGGTACATCGGGCCGATGAGGTCGTCTTCTTTGACCTGGTTGTAAAAGCCTTCGACGAGGCGTTGGAAAAAGTCGGCGCCAAGGGCGTCGTATAGCGAATGCTCCTGCGGGTTACTGGTCATTGGAGGGCCCTCTTTCGGTGATCTTGTCGCGCGGGTCATTGCGCACGAGGGTGGGTTCGGAGCCCGGCAGGCGGACGTCGGCTTCCTGCATGGCCTCGAGGATCTGCTCGTACATGAAGCGACTCACGCCCCACTGCTCGCCGGGCATGGTGTTTACGGTAACGCGATAGGTGAGGTGGTCGGTAGTGAAGCTGGATACGCCGAGGAGCTCGGGCTCGCCGATGATGTTGCGGCGGACGCGCTCGTTCTGGGCAGCGGCACGGGCGGCATCCAGGATCACGTCTGCGGCCTTCGATGGGTCGGCGAACAGGGAGACGGGGACTTCCATGCGGGCGACCGAGAAGCGGTCTGAGTTGTTGCCAACCTGCTCGATGTCGCCGTTGCGGATGTACCAGAGCGTGCCGTCGATGTCGCGCAGCGTGGTGATGCGCATGGTCATGTCCTCGACAGTGCCCTCGACGTCATTGACGGCGATGACGTCGCCCACACCGTACTGGTTCTCAAGCAGGATGAACATGCCGGACAAGAAGTCTTTGACCAGCGACTGCGCGCCGAAGCCGAGAGCGACACCGACGATGCCTGCAGAGGCCACGAGTGGGGCGACGTTCACGCCGAGCTGGTCCAGGATCGCCATGATGGCCCAGACCCAGATGACAATGGCCACCGCAGAGCGACCCACGTTTGACAGGGTGCGGATGCGAGCCTGCCGGCGCTGCTCCTGCGAGCGCGCCTGTGGCGAATCAACGTCGCGCTCCCCGCGCCGGAAGGGCACACCGCTGCCAGGGTTCTTGATTGCGTTTTCGGCACCGCGGCGGATCAGGCGGTTGAGCACCCACTGCAGCACGGAGGCCACGAGGATGATCAGGAGGATCCACAAGGGGCGGGTGACAAAGTTTTGCTGCGTGTCGGGGTCGTTCCACCAGGTGGAGAGGCCGGAGACGGCGCTGTCAACGCGCGCCTCGGTGTCGTTCGATGCTGCTGCGAGAAGTGTTGTTGTATAGCTCATCAGGTGCAATCTTAACCGGCTGGATGTGCCGGTGCTGGCCAGACGGAACGAACGTCCTGTGCATAAAATTCGCCCATTCCGCACCCAAAATGAACCGCTTGGTCTACACTTCGGGGAAACTTCCCCTCGCCGCACGGATGCGTCGCACGGAGGGGCCGCGACGACAAGAAAGGTACCGCGATGACCTCTGGGTTCTCCACAGATTCAATTCACGCTGGGTACGAGCCTGACAGCCTGTACGGACCGATCAATGCGCCGATCTACGCCTCCACCACATTCGCGCAGGACGGGTTGGCCAAGCTCCGCGGCGGGTACGAGTACACGCGCGTGGGTAACCCGACCGTGACCGCGCTGGAGAAGACCGTCGCCGCGCTGGAGGGGGCGGACTACGGCGTGGCGTTCGCCTCCGGAATGGCGGCGATTGACTCCCTACTGCGCATCCTGCTCAAGCCCGGGGACCACATCGTCATCGGGAACGACGCCTACGGCGGCACCTACCGCCTCATCCAACAGGTCTTCACGCTGTGGGGCGTGGAGAACTCGGTGGTGGACATTACGGACACCGACGCGGTCACTGCGGCGATCCAGCCCAACACCAAGGTGATTTGGGTGGAGACTCCGACGAACCCGCTGCTAAACATCGCGGACATCACGGCAATCAGTAGGGCCAAAGGTGCAGCAACCCTCGTCGTGGACAACACGTTTGCCTCTCCTTACCTGCAAAAGCCATTCGAGCTGGGCGCGGACGTGGTGCTGCACTCCACCACCAAGTATATCGGTGGCCACTCTGACGTCGTTGGCGGCATCGTGTGTGGCAAGGATGCGAATCTGGAGGAGGACCTGCGCTTCTTCTTTGGCTGGGTCGGCGCGATCCCGTCACCGTTTGATACCTACCTCACCGCCCGCGGCCTGAAGACGCTTGCGGTGCGCATGGACCGCCACTGCGATAATGCCGAGGCGGTCGCCGATTTCCTCCAGCGCCAGGACTGTGTGGCCAAGGTCCACTACCCGGGGCTTGCCTCGCACCCCAACCACGAGGTGGCGAAGCGCCAGATGACGCGCTTCGGCGGCATGGTGTCCGTCGAATTCCAGACCGAGGAGCAGGCGAAGGAGTTTTGCTTGTCGACGAAGCTGTTCTGCCTCGCAGAATCGCTCGGTGGAGTAGAGAGTCTGGTCGAGCACCCGGCGACCATGACGCACCTGGCGGTCAACGGGTCGGCGCTCGAGGTCCCGCCGGAGTTGGTTCGCATCTCGGTGGGCATCGAGGACGTGGACGATCTCATCGCCGACCTCGAGCAAGCCGTGGCGGCGTTGTAAGCCGGACGCTAGGAAGCTCGGTGCGGCGAGTTCGCCTGGTGACCTCGTTATACCTGCGGGTGCATAAATTGCATCGAAGTTAGACCCCTAATAGGGGGTAATTTCAAGGTTTTTCATGCATGGCATGCATGTCCGGTCGGAATGTACCTTTTGGGGGTGATCGGGGGGAGGTGTGCACCCGTTTGGGTGTGTGCTGCCGGGGTCGGAAAGGGCGACGTTCGTCCAAATTTAGACCATTGATTTGACAACAACTGTCGGTTGGGCGCGTAGAAAGAATGCGGGGTAACTGCATCCTTTGTTGATTAACGTTGATCGAAGAGAAATTTACACAGCCGTTTTCAATAATTTTGACGGCTGCGTGTAAATGAACGTAAATCAACGGCCGAATTGCTCGTCTTGGGAGTTTTCCCATTGCGCGAGGGAGAGCGAGGGAAGGTATCTATGGCGACGAAACCGGCGTATCTCCGTATCGCGGAGACGCTGCGCACCAGGATTGAGTCTCACGAACTCAAGCCCGGTGACAAGCTCCCACCCGAGCGCGAGCTAGTCGACCAGTTCAACGTCGCCCGGATGACAGTGCGGCACGCGCTTGATGTGTTGCAGCTTGAAGGCATCATTGAGCGCAAGCGCGGCCGAGCCGGGGGCACGTTTGTGCGCGCGCTGCCGCCCGTCGTGGACCTCAATGGGGCGACCGGGTTGGCGGCGCAGCTGGAGGAGAAAGGGGTGGACATCGTCTCCAAACTGCTGTTTTCCGGACGCATCACCCCTCCTCGGGTTGTTGCCGCGGCCTTTGGAGACGCCGAAACCGACGCCGAGCTCGGCGACGGGGCGAGCGACAAGGTGTATGCGGAGGAGCGTGTGCACTATGCCGACGGGGCCCCGGCGTTTTCGGAGACGCTCTACGTGCGCCCAGGATACGAGGAAGGCTACGCCGTGAGCAGCCTGACTTTGACGGTGGACAGGCGGCCGGAGGCGGCAACGCTG
Organism: Corynebacterium sp. NML 150383; assembly: GCF_002285085.1. Lineage (NCBI taxonomy): Bacteria > Bacillati > Actinomycetota > Actinomycetes > Mycobacteriales > Corynebacteriaceae > Corynebacterium > Corynebacterium sp. NML 150383. The sequence continues at coordinate 240,212 of NZ_NSGK01000003.1, read as the reverse complement.
CGCGAGGACGTGGTCACCCCCGGCGCGGCTACAGATGTGGAGCGCGGCCGACTCCAAATGGCGGCGAATGCGCCACTGCAGCGCGTGACCCGCAAGCTGTACGAGGGGAGCCTCGTCGTCGCCTACGCCACTATCGTCGTCCGGCCGGACGTGGCGCAGCTCCGCACGGTCACGCGCTTCTAGCGCCGCGCCTTAGCTGACCTCGCCAGCGCCTTCAGCACCTTCAGTGTCTGCAGCGCGGTTGCGCACGGCGCGCGCAACTCGGTCCTGGCCCTCGGCGAGGATGCGCTTGAGGCCGGCGGGCACGGAGGCGTCGTCAAGCAATGCGTCCGCCTTGCGCACGGCCTCCTCGGAGATCGCCCAGGTCGGGTACATGCCCTCGAGGGTGCGCTGCGCCATCTCATTGGTCAGGCGGTCCCACAGCGCCGGCGCGACGCGGAAGTACTCGTCGGTGAACGCGTCGAGCTCGTCACCGTTGAACTTCAGCCCGTCCATGAGGTAGCGCGCCTCCAGGTTGGTCAGATCCTCGTTGACCAGCGTGTCCCACGCCCATCGCTTTTCGACGGTCGCGCGGCACCGCAGCCGTGAAATCACACCTTCGGACGAGGTGTCCTCTTCCTTATCCGCGTCCTCGAGCGGCGCCTCGCCGGCGGCGATGAGGCTGGTCAGGGCCAGCCAGCGCACCTCCTGATTGTCCGAGCGCTCGAGCAGCTGCTTGAGGTAGTCCACCGTCTCCGGCGTCGGGGCGAGGCGGGCAAGTGCGCGGTCGAAAATTGCGGCCGGCTCGGCGCCGCGGAAGGCGTCGTTGAGCAGGCAGAAGCCCTCGGCCTGCCAGGCGGGGTCGACGTACTGCTTAACCGCCAGGGTGGCCTGGGCGAGCAGGCGCTCCTGCACGCTCGGCTGGTCCTCGGCGGCGCCGTGCTTGGCCACCAGGCGGACGAACTCGCGGGCCGGGAGCCGGCCGTCACGCACGGACTCCCACAGCGACGACCACACCAGTGTGCGCGCCAGCGGGTCGGTGATCTCGCCCAGGTGATCCAGGGCGAAGCGCTGGTGCTCGGAGGTCAGGCCCATCTTGCAGTAGGTGAGGTCTTCGTCGTTGACCAGAGCCAGGTCGTGGTCGACTCCGGCGAGCTCGGGTACCTCGGTGCGCGCGCCGTCGACGTCGAGGGTGACGTGGTGGGTGCGGGTCACGTGGCCGTCGATAAGCGAATAGAGGCCCACGGTAACCCGGTGGGTGCGCATGACGTCGGATTCCTGCACGACGGTGAAGGAGTCCTCGGTGATTTCCGGGCGCAGCGCGGAGACACCGGTGGTGCGCAGCCACTGCTCGGACCAGCTGGACAGGTCGCGGCCCGAGGACTTCTCCAGCGCGGAGAGTAGGTCAGCGAACGTGGCGTTGGCGTGGGCGTGGTTGGTGAAGTGCTCGTGGACGCCGGCGAAGAACTCGTCGCGGCCGACGTAGGCCTGCAGCTGCTTGAGTACCGAGGCGCCCTTGGCGTAGGTGATGCCGTCGAAATTCTGCTCCGCGGTTTCGATGTCGGGCGCGTCCGCCGCGATCGGGTGCGTGGTAGGCAGCTGATCCTGCTGGTAGGCCCACGCCTTCTCCACGGCGGCGAAAGTGGTCCAGGCGTCCGGGTACTCGCCGATCTCGGTCTGCGCGATGGCGGCGGACCAGGTGGCGAAGGACTCGTTGAGCCACAGGTCGTCCCACCACTGCATGGTGACCAGGTCGCCGAACCACATGTGCGCCATCTCGTGCAGGATGGTGTCGTTGCGGCGCTCCAGGCGGTACGGGGTGGGCTCGGAGGTGAACACGTACTCGTCGCGGAAGGTCACCGCGCCGGCGTTTTCCATCGCGCCCATGTTGTACTCGGGGCAGAAGATCTGGTCGTACTTGCCAAAGGGGTAGGCCACGCCGAAGTTCTTGTGGTAGTAGGCGAAGCCGTCCTTGGTCTGGCGGAACAGGCGCTCGGCGTCCAGGTGCTCCATGAGGGAGGCGCGGGCGTAGATACCCAGGGGGATCTCGCCGTGCTCGTCGGAGTAGGTGTCGGTGACGTGCTCGTACTCGCCGGCGATCACGGCGATGAGGTAGGTGGACAGGGGGTAGTCCACGGTGGCGGACCAGGTATTGTCCTCGCGCGTGGTCGGCGCATTGAGGACCACGGTGTAGGACTCCGGTGCGGTCACCGCGATGTCGTAGGTGGCCTTGATGTCCGGCTGGTCGAAGCAGGCGAAGACCTTCATCGCCATCGCGGGCTCGAACTGGGTGTAGAGGTAGTCCTTGTTGTCCACCGGGTCGGTGAATTTATGCAGGCCCTCGCCGGTGCGGTTGTAGGTGATGGTGGCGTCGACGCTGAGGGTGTGTTGGCCGTCGGTAAGCGAAAGCTCGCGGCCCTCGACGGGCGAGCCGTCCAGGGTGGCCGTGAACGAGTCCGCGACCAGGTCGAAGGAAGTTTCGCCGGCACGGGAATCGAAGGTGACCGTGGTGCGCGAGCGGAACTGCTCGGCGCCAGTAACGTCGAGCTCGATGGAGTAGTGGACGTTGGAAATGAGGGCGGCGCGGTGCTGCGCGTCGGCCCGAGTCAGATTTGTTTTCATGGCCCCAACATACTCGGACGCACGAAGTGGCTACTGTGGGGGCCAACCGCTCACACGAAGGAGAATGTAATGACCCAACAAGTCACTTTTTGGTTCGATGTTTCTTGCCCATTTTGCTGGCTGACCTCCCGCTGGATCAAGGAGGTCGAGCAGGTGCGCGACATCGAGGTCGAGTGGGTGCCGATGTCCCTGAGCGTGCTCAATGACGGCCGCGACCTCTCGGAGACCTACGCCCGCATGATGGAGGCGAACTGGGGCCCGGCCCGCGTGTTCACCAAGGTGAAGGACGAATTCCCCGACAAGATCGACGAGCTGTACACGATGATGGGCACGCTCGTGCACACCGAGGGCCAGGGCGGCAAGCAAGGCTTTGGCGGCTACGACGAGATCATCGGCGTGGCCCTCGACGCGGTCGGTCTGCCGCCGCAGCTGGCGGATGTGGCCAACTCCGAGGTCGTCGACGACCAGCTGCGCGCCTACCACCAGCAGGCCATGGACAACGTCGGCGATGAGGTCGGCACGCCTGTGGTCAAGCTCGGCGACACCGCCTTCTTCGGCCCAGTGATCACCCGCGTGCCCAAGGGCGAGGAGGCAGGCAAGCTTTTCGACGCCTCCGTGTCCCTCGCCTCCTTCCCCTACTTCTTCGAGCTGAAGCGCTCGCGCACTGAGGACCCGCAGGTCCGCGAACAGGCGTAGGGGCCCTGGCCGGGCCGGGCGGCAGGTAGGCTTGTGCGCATGCGAATTTACCTTGGAGCAGACCACGCAGGTTTCGAGCGAAAGAACCAGATCAAAGCCCACCTGGAGCACGCGGGCCACGAGGTCATCGACTGCGGCGCCCACGAGTACGATGCCGCCGATGACTACCCGGCGTTTTGCATCGCCGCTGCTGAGGCAGTGGTGGCGAACCCGGGCTCGCTCGGCATCGTGCTGGGCGGCTCCGGCAACGGCGAGCAGATCGCCGCGAACAAGGTGAAGGGCGCGCGCTGCGCCCTGGCCTGGTCCGAGGAGACCGCGAAGCTGGCGCGCGAGCACAACAACGCACAGCTCATCGGCATCGGTGGGCGCATGCACACCGAGGAGGAGGCGCTGAAGATCGTCGACGCCTTCGTCGCCCAGCCATGGAGCGAGGAGGAGCGCCACCAGCGCCGCATTGACATCCTGGCGAAGTACGAAGAGACCGGTGTGGCTCCGGAGGTGCCGGGTAACCCAGCGCAATCCTAAAATCCCGGTTACGCTTCTGTGCATGAGCGCACAGCCCGAGCACTACATCATTACGCAGGGCGGGGCCGCATGCCCCGTGATTATCCACGTCCCGCACTCCTCGCGCGAGATCCCCGAGGAGGTGGCCGCTGACTTCGTCGCCACCGACGCGCAGCTGGCACAGGAGCTCGACCGCGTGACGGACGACGGCACGCTTGAGCTCGCTACCGCCGCCCGCGAGCAGTCCGGGGTGGACGCGTGGATGATCGTGAACAACCTGTCGCGCCTGGTGGCGGACCCGGGTCGGTTCTCCAACGAGCGCGACTCGATGGACGCCTCGGGCCGCGGTGCGGTCTACATGAAGCTTGGCGACGGCAACCTGCTGCGCCCCGCGGGCTTCGACACCACCGAACTGCGCGCGAAGTACTACGAGCCCTACGCAGAGGCCGTCACCGAACTCACCCGCGGTCGCCTGGACGCCCTCGACGGCGCGGTCATCGTGGACGTGCACTCCTACTCCAACCAGCCCGACGAGTACCAGATCCACCCCGGCACGCTGCTGCCGGACATCTGCATCGGCACCCACTCGATCCACACACCGGCGCTGCTTGCGGACGTGACCGACCGCGAGTTCACCGCCGCCGGGTTCAACGTGGAGCGCAATACCCCGTTCACCGGCGTGTACATCCCCGTCGAGTTTACCCAGAACATGAAAGTGCTGGGCGTGATGATCGAGGTGCGCAAGGACATCCTGAGCGGCGAGCGGGCGGCCGACGTCGCAGCGGCGCTGGCCAAGGTGATCCGCCACGCGGAGGAGATCGCGCAATCCGAGGTCGGCCGCCCGCTCTAGACCGAGCTACCGCGGCGGCGCGGGAACGCCGAGTGCCCCGGCCATCCGCGCAAACGCATCGCGCTCCAGCGCGCCAGAGCCGGCGGGGATACTTGCCCAGACGTTCACGCCCGTGACCACGGGCAGCTCCTCAAGGTTGAGCCGCGTCGCCAGGTCCGGCTCCGCGGGCAGCATGCCGCCGATAAGCCCGGCGACGCGCACACCGCGGCGCGTCGCCTCGCGCACCGTCAGTTCCGCGGCGTTGAGGCTGCCCAAGCCCAGCGAGGTCACGACAACGACGGGTGCGTCCAGCTCGGCGGCGATGTCGGCGATGGTGTAGTCGTCTGCAAGCCGCACCAGCAGGCCGCCCGCGCCCTCCACGAGAGTGACGCCGCGGCCGCCGTCCTCGGCGTCGAGCGCCCGGATCCAATCGCAGACCTCGCCCAGCGGCGGGACCTGCATGCCGGCGCGCCGGGCCGACAAGTTGGGGGCGAGCGGCTCGGGGAAGCGGACGTACTCGTGCGTGGCCACGCCGGTGAGACGGTCGACCGTGTTGGCGTCGCCGGAGCCGTCCGGTTCTCCGGTCTGCAAGGGTTTGGCCACGCGCACGGCCGTCCCGTCCGCCTGCCACGCCGATGCGAGCGCCGCGGTGGCGATGGTTTTGCCCACGTCAGTGTTTGTACCGGTGACGACAACAATCATTGGTCCTGCTCCTGTGTATCTTTGTGTGCGGCTGCGGCCGCTTCAGCCGCAGCGACCACGGCCCGACCAATCTGCCGGACCTGGTCCTCGGTGCATACAAACGGCGGCATGGTGTAGATGTTGCGCCCGAACGGCCTGATCCACACGCCGTGATCGACCGCGGCCTGCGTGGTGGCGGCCATGTCCACGTCGAACGCCATCTCCACCACGCCGATTGCGCCGAGAACCCGCACGTCGGCGACGCCGGCAATGTCGCGCGCGGGCGCAAGTGCCTGGGTAAGCCAGGTTTCGATGTTGCGGGTCTGCTCGCGCCAGTCGCCCTCGGCGATAATGTCGGTCGCCTCGGCGGCCACGGCGCAGGCGAGCGGGTTGCCCATGAACGTTGGCCCGTGCATGATCGCCGACGGCTCCATGCCGGCTGCGACCTCGTCGGTGGTGAGCACCGCGGCGAGCGTCATGAACCCGCCCGTGATCGCCTTGCCCACGCACAGGATGTCGGGGACCACGCCGTTGTCGAGGGTGGTGAAGAGCTGACCGGTGCGCCCGAAGCCGGTGGCAATTTCGTCTGCAAGCAGGAGCACACCGTGCTTCGTACAGAGCTCGCGCACGCCGCGGACCAGCTCAGCGTCGTGGAAGCGCATGCCGCCGGCGCCTTGGACGACGGGCTCGATCACCACTGCGGCAATGTCGTCGGTGATGAGCTGCTCAAACTCGGCGAGGTACGCGGCGCGTGCGTCCTCGCTCGCGCCGCGTACCGGCGGGGCGGGGGCGAAGCGCTGCTCGGCGAGCACGCCCTTCCACATGGAGTGCATGCCACCGTCGGGGTCGCACACGCTCATCGCGGCGAAGGTGTCGCCGTGGTAGCCGGAGCGCCACGTGAGCAGCCGATTGCGCTCCGGGTGTCCGGTGCCGCGGGCGTACTGCAGTGCCATCTTGATGGCCACCTCCACCGACACCGAGCCGGAGTCAGCGAGGAAGACGCGACTGTAGTTTGGTCCGTCGGCGCCGCCGGTAAGCGCTAGCAGGTTGCGAGTCAGGCGCGCAGCCGGTTCGTGGGTGAGCCCGCCGAACATCACGTGTGCCATGCGGTCGATCTGTTCGTGGGCGGCGCGGACCAGGCAGGGGTGCCCGTGGCCGTGGGCTGCGGCCCACCAGGACGACATGGCGTCGATAAGCGTGCGCCCGTCGGCGAGCTCGAGGAAGACGCCGTGGGTCCGGACGACGGGGAGATTGCCGGAGCCGGGCGCGGCGTAGGGGTGCCAGATGTGCGCGGTGTCGATCGCGGTGATCTCGTCGGGCGTCATGGGAGCCTTTCATTGCTGCAGCTGGTGGCGATATTGAACACTGTACAAGGCGGCGTGTAGGTTGGGTCACATGACCTACTTTTCGGTGCGCATGCGCGCGAGCTCCAACGGCCGACACATCTCTGGCGCGGAGCGCATCGTGCCCGCAGAGCGCGTGTCGTCCACCTGCGCGCAGCTTGCGCAGCGCGCGCTGGACCACCCCAAGGGCGTGGCCGCCGAAACGCACCTCACGGTGGAAGCACTCGACCCCGAAGCGATCCGGCGCGTCCCCGCGCTCGCCGTGGAGGTGGCGGAGTGCGCCCACCCAGGTGAGGCGCAGCAGGTGATCCGCGCGCTGCTCGCGCCGCTGACCCCGCACGCCGACGCCCTGGTCCGCGACACGTTCGCCGCACGGGACATGCGCGGCGCCATGCTCGTGTGCGCGGGCACCGGCGCGCGGCTGGAACCCGACCGCGAGCGCGGCGTACGCGTGAGCCACGTGGACGCCGTGGACGCCACCTGCACCACAGTCGCGCCCGGCAAGGACGCCGCCCGCGAGGCGCTCGTCCTCAGCAGCAAGGTCGCCGCGCACCCCGACGTACTCGCGGAGCTGTGCATCTCCGACGACCCCGACTACACCACCGGCTACGTCGCCCACGCCGGCACGTACACGCGCATCCCCAACATCAAGCCGGTCGGCTCGCCCGCGGGTGCGCGCGCCTTCCTCGTCCGCGAGGGCGCCGACACCGCCGCGCTCTTCCGCTACCTGGAGCGAGAACCGGTACTGGTGCGCGTTCCCTCGCAGGAGGACGCGCAGTGACCCCCGGCCAGCCAACGCGGCCCGAGACGCTTGCCGACGTCGCCGCCGCCAACCTCGACGACTGGCGCGCCCGTGGTCTGTGGCGTAGCCCGTCCGTCTTCGCCACCGCCCAGCGCGCCGAGGCGAGCCTCCGGGACGGGGCACACCGCACCGACGCGGTCCTGTTCAGCTCTTCAAACTACTTGGGTCTCGCGGAGGACCCGCGCCTGGCCGACGCCGCCATCGCCGCGATCCGGACCTTTGGTGCGGGCTCGGGCGGCTCCCGCCTCACCACCGGTACCAACGAGCTCCACCTGGCCACCGAGGCCGCGTGCGCGCGCCTGACCGGCTACGACGACGCTGTCCTGTTTGCCACCGGCTACCAGGCCAACGTGTCCACCCTCCAAGCCCTCGCTGCCGCGTGCGCGAGCGCGGGCGGCCTCACGATCGTCTCGGACGCGCGCAACCACGCCAGTATCATCGACGGCTGCCGCCTAGCCAAAGCCAGCGGCACCGAGGTCCGCGTCACCCCGCATCGCGACGTCGAGGCCGTCGCCCGCGCCCTGTCCCAGCGCACGACCGCCCACGCGCTCGTGGTCACCGACGGCCTGTTCTCCATGGACGGCGTCTGCGCGCCGCTGCCCGCACTGCTCGAGGTCTGCCGGGAACACGGCGCCTGGAGCATGCTTGACGACGCCCACGCCATCGGCACCATCGGCGCCACCGGCCGCGGCCTCCCCGAGTACTTCGGTGTGCGCCCCGACATCCAGCTCATGACCGCCAGCAAGGCGCTCGGGGTGGAGGGTGCCGCCGTCGCAACCAGCGCGCCGGTTGCCCAACTCCTGCGCCAGCAGGCGCGCTCCTTCGTCTTTTCCACCTCACCGGCGCCGGCGACCTGCGCGGCGATCACCGCCGCGGTCGAGGTACTCGAATCCGATCCCAAGCCGGTGCAGCGCCTGCACGCCAACATCGCCCGCTGGTACGCCAACCGCGGCGAAGGCGCGATCGATCCCGCGGGCGCCGGCCCCATCATCCCGGTCCACGTGGGCGACGAGGAAGCCGCGATGCGGGCGTCCGCTCAGCTGCTCGAGCGCGGGTTCATCGTGCCCGCCATCCGCTGGCCCACCGTGGCCCGCGGGCAAGCGATCCTGCGCGTCACCCTCATGGCGACGCACACGTCAGCGCAGATCGATGCCCTGTGCGCCGAGCTCGCGGCGCTGGGAATTGAAGGCTACATGTCCGAGTAGTGCGCGGGGTGCGGCCCGAATCGTCCGAACTCCTCCTCGTCAAGCGCAATCATGGCGGCCATCTCGTCGTGGCTGAGCTCGAAGTCGAAGATGTCCAGGTTCTCCGCCATGCGCTCCGGCGAGTTGGTTTTGGGGAAGACGATTACCCGGTTCTGCAGGTGCCAGCGCAGCACCACCTGGGCGGGCGTCTTCCCGTGCGCCTCGGCGGCGTCGGTGATCTCCGGGTAGTCGGAAAGGTCCAGGTTGCCGCCGCCCAGCGGCGCCCACCCCTCGATGGCCACCCCGTGCACCCGCATCGCGTCGAGTTCCTTCCACCGCTGGAACAGCGGGTGCAGCTCGACCTGGTTGACCGCCGGGGTGACGTCGGTGGCCATCTCGAGGTCGTGGATGTGGCTGGGGAGGAAGTTCGAGACGCCGATTGAGGTGGTCAACCCCTGCTCGCGCAGCTGGACCATGGATCTCCACGCGTCCACGTAGGCGCCCTCCGAGGGGACCGGCCAGTGGATCAGGTACAGGTCCACGTGGTCCAACCCCAGGCGCTCGAGAGACTCGGACAGCGCCGCGTCGGCGTCGCGGTGCCGGTCGTTCCACAGTTTCGTGGTCACGTACAGCTCGTCGCGGGGCACGCCGGAGGCGGCAATAGCGCGGCCAACGTCCTCCTCGTTGTGGTAGATGAAGGCGGTGTCCAGGTGCCTGTACCCGGCCTCAAGCGCGGCGAGGGTGAGTTCCTCAGCGAGGGCCGGGTCGACGCGGTGCAGCCCGTAGCCGAGTTGGGGGATCAGGGTGCCGTCGTTGAGTTTGAGCTCGGGAATCGTTTCCGTCATGGCCGACATCGTAGTCGGACGGGGTGACGGGGGCGTCGATAAGCGAATGCCCCTAGCGCTGCGTCACGTTGCCGGTGCGTGCCGCGATGGGCGCGACGAACATCGGCCGGGCGAGCGCCCAACCGCCCGCGATGACCGCGATGGCGATGACGAAGAGGATCGTGCCCGTCCACCCGGTCGGGTCGTCGGTGGCGGCGAACATCGCGTTGAGGTTGCCGCGCACGCCCGTGGTGAATACGAGCGCGACGTGGATGATCACGAACAGGACGAAGAACAGCATGGTGGGGAAGTGGAGCGCGCGAGCCACGCGCATGGAAATGAAGTTCCACTGCCTCGGCCACAGCGGGCTCATGCGCGCACCCGAGATGATCGCCAGCGGCGACGCCACGAACACCACCAGGAAGTACGACAGCTCCTGCAGGGAATTGTAGAACACCCACGGGTTCTCGTTCGGCCAATCCAGGCTCAGGTATTGGATACCCGCCGACACCGCGTTGGGGAAGGTCTCCCAGCTCGTGGGTACGATCCGCATCCACTGGCCGGTGGCAAAAAGCAGGACGTAGAAGATCACGCCCAGCACAATCCACGCCAGATCCAGCACGATGTGCAGCCACAGGTTCACCGAAATCTTCTCGCGCGGCCTGCTCCGCGGCGCCCAGTACGCCTCCGGCTTCTTCTCGCGACGCTGCGTCAGACCAGTCTTGATGATCATGGCCATGAGGAACATGTTGAAGAAGTGCGACCACGTCAGCCACGCGGGGAAGCCCTCCGGCGCGCTTTCCGGCAGCGGCTGCGCGCCGCTGTAGCGCGCAATGAAGTCCGCGCCCGTGTCCGTCCCGACGAACCAGCGCGCAGCCAGCACCCCAATCGCCGCAAGCACAACAAGGATACCGCCCCACAGCCAGGGTTTAGTGCTGTGCGGAGTGCTTTTCGACGCCTCCGTGCCACCCCCCGCACGCTTCGCCGTCGACCCGGCGGCAGCGACAGGAGTTGCGGGTGTGGCAGGTGTTGCGGGTGCCGCCGGGGTGACGTGCGCTGCCGACTCTGTCGACTCTGCCGGCGCTGCCGGCTCTTTGGCCGCAGAATTATCCGCGTCCGGTGCAGGTGCTTCCGCCTGTGCGGAAAATTTTGGCGCCGGGACCTGGGCGGTTTCCGCTGCGGGCCAGGGTTGGCCGCCCGGGGTGCGGGGCAGGCCGCGGCGCAACGGAACGGTGACGTACTCTGCGGCCGCAGAGTGATCCGCCTCCGGTGCCGGTGCTTCCGCTTGTGCGGAAATCTTCGGTGCTGGGACCTGGGCGGTTTCCGCTGCGGGCCAGGGTTGGCCGCCCGGGGTGCGGGGCAGACCGCGTCGCAGCGGGACGGTGACGTACTCTGCGGCCGCAGAGTGAGCTGGGTTCGGTGCCGGGTCTTCCGCCTGTGCGGAATGTGTCGACGCGCCGCCCTTGGGCTCCGGCACCTCCGCAACTTCCACCGGCGGCCACGGTGCCCCGCCGGAAACGCGGGGCAGGCCCTGACGTACGGGTACCTGCATAGAGCGCCTACTTTCTGGACTCGATCTCGGAGATGATCTCGGGCACCACATCGAAGAGGTCGCCGATAATGCCAAAGTCGGCGATCTCAAAGATGGGGGCGTCCTCGTCATTGTTGATGGCAACGATGGTGCCGGAGGTCTGCATGCCCACCAGGTGCTGCACGGCGCCGGAGATGCCCACGCCGATGTACAGCTTCGGGGACACCAGCACACCGGTCTGACCGATCTGCGCCTCGTAGGGGACTTGGTCCTCGTCCACCGCGGAGCGGGTCGCGCCGACGGCGGCGCCCAGGGCGTCCGCGAGGCCGCCGACGAGCTCCTCGAACATGTCGGCGTCGCCAAGCGAGACGCCGCCGGCGACGACCTTGTCCGCCGTGGTCAGCTCCGGGCGGGAGGAGGTGCGCTCCACCGGGGTCGACTCGACGACCTCAGCGACGCGGCGCTCGCGTGCGTCACCGGTGACCTCGATGACCTCCGCGTTCGTGGCTGCCGCGCGCGTGTCGACGCTGCCCAGACGCAGCGTGACCACCGGCGCGGAGTGGGTGGCGGCAGCGACGGCGGTGAACGCGCCGCCGTAGTTGGAGTGGTCGGTGACGATGCCCTGGTCGTCGCGCCGGACGTTCGTAGCGTCGGTGAGCAGCGCGCGTCCGGCGCGGATGGCCACGCGGGCGGCCAGGTCGCGGCCGCGCACGTCGTGGGCGGTGAGAATAGCCTGGGGGTTGAACGTATCGATGGCGGCCACGGTGGCGTCGATAAGCGAAAGCTCCGAGGTCGCGACCTTGGTCGCCCCGAGACCGCCGAGGGCGTCGGCGTGGTCGGCGCTGCGGGCGAGGACAACCGGGGCGCCGAGCGTGCTAGCAGCGCCGATGAGCTCTGCGGCTGCGGGGTCGGGCTGGCCGTCGAGCGTGTCGGGCAGGACGACGAGAACCGGATCTGTGGTGGTCATGGTGGGCTCCTAACTAGATAAGGTTCTGAGACTCGAGGAAATCGACCAGCTTGGCGGCGGACGAGCTCGACGCGTCGATGATCTCACCCTGCTCGCGCGGCGGGCGGCGGTCAATACTCACCATGATGGCGCGGGCCGGAGTGTAATCCTCGGCGTCAACCCCAAGGTCATCGAGCGTGAGCGTGGTGAGCTCCTTCTTCTTCGCCGCCATGAGGCCCTTGAAGTTGGGGAAGCGCGCGTCCGCGAACTCGTCGGAAACCGCGACGACTGCGGGCAGCTGCGCGCGCAGCGTCGCCGTCGCGTGATCGCCCGCCTGCGTCGCGGTGACGGTGTCACCGTCCACGTCGAGCGAGGTGAGATTGGTCAGCGCGGGCCAGTTCAGCAGCTCGCCCAGCATCGGGGCGATCACACCCGAGCCGCCGTCCGAGCTCATCGTGCCCGCAACGACGAGGTCGTAGTCGCCGCGCTCGATCAGCTTTGCCAGCACCGTCGCCGTCATCGTCGTGTCCGCGCCGACGAGGCGGTCATCCGTCACCATCGTCGCTTCCTGCGCGCCCATCGCGATCCCGCGGCGCACGGACTCCGCCGCCTGTGCGGGACCGACCGAAAGGACCTCGACCTGAACGTCGTCTTTCCCTAGCTTCTCCGCAATGCGCAGCGCGGCCTCCACCGCGCGCTCGCCAACCTCGTCGGCGGCGACGTCCCCCGAGCGGTCGGTGAGACCGGTCTCCAGGTTCATGTCGCGGTCGCTGTAGGTGTCCGGGACTTCTTTCAGCAACACTGCAATGCGCACTGCGGCTCCTTATATATAGGGCGGTTGAACGTCAAGCAGTTTATCGCACACAGCTCACTGGTCGGGCAGGGCTTTGGCTATCTGCGTGTTAGTCCCCGCCACCGTCGCCGCCCCCGTCACCGCCGTCTCCGCCGAAGAAGCCGCCGAACCAGCCGCCCCCGCCGCTGTCGCCGTCACTTCCGTCGTCGCCGCGCCCCCGGTTGTCGTCGACGTCGAACCGGCCGCCCCTGCTTTCGTTGTCAAAGGTGGCGTTGCCGGAGGATGGGGTGCTCGACCAGTCGTCACTGCCACCTCCGCTGCCTCCGCTGCCAGATGCGGACTCCATCTTCTTGCGGGGATCTTCCTCGGCCTCCGCGTACACGGAGGAGGAGAGTGCCGCAGCACCCGCGGCCCACGTGCCCGCGACGAGCGCCTGCTTCCACCACGGATCGGAGTACCAGCCGGCCGGCACCGGGCGACCCGCGACCGCGCCGCCGGGGTAGAAGTGCGGAGTGCTTACCGACGGCGTGGGCGACGCCAGTAGCGTCGGCCCGTCCTCCTGCCGGATCATCCGTTCTTCGCCCACTCTCCCCGCCTCGAGTTGGCCCCGGAGCTTCGGGAGGGGCGACTCCGTCGCCATGCCCATGATCTCGCGTGCGGCGTTGAGGTAGTGCATGCCCTCCAGCGCCGCGTTGCGGGCGGCGCGCACCTCGTCAGGTGCTTGGGCGTACGCGAGTGCATTTTGCGCCGCGTCGTGCCGCTCGTTTGCGTCCGCCAGCGCCTGCCGGGACGCCTCGTCCTTGCCCGTGAGCCCCGGCAACTGCGTGCCGAGGTGGTCCGTCCAGTGTTTTGCATCGGACTCGGCGGTGTCGAAAAGCACGCGCTCGCGCGGGTCGTCGCCACTGCGGTTCACGATGAAGGCGCACAGCGCGATGCCGACGATCAAGAAAACAAACGGCCACAACACGAACGTCACATCCTTGGGGAGGTCGAGGTTTGTTTCCACCGAGAGTATGTGCGCCGGGATGATCGCGCAGCAGCGTATGCGGCGCGGGTTTGGTTTCGCTGAGGCCCTGCGCTACACTTTCCACAGCGATTTCGCGCTGATTTCGCGTTATGGGAATGTCGTATAGTGGCTAATACCTCAGCCTTCCAAGCTGAAGACGCGGGTTCGATTCCCGTCATTCCCTCCACTTTCTCCCGGTAAAACCGGTAGTGCGGGACGCCGCCCTCAACGCTCGAGCACCCTCACCTCGCGTTGGTCAATCCCGGAAGATGATCCGGAATATTCTACCTTTTCCACGTGTGTGCGTAGCTCCGCGCCCGGGTCGAGCTCGGTCCCAGACTCAATTCCGTTTCCGCAGGCGTTGATCTCTTCCGGCTCGAACCATTCGACGGAGGAGCTTCCATCCGTAAAGATGAGCCCGATGCCGGTGTGGGTTTCCCATGCGCTCGGGTTGCGGTTGATGCTGAAGAAGTCTTGCTCGTCAAAGCCGAGCGCCGCGGCCTGCGACGCGTCGTGGTGAGGGCACCACGCGAACGCCCGATCGACGGTTTTGCCGGTCGACTCGTGGGCGACGTCTGCGAGGGTGAATGGGGCGTCGTGAAGCAGGTGCTCCCGCAGGTCCTGGCTGGGCGCGCATGCAGCGAGGGGGAGTAGTGCAAAGAGCGCGACAGTGCGTTTCATGGCTACCTCCTTGTTGTTTTGCCATAGTAATTGCTTGTCGACGCCACCGCACTCGGTTTAACGGGGCCTTAATTCCATATCGCGTACGCTGCACGCTACAATTGCTTGGCGTGAGTTGGTAGGGTGCCCCACCATCCTGCTTTACCGCAGCTCATGCCGTAAAAATTGCGGGGCGTGGCGCAGCTTGGTAGCGCACCTGCTTTGGGAGCAGGGGGTCGCAGGTTCAAATCCTGTCGCCCCGACAAGAGCAAGCCCGCTCCTCGTGAGCGGGCTTGCTGCACATACGAATCTTTTTCAATCAACTAGTACAGGAGTTACTTCGTGAAGACTTCCGTCGATAAGCTCAGTGAGACTCGCGTCAAGCTGAACGTGAGCGTCCCCTTCGACGAGCTCGGTAAGGAAATTGACCAGGCTTACAAGTCCATTGCACAGCAGGTCAACATCCCGGGCTTCCGTCGTGGCAAGGCTCCGCGCCAGCTTATCGACGCGCGCTTTGGCCGCGGCCCCATCCTCGAGCAGGTTGTCAACGACATGGTGCCGCAGCGCTACGAGCAGGCCATCGCGGAGAACGAGCTGACCCCGCTGGCCCAGCCGGAGCTGGAGATCACCAAGATCGAGGACAACGACGTCGTCGAGTTCACCGCTGAGGTCGACGTTCGCCCGGAGATCACCGTGCCGGACTTCTCTAAGATCGCTGTGACCGTCCCGGCCATTAAGGTCGACGACGAGGCCGTCGAGGCAGAGCTGGACAACCTGCGCTCCCGCTTCGGCGAGCTCAAGGACACCAAGCGCAAGATGAAGACCGATGACTTTGCCATCATCGACCTCGAGGCAACCGTCAACGGCGAGAAGCTCGAGGACGCTTCCTCCGAGGGCCTGACCTACCAGATCGGCAGCGACGACCTGGTCAAGGGGCTGGACACCACGCTGCGCGGCATGAAGACCGGCGAGGACGCCGAGTTCACCGCCACCATTGAGCAGGGCGAGCACAAGGGCGAGGAGGCCACCTTCAAGGTCCACGTCCAGCAGTCCAAGGAGCGCAAGCTCCCCGAGCTTGACGACGATTTCGTGCAGGAAGCTTCCGCATACGACACCGTCGACGAACTGCGCGAGGCTACCAAGTCCCAGCTGGAAGAGGACACCAAGACGAAGCAGGCCGCGGACATCCGCGACGAGGTCCTCAAGGCCGCGCTCTCCGAGTCCACCTTCGAGCTGCCGGACTCCGTTGTTGAGGAGCAGGCGCACAACCAGCTGCACCAGCTGCTCGGCCAGATGGCGCACGACGAGAACGCGCTGGCTCAGCTGCTCGAGGCGCAGGGCACCACCCGCGAGGAGTTTGACAAGCAGACCCGCGAGCAGGCAGAGGAGTCTGTGCGCACCCAGCTGTTCCTCGACGCCGTCGCTGAGGAGGAGAAGCCGGAGGTCTCCCAGGAAGAGCTCACCGACCATATCCTGTTCACCGCGCAGTCCTACGGCATGGACCCGAACCAGTTCGTGGCCCAGCTGCAGCAGTCCGGTCAAATTGGCAACCTGTTCGCAGACGTGCGTCGCGGCAAGGCCCTCGCCGCAGCCATCTGCCGCACCTCCGTTACCGACGAGGACGGCAACACCATCGACCCGAACGAGTACTTCGGTGAGATCGAGGATGAGGACGAGGCTGCAGAGTCCACTGAAGCTGCAGAGTCCAACGAGTCCGCTGAGGCGACCGAAGAGAAGTAAGTGGTCACGGGGGCGTCGATACGCTGCCCCTGCCCAGTGAAGCCACTGCCCCACGTGCGGGCGGTGGCTTTTTTCGTGCGCGGGCGGCGCGAATCGGAGGCGCGTACGCCGGTAGCGAACAGGGTCCACATTGCGCGCGGCCCCGAGTAGGGTAGGGGCATTGACTCAACGGAAACGAAGGATTAAAGGAGCGTCATATGACATCCCCAGCTAACGGCATGAACCTCGGAGACTCCGTCTACGAGCGCCTGCTGCGTGAACGCATCATCTTCCTCGGTCAGCAGGTTGATGATGAGATTGCGAACAAGCTTTGCGCGCAGATCCTGCTGCTGTCCGCGGAGGACCCCACGCGCGACATTTCGCTGTACATTAACTCTCCCGGCGGCTCCGTGACGGCCGGCATGGCGATCTATGACACGATGAAGTACGCGCCGTGCGACGTGGCTACGTACGGCATGGGCCTCGCCGCGTCGATGGGCCAGTTCCTGCTCTCCGGCGGGACGAAGGGCAAGCGCTACGCGCTGCCGCACGCGCGCATCATGATGCACCAGCCGTCCGCAGGCGTCGGCGGCACCGCGGCGGACATTGCGATCCAGGCGGAGCAGTTCGCGCAGACCAAGCGTGAGATGGCTGAGCTCATCGCCGAGCACACCGGCCAGACCTTCGAGCAGATCACCAAGGACTCGGACCGTGACCGCTGGTTCACCGCCCAGCAGGCGTTGGAGTACGGCATCGTCGACCACGTCATTGAGAACGTTGCGCAGACCGACGGCCCAGTTGGTAACTAACCCGGAACACCCTCAACGCAAAGGACTGAACTTATGACTTTCCAGATGCCGAACTCCCGCTACGTCCTGCCGCAGTTCCTGGAGGAAACCTCCTTTGGTACCAAGCAGATCGACCCGTACGGCAAGCTCTTTGAAGAGCGCATCGTCTTCCTGGGCACCCAGGTGGATGATACCTCCGCCAACGACATCATGGCGCAGCTGCTGGTCCTCGAGTCGCAGGACCCGGACCGCGACATCACCATGTACATCAACTCGCCGGGCGGCTCGTTCACCGCACTGATGGCGATTTACGACACGATGCAGTACGTCCGCCCCGATGTGCAGACCGTCTGCCTCGGGCAGGCCGCGTCCGCAGCTGCCGTGATCCTCGCCGCCGGTGCCCCGGGAAAGCGCGCTGCGCTGCCCAACTCCCGCGTGCTCATCCACCAGCCGGCCACCCAGGGCACCCAGGGGCAGGTCTCTGACCTGGAGATCCAGGCCAACGAGATCGAGCGCATGCGCCGCCTCATGGAGGACACGCTGGCCCGCCACACGGGCCGCACCGCGGAGCAGGTCCGCGAGGACACCGACCGCGACAAGATCCTCACCGCCCAGGAATCGGTGGAATACGGGATCATCGACCAGGTCTTTGACTACCGCAAGCTCAACGCCTAACGCTTCGCGCGGGTGCTTCCCGCGCTGCACACAACAACGCCACCCGGCAGTGAACCGGGTGGCGTTGTTTGCGCGCGGACTATCCTGTATTACGCACAGAACGGCACAGCGTTCTTCACGGCCTCAGGCGCTTGCGCAAACGGCTCGCGGGCCCAGCACACGCCGTTCTCGTTCGACCCAGTCGGGTCCACGCTGGTCCAGGTGCCGCCGTCGGAAGTCCAGAAGTACTCCTGCTCGTTTTCAGGCGTGATGGTGCGCGCCCAGGTGCCGTCGCAGAACGTGCTGTACTCCTGGTTTCCGCTGCCCTCGCCCTGCGCCGGCCACGCGCACCCATTCGAGCCGTCATCCACCGGCACCGTCTCAGTGATCACCTGCTCTTCCACCTCGTCCTTTGCAGCTCGGCGGGTGCTGGTCTTGCGCGTGCTCGTGGACTTCTCGGAGGTCTTCTTCGTCGAGGTCTTCTTTTCCGAGCTGGACTTTTCAGAGGTCTTCGACGAGCTCGTCGACGACGCCGTCGTGCTCGTCGCGGGGAAGTCGATCACCGGCTCCGCCAGGCGAGCTTCGTCGCCCTCGGAAGACGAGCAACCCGCCAATACCGTTGCAGCAACGAGCGCTGCGAGAACAGACTGGGTACGGTTGCGTTTCACGAGCAGATCCTTTCCGGCGACGATGAACGCTACTAGCGTAGCCGATGCGGCCTAGAGAAACGCGGTCAAGGCCCGGTTGAATTCCTCGGGACGCTCGATGCCAACTTGGTGCGAACCAGGGTCGATCACCACCGACGTCATCGGCCCCGCGACACCGCGCGCGATCTTCTCCAACTCTGCGGGAGGCGTTGACGGGTCCTGTGCTCCGGCGATCGTTAGCACCGGGCAGGTGATCTCGCCCAGCCGGTCGGCGAAGTCCCACTTGGCCAGGGCATCGCCGTTTTGCGCGTAGCCTTCACCGTCGATGCCGGACACCATGTCATGGATACGCTGCACCTCGTCCGGGTGCGATTCCCGGAAAGCGTCGGTGAACCAGTTGCCCATCATCCCGTCAGCCAGCGCCGCTGTGCCCTGCTCGCGGGAGAGAGCGGTGCGCTCGGACCACTTGTCTTGCCCACCAAGGTAGGTGGCGGTGCACGCGAACACGGCCTTGTCCACGCGGCCGCTGGTGGCGGCAATGTACTGCGCCAGCGCCCCGCCGAGCGAAAGTCCGACGATGCTGAAGCGGTCCACGCCCGCCTCGTCGAGGGCGTGGAGGATGTCGGACGCGAGGT
Organism: Corynebacterium sp. NML 150383; assembly: GCF_002285085.1. Classification (NCBI taxonomy): domain Bacteria; kingdom Bacillati; phylum Actinomycetota; class Actinomycetes; order Mycobacteriales; family Corynebacteriaceae; genus Corynebacterium; species Corynebacterium sp. NML 150383. The sequence continues at coordinate 221,369 of NZ_NSGK01000003.1, read as the reverse complement.
CGTCGATAAGCGATGCCCCGGGCGCAACCCGAGCCTTGTCGGACTTGCCGTGACCGCGGTGATCCACGGTGACGACATGGAAGGCACCCTCGAGGGCGGGGATTTGTTTGGACCAGGCCTCGTGCGTCGTGGCGATGGAGCTGAGCAGCACCACTGTCGGGCGAGTCGGATCCCCGTGTTCGGTGACGTGAAGGTGAGTCATTGTCTGCGTCCTTTCCGCTGAAATGCAGGTCCGGCAACCATTGTTGCGCAAAACGGGAACCAGCGTGGGCGTGCGCCCGTTGGTTTGACGTAGGAACTACACTTGAAACCTAACCTTTTGGTCAGTCTGTGGCGGGGGCACGTATATTGCACGGAAAGACCGCACGGCGATTGCACGAACGGGAGTAAATAGCGCACATGGCAGCAACACACGACGGATCGGATCTGCTCAAGTGCTCGTTTTGCGGAAAGAGCCAGAAGCAGGTCCGCAAGCTCATCGCAGGTGGCGGTGTGTACATCTGCGATGAGTGCATTGAACTGTGCAACGAGATCATCGAAGAGGAGCTCGCGAGCTCGCAGCAGGGGCAGGCTGGTGACCCGGAGCGGCTCCCGCGGCCGTCCGAAATCACGGCGTTTTTGGATCAGTACGTTATTGGGCAAGACCAGGCAAAGCGGACGCTCGCTGTCGCGGTGTACAACCACTACAAGCGCATCAAGGCAGAGTCGCTTGCATCGACGGCGCGCCGCCGCGAGGAGGACGTGGAGATTTCCAAGTCCAACATTCTTCTGCTCGGCCCGACCGGCTCCGGTAAGACGTACCTTGCGCAAACGCTGGCGCGAATGCTCAACGTCCCGTTTGCTATCGCGGACGCGACGAGCCTCACCGAAGCCGGGTACGTGGGCGAGGACGTGGAGAACATCCTGCTGAAGCTGCTGCAGGCGGCGGACTTTGATGTCAACCGCGCGCAGACCGGGATCATCTACGTTGACGAGGTGGACAAGATCTCGCGCAAGTCGGAGAACCCGTCGATCACGCGCGACGTCTCCGGCGAGGGCGTGCAGCAGGCGCTGCTGAAGATCCTGGAGGGCACGGTCGCGTCGGTCCCGCCGCAGGGCGGGCGCAAGCACCCGAATCAGGAATTCATTCAGCTTGATACCACGAACATCCTGTTCATCGTGGCCGGCGCTTTCGCCGGTCTGGACAAGGTCATCGCGGAGCGTGTGGGCAAGAAGGGGATCGGTTTCGGCGCAGAGATCGACTCGAAGGCGGAGCGCGACGAGGCTAACCTACTTTCCCAGGTGCAGCCGGCCGACCTGGTGAAGTTTGGACTGATCCCCGAGTTCATCGGCCGTCTGCCGGTGCTGGCAAGCGTGGAGGACCTGGACCGCGACGCCATGGTGCGTGTGCTCACGGAGCCGAAGAACTCCCTAGTGAAGCAGTATCAGCGCCTGTTCGCTATGGACGGTGCCGAGCTTGAGTTGGATAGCGAGGCGCTCGGGCTCATTGCGGACAAGGCGGCGGAACGCAAGACCGGCGCTCGCGGGCTGCGCGGGATCATGGAGGAGTTGTTGGTGCCCATCATGTACGACCTCCCCGACCGTGAGGGCGTGAACCGCGTGGTCATCTCCGCGGACGTGGTGCGGGGCGAGGCCGAGCCGCAGTACCTGACGGACGAAGAGCAGCGCTCGGCCTAAGTGCGCCGTGTGCCCCGGCCGCAGCGCGCGTTAGTAAATACGCGTTTCCGGGTCGCCCAGGTAACCGGCGCTCACACCCGCGATGGTGTGGACTTCGGGTAACTCCGCCGCGTCCGCCGCAGGCGTCGGTTCCAAGTAGCTGTCGTACCCGGACGGGGAAATGTTGGTGGTCAGGAACGCGATGACCGCGTCGATGACCATCCTGCGCAGGCCAGTGTTGTTGCGCTCGGAGCGAAAGTTTATGCTGCGCAGCCCCTCCGAGACGTCGCCCAAGGCAGTGGGGAAGAAGCTGAGCGAGACGAGCAACACCAGTACGTCGTCGGCCGAGATTCCGGGGCGGAACGCGCCCGAGTCCTGGCCGATGAGCAGGAGGCGCTCCAGGTGCAGCGCGACGGTGTCGGTGCGCTGGGTGAGTACCGACGTGGTGCCGTCAAGCACCGGGTCCAACTCCTCGCGCAGCAGGATGCCTGCGGAATCGGGGTTATTCTTGACGGCCGTGTAGAGCGCGTCGATGAACTTGCGCATCCCCTCGACAGGTACAGCGTAGGAGCGATTCAGCACGTGCTCGGGTGGGGTGAGGCGCTCGAGGGCGCGCAGCGTCGCCCGCGTATACAGCCCTTTTTTGTCCCCGAAGTTGTAGTGGATCTTGCGCTTGGACATGCCGGATTCCTTGGCAATCGCGTCCAGCTTTGTGTCGTGAAACCCGTCCGCGGAAAACATTCGCAGCGCGGTATCGACGACCGCGTCCAGCGAATCGGAAGATGCGGCGCCGGAGTCGGCCCTCGCTTCACCCGTATGTAAGGTCTGGGCAGCCCCGTCAATTGCGTCAACTGCGTCAGCCGCGTCACTGCTCTTGTGCTGTTGCGTCACAGGGTCTCCTTCGGGTCATGCAGGGCGGGCAGGGGTCGGTGCGCGTCAACGCCAAGGTCATACGTTTCCATCGTGCACCACATGCGCCCCCGATGTCTCCATTCGAAGCGAAAACCACAGAAGCTAGCCAAAGTTGTGCCCAAATGGGGGGAGCAGCGCGAGAACCCACCGGCGTCGCGTTTCTATACTCGTCGGGTATGCGATCGCGTCGTCTGCATCATGAGGGTCATCGCAGGGCCATTTCAGACGGCGAGCAAGCAGTCGAGCACACATCCGAGCCAAGGAGTCATGATGACGAAATCCCCGGTACAGCCCGTCAACGTTGTGGTCACTGGAGCCGCAGGCAACATTGCTTACTCGCTGCTCTGGCGTGTCGCCTCCGGCGACGTCTTTGGCAAGGACCAGCCGGTCAACCTCACGCTGCTGGAGATCCCCGCTGCCGTGCGCGCCGCGGAGGGGACCGCGATGGAACTCGCCGATTCTGCACTCCCGCTGCTCAACACCATCACTGTCGCTGACAACGCGGCCAAGGCATTCGAGGGAGCGAACGCGGCGTTCCTGGTCGGCGCCAAGCCGCGCGGAAAGGGCGAGTCTCGCGCCGACATGCTCGCGGCCAACGGCAAGATTTTCATCGAGCAGGGCAAGGCGCTGAACGACGCCGCGGCGCAGGACATCCGCGTCCTCGTCGTCGGCAACCCCGCCAACACTAACGCCTACATCGCTTCGAAGTCGGCCCCGGACATTCCCGACGATCGCTTCAATGCGATGATGCGCTTGGACCACAACCGCGCGCTGTCCATGCTGGCACAGCACCTCGACGTGCCCTCCACCGCGCTCGAGCGGTTGGTGGTGTGGGGCAACCACGCAGACACGCAGTTCCCAGACATCACCTACGCCACCGTGAACGGCGAGCCGCTGGCCAACAAGGTGGACCGGGACTGGTACGTCGACGAGTTCATCCCGCGCGTGGCCAAGCGCGGCGGCGAGATCATCGAGGTGCGCGGGAAGTCCTCCGCGGCGTCGGCGGCGTCTGCCGCCGTGGACCACATGCGGGACTGGGTGCAGGGGACCGATGGGCGTTGGGTGACGGTGGCGCAGGCGTCGACAAGCGAATACGGCGTCGACGCTGGCCTGGTCTTCGGCGTGCCGGCAGTGGGGACCGGCGGGACGTGGGAGCCCGTCGCAGGGCTGGAGGTGAGCGACTTCCAGCGCGAGCGCATCCAGGCGAACGTGGACGCGCTCAGGCAGGAAGCCGAAGTGGCTGACGCGCTGTTCTGAGCGGGGGCTATGATGGGCAACCGTGAGTGAAGCGACGAATGATTTAGTAGGCAAGAACCGCGCGGACGCCCTTCCCAAGAGCTGGGAACCGCAGGACCACGAGTCCACGCTGTACGAGAAGTGGGTGGACAAGGGCTACTTCACGGCGGACCCCGCATCCGACAAGCCCGCCTACTCCATCATGCTGCCGCCGCCGAACGTGACCGGCCAGCTGCACATGGGCCATGCGCTCGACCACACGCTGATGGATTCCCTCGTGCGCCGCAAGCGCATGCAAGGCTACGAGGTGCTGTGGCTGCCCGGCATGGACCACGCCGGCATTGCTACGCAGACCAAGGTGGAGGCGAAGCTCAAGGCCGAGGAGGGCAAGGACCGCTACGACTACGGCCGCGAAGAGTTCATCGAGCGCGTCTGGGAGTGGAAGCAGCAGTACGGCGGCACGATCACCACGCAGATGCGGGCGATCGGCGATTCGGTCGACTGGTCGCGGGAGCGCTTTACGCTGGATGATGGGCTGTCCAAGGCGGTGCAGACCATCTTCAAGCAGCTGTACGACCAGGGCATGGTGTACCGCGACTACCGCCTGGTGAACTGGTCGCCGGTGCTCGAGACCGCGGTGTCGGACATTGAGGTCGTATACAAGGACGTCGAGGGCGAGTTCGTCTCTATCCGGTACGGCTCGCTTGACGACGATGCGCCGCACCTCGTCGTGGCCACCACCCGTGTCGAAACCATGCTGGGTGACGTGGCGATCGCCGTCCACCCCGATGACGAGCGTTACGCGCACCTCATCGGCGAGGAGTTCGACCACCCGCTGCGCGACGACCTCAAGGTCAAGGTCATCGCCGACGGCTACGTGGATATGGAGCTGGGCACGGGCGCGGTGAAGATCACGCCGGCGCACGACCCGAACGATTACGAGATGGGCCTGCGCCACAACCTGGACATGCCGATCATCATGGATGAGCAGGCCCGCATTGCCAACACTGGCACCCGCTTCGACGGTTTGAGCCGCGAGGAAGCGCGCGTCGCCGTGCGCGAGGCGCTCGCGGAGCAGGGCCGCATTGTCAAGGAGATCCGCCCCTACGTGCACTCCGTGGGCCACTCGGAGCGCTCCGGCGAGCCGATCGAACCACGCCTGTCGCTGCAGTGGTTTGTCAAGGTGGATGAGATGGCGAAGATGTCCGGCGACGCCGTGCGCAACGGCGACACGGTGATCCACCCGCAGTCGATGGAGAAGCGCTACTTCGACTGGGTAGACAACATGCACGACTGGACCATCTCGCGCCAGCTGTGGTGGGGGCACCGCATCCCGATCTGGTACGGGCCGGAAGACGAAAACGGCGAGCGCGACGTGGTGTGCGTTGGCCCCGACGAGGAAGCGCCCGCCGGCTACGAGCAGGACCCGGACGTGTTGGACACCTGGTTCTCCTCCGCGCTGTGGCCGTTCTCCACGATGGGCTGGCCCGAGAAGACGCCTGAGCTGGACAAGTTCTACCCGACCTCCGTCCTCGTCACCGCGTACGACATCCTGTTCTTCTGGGTGGCGCGCATGATGATGTTTGGCACCTTTGCCGGTAAGTTCACCCCGGAAATCCTCGGCGAGGGCAAGGGTGGCCGGCCGCAGGTGCCCTTCACGGACCTCTACCTGCACGGCCTGGTGCGCGACGAAAAGGGCCGCAAGATGTCGAAGTCCCTGGGCAACGGCATCGATCCGATGGACTGGGTCGGCCGCTTCGGTGCGGATGCGCTGCGCTTCGCCCTGGCCCGCGGCGCGAACCCGGGCGTGGACCTGCCCATCGGCGACGACCACGCCGTGGCCGCCCGCAATTTTGCTACCAAGCTGTACAACGCCACGAAGTTCGCGCTGATGAACGGCGCCGGGGTCGGCGAGCTGCCGCAGCGCCAAGCGCTTACCGACGCCGACCGCTGGATCCTCGACCGCGCCGAGGAACTCCGCAAGCGCGTCGACGCCTACCTGGACGACTACCAGTTTGCAAAGGCCAACGAGGCGCTCTACCACTTCGCCTGGGACGAGCTGTGCGACTGGTACCTCGAGATTGCCAAGACCCAGATCCCGCGTACTGATGCTGACGCGTCAGCGGAAGAGCAGCAACGGGGCCGCACAACCCAGATCGTGCTGGGCCGTGTCCTCGACGTGGTCCTGCGCCTGCTGCACCCGACCATGCCGTTTATTACCGAGGTCCTGTGGACTGCGCTGACCGGTGAGGAGACCGTAACCACGGCTGCGTGGCCGACCGCAGACGACACCAACGGTGGTGTGGAGACGGACCTCGACGCGCGCCGTCGCGTCGAGGACTCCATCAAGCTCATCACCGAGCTGCGCCGTTTCCGCGCCGACCAGGGGGTGAAGCCGTCACAGAAGGTGCCGGCGCGCTTGGACTTCGCGTCCGCGGATCTGGCTGGCCAGGAGGACATGGTGCGCCAGATCGCTCGAGTAGAGGCGCCGGGTGAGGACTTTGCTGCGTCGGCAAGCATCGAGATGCGCCTGAGCCAGGTCAACCTCGACGTGGCGCTGGATACCTCCGGCACGGTCGACGTGGCTGCCGAGCGCAAGCGCCTGGAGAAGGAGCTCGCCGCCGCGCAGAAAGAGCTGGACACCACCGGTGCGAAGCTGTCCAACGAGCAGTTCCTGACCAACGCGCCGGAGCAGGTCGTGGAGAAGATCAAGGTGCGGCAGAAGGTTGCGCAAGAGGAATTCGAGCGCGTGACCGCGCGACTGGAAACGCTGCCGGAGAAGTAGACTGGCTCGCATGAGCGAGCAGTACGACCACAGCGACAGCACCACCCACGGCGACGAGCAGGAACGTGACGAGCTCACGCCGGTGCGTGAGCGCGACACGGAGTTCGGCCGTATCTCCATGACGGACAGTGGCATGACGCTGAATCTGGGTGATACTCGGGCCGCCGACAGCGTCGAGCCCGACGGGTCTCCGGAAGGCTCGGAGAACGACGAGCTTGCACGCCTCGCTGGGCTGGTGGGGATGCGCGTTGGGCAGCTGGCGAGCGACGACGGCGAGCCGATCAGTCGGGTTCCTGAGTACTCCGGGGATAGCGCTGCACTCACGCGGGTCAGCGAGAAGCTTGATGCTCGCGCCGGTGCTGCCGACCCGAACCCGAGCCTTGACCGCGTTGCCGCATTGATGGATTTACTCGGTTCGCCCGAGCACACGCTGAAGGTGATCCAGGTCGCGGGCACGAACGGGAAGACGTCGACCGCGCGGATGACTGAGTCGTTGCTGCGCGCACTGGGACACCGCGTGGGGCTGTTCACCAGCCCTGAGCTCACGCGGGTGACCGAGACGATGCTCATCGACGGCGCCGAGATCGCGCCGGAACGCTTCGCGGAAATTTTTGACGAGCTCGAGCCTTTCGTGGAAATGGTCGACGCGCAGTTTGCCACCCCGCTGAGCCGCTTTGAGGTGCTCGTAGCCATGGCGTTCGTGGCGTTTGCGGACGCGCCCGTCGACGTCGCCGTCCTGGAGGTCGGCATGGGCGGGACCTGGGACGCGACGAATGTGGTGGACGCCGATGTCGCCGTGATTACCCCGATCGGGCTTGACCACCAAGCGTTCCTTGGCCAGACCATTGCCGCGATCGCGGCACAGAAGGCCGGGATTATTAAGCCCCGCGAGGCGGACGCGTTGAGCGCGTTGAGCCCGGCGGAAAACATTGCGGTGGTCGCCGAGCAGGAGCCGGACGCAATGCACGCGATTCTCGAGCGTGCGGTGGACACAGAGGCAATCGTTGCTCGGAGCGGCAGCGAGTTCTCGGTAGGGAAGTCCACGGTTGCCGTCGGCGGCCAACAGCTCACGCTGTGCGGACTCGGTGGAGAGTACGACGGCATCTTCCTCCCACTCGCGGGCGCCCACCAGGCGGCGAATGCGTCGCTTGCGCTCGCCGCGGTGGAGGCGTTCTTCGGCGTGACCCGCGAGCACCCGCTTGATGCCGACGCCGTTCGCGCGGGATTTGACCAGGTGACGGTCCCGGGGCGGATTGAGCGGTTTGGTAAGGACCCGGTCGTGCTTATCGACGCCGCCCATAACCCCCACGGCGCCCGCACCCTCGCCTCCGCACTCGAGCGAGACTTCAACTACACGGGTCTGATCGGCGTGGTGTCGATTTTTGGGGACAAAGACGCACGCCAGATGCTGACAGCGCTGGAGTCCGAGCTGCGCGATGTAGTGATTACTCAGAACTCATCCCCACGTGCGATGGACGTCGACGAGCTGGCGGATGTGGCGTACGACGTGTTCGGTGACGACCGCGTTCGGATCGAGGCGCATCTGCCGGCGGCGGTGGAACTGGCGCGCGAGGTCGCCGAAGAGTCTGGCGAAGACGGCATGGGCGTGTTGGTCACCGGGTCCATCGCCACCGCCGGTGATGCCCGCACCTACCTCACTGCGCTGGACGCGCAAGAGCCCGAGGCGTAGTGCGGTGGGCTGCGACGCTGCCTGGCTGGTGACCAACCGCTGGCTGCACTGGGACAAGTTTGAGTGGCAGTTCGGCGCTCTTGCGCGTGCGGCCGGCGCGGTCGGGCTTGATTTGCGGCGAGTGAGTACCGATGAGGTTGTCGCCGCGATGGGCACCGGTCCGCTGCCGCGCGTCGCGCTTATCCAGGACAAAGACGTTGCCGTCGTCGCGCAGCTCGAAGCGCTGGGGGTGCGCACCATCAACACCGCGGCCGCGATCGCTGCGTGCGATAACAAGGCGTACACGCACGCGGTGCTTTCTCACGCCGGCATTGCGCACCCGTGCACGTTGACTGCGCCGCTGGCGTACCGGAACTTATCGGCCGCGGAATGGGAGGAGAGCGAATTCCTCGCTGCCGTGGACCGTCAGTTGGGCTACCCGGTCGTGGCGAAACGTGCAATCGGCTCGTGGGGGCAGGGGGTCGAGCTGATCCACGCCCCCGCGGAGCTGGTCGCGTTCCTCCGCGCCGCTCATCCCGCGCCCGTGATCGTGGAGGAATACATCGCTGAATCCCACGGCCACGACGCCCGCATCTTCATGGTTGGTGAGACCCCAGTTGCTGCGATGCAAAGGTTCGGCCAGGGAGGTGACTTCCGCGCCAACGTGACCGGTGGCGGTCGCGCGGTGCCGTGGGATCCGCCCGCGGACTTCGTGGACACTGCACGCACAGCGATGGGCGCGCTCGGCCTGGATATTGGTTCGGTCGATTTCCTCCATGCGTCCAGCCCGCTTGTCGGCGAGGTGAACTCGAACGCCCAATTTGCCTCCCTCACGGAGGTGACGGGAATCGACGTCGCCGCTCGAGTAATTGAGTACTGCGTCCAGGCGCGTTGATCGAAGCGCTTGTCGACGCCACCGCGCACCAGTTATGGCCCAACCGTTCTCAGCGATACGATGAGGGCATGGCTGACCAGAACAACACCCGGCGCTCGCGCCGCGGCGCGCGTCGCGAGCCGGATATGAGCCCCCTCGGCCCGGGCAAGGCCCCGGTCAAAGACCCGATGGCAGGCCTGACCGGCGTACTTTCCGGCACGCTCGTGATGGAAGCGATCACGATCTTCCTCATCCTCACCGTGATTCTCAAGGTTGAGAACGGGGAGCTCTGGACCACGTTTAACTGGGTCTACGTCACCGTCATCGGCCTCGCGCACGTGGTCGTTGCGTTCTTCCAGAAGAAGCCGGTGATGCTGTGGGTGGACCTGGCGCTCCAGATTCCGCTCATCTTCGGGTTTTTCATCCACTGGTCCGTCACTGCCGTCGGCATCACGTTCGGCGTGGTGTGGTTCTTCATCATCAAGCTGCGCTCGGAGATGCTGCAGCGTATGCGCGCCGGGTACCTAGTTACCCAGCACCTGGGCACTGCAGAAGACCCGGCGCGCTAGTCTGCGTGCGGCAGGTCGCGCAGCTGGGTGCGGAGGATTTTCCCGGCTGCGCTACGGGGGATCTCTTCGACAAAATCTACGACGCGCACCTTCTTGTACGGCGCGACCCGGTCAGCCACGAACCGCATGACACCGTCGGCTGTGAGGCGGGCAGACGTGGCTGCCGGTGAGGGTGCGGGCACGACGAAGGCGCGGGGGACCTCGGTGCCATTGAGCACAAAGGGGGTGACGGCGGCGTCGACAATTGCTTCATGCTCGAGCAGCGTGGCCTCCAGCTCGGCCGGAGCGATCTGGTAGCCCTTGTATTTGATCGTGTCTTTGGCGCGTCCGATGATGTAGAGCTCGCCGTGCGTTCCCACGCGCGCGAGGTCCCCGGTTTGAAACCATTCACCGATCGGCTCTTGCCCGAGGTAGCCGCGCATGAGCTGTGGCCCGGCGACGGATAATTCACCGTCGGAACCGATGCGGAAGCGGGTATCGGGGAGCGGGAACCCCACCGAGTCCGGAGGCGTTTCGCCGCGCACGCCAACAAAGGTGACCGGCGACGTCTCGGTCATTCCGTACCCCTGGATCACGCTCGCGCCCAGTCGCGACTCCACCGTTCGTGCCACCGTGGGGTCGAGTCGATCCGCGCCGCTGATGATCAGTTCGAGTGCGTTGAAGGCATCGGCCGGGGCGGTCTCGAGGACGCGCGCGAGCGGCGGGGCGATGAATGTGAGCTGCACGGCGAAATCGCGGTGCGCGCTCACAAAGCGCTCCGGATCAAAGCGCTGCATCGTGAGCACGTGATGCCCCAGCATGAGCGGGGTGAGCAGCAGCGCGGTCAAGCCATAGATGTGTGAGAAGGGCAGCGGCGACATCGTTGGGGTGTGAGTACCCACCCCACTTCGTGCAATCGCTGCAGCAAACTGGGTCATGTTTGCGCTTACCGACGCCCCCGTCAACCCCACCGCCTTCTGCATCCCCGTGGTGCCCGACGAGTACGGAACGAAGGCGAGCTCTTGTGCATTCGCAGCACTGACTGCGGGCGTGTGGTTAGCAGCGTCGCGGCGTGGCCAACCGGCGGGAGTCGTGCCGCGTATCAGCGCTTGCGCCTGCTCCATCCGGATGAGGCCGAGTTGTGGGTCTGCGCCGGCGAGCTCGGCGAGATGTCTCGCTTCATGGTTGCGAAGTAGCGGGCCGATCAGACTGGACGCTGCACCCGCCTGGGCGATGCCGAGGATCACGGCCGCAAACTCCACCGAGTTTGGGAGTTGGACCGCGATGACGGGGGAGGGTGATGTTGTGGCGTGGGCCAGTACGCGCGAGACGTTGTTAGCGAGTGTGCGGAGCTCGCGGTAGGTCACCGTCGTGCCCGTGGACAGGTCTGTCAACGCGGGTGCGTCAGGAAGGCCTTGGCTAAGCGCGAGCTCATGGAGCGGAACATGCTGGTACATCCCCCTAAATCTTAGTAGCTTGGAGGGCATGCGATTCTTCCTGCTGGTGCTTGCTGCGGTGATGTCGCTTGTCGCCGTTGGTGCGTCGTTGTTTGCGTGGCCGAGTTGGGTCGGCGCCGCTGCGATCGTGATCGCGGGCGGTGCTTTGGCATGTGCGCTGTACATGAAGTATCAGGACATGGGTGCCCCGGATCTTTCGCTTGACCCGGAACAGCGTACGACAATTATGCGGATGATCCGTGAGGGAAATGAAGATGGTGCGGTTCGGCAGGTGCAGTTGTGGAAACGTGACGCGACGCCCGCAGATGCATCGCGCATCGTGCGAGAGGTTTCGGTAGAGTCTGGTCCATGACCGAACGTACTTTGATTCTTATTAAGCCGGACGGCGTTGCCCACGGGCACGTCGGTGAAATCATTTCCCGCATCGAGCGCAAGGGCTTGAAGTTGGTGGAGATGGATCTGCGTACCGCGGACCGCGAGACCGCCGAGAAGCACTACGAAGAGCACAAGGATAAGCCGTTCTTCGGTGACCTCGTAGACTTCATCACCTCTGCGCCGCTGGTTGCTGGCATCGTTGAGGGCGAGTCTGCGATCGCTGCCTGGCGCCAGCTGGCAGGCGGCACCCACCCGGTGGAGAAGGCGACCCCGGGTACCATCCGTGGCGACTTCGCGCTGACCGTCGGTGAGAACGTGGTGCACGGTTCCGATTCCCCGGAATCTGCAGAGCGTGAGATCGCCATCTGGTTCCCCAACAAGTAACCAACCACACCAAACTTTCGACAACGCTACCCCCGGAAGAGCGCATCCTGGGGTAGCGTTTTTCTATGCTTTCCTGGGCAAAACTCGTAAATCATTCAGATGATTTATTGCGACTCAATACATATGTCACAATGCATAGGAAAGCGTCACGCTGCGATGAGTCCATCGTATGCTTTATCGGAGAAAGGCTCGGAGATGGTCAACGACAAGCCAGAGCAAGAACGTGCAAAAGCGAAGCGCGCGTCTATTGAAAAGGCCACGATTGATCTTCTCCTGCAGGAGGGAATGTCCTCAGTCACTCATCGGCACGTGGCCGCGCGTGCTGGGGTGCCGGTTGGCTCGATTGGTTACTACTACGAGAGCCGTGAGAAGCTCATCCAGACGTGCTTTGAGCGATTCCACGCCGTACAGGCGGCGATCCTTGAGGAGGCGCTGAAGGACCCCAAGATTCGAGAAGATCGGCGTGAGCTCGCTGCAGCGACGCTGGATCTTGTGACCTGTGGGCACCGAGACTGGGTGCGCGGGATTATTTCCGCAACCGTCGATGCCGAGCGCGAGGCACCCGCGTTGCAGGAGATGGTCAAAGAGCAGTTTTACGAGGCAGTCAACGCCATCGACGCACTGCTCAAGTACGCGGGCGTTACCAACGCGGACGGCGAAGCAATTCTCGGAGCAATTGTTGGGTCATCCCTTGTTGTTGCGGGTTGGGATAAACCAGTCGTCGAAACAACTATTGGCGGAGTTGTGCGCTTCCTCGAGCTTGCGGAGGGGCCGCAGAGCGAGAACCACTAGCGGTTGGTCAAGAGGACTGACCGTGGACAGGGCGGGGTAAACGCGCGGGGCGGGGGCCTGTGCCACAATAGATGGCAAGCATCGCGTCGTTGACGTCCTTGACGATATTCACGTTGTTGACGTTGTTGACGCCGCGCGTGCTGACAAACTTTGACATTGAAGTCCCGCGCATTCGCGCGGCACTGTGCGGCGGCGGCAGGAAATGCCAGCGCCCGGTGCCCGGCGCAGAAGCTGTGCGGGCAGACGCATAACAGGAGAATAGGTTCGTGGCACAGAACGAGGAATCCACGCCAAAGAAGCGCCGCAGCACGAAGGCGACGGCGAAGAAGTCGACAAAGCCGGCCAAGAAATCGACAAAGAAGTCAACAAAGAAGGCTCCTGCGAAGCGCGAACAGCCAGCCAATGAGCCAACGGTCAACCCGTACGCGACGTTTGACCGCTCTCGCCTCAAGGACAAGATGCGCGTCTTCCAGTTGGCCAAAGAGCTCAACGTGCCTTCGAAAGACCTGGTCGTTGCGCTGTCGGACATGGGAGTAGTCAAGGTAGCGCAGTCCTCGCTCACTCGCGCGGAGAGCGAGCAGCTTCTCGACGCACTGTCTCCCGACACCAACGCACCCCAATCAAGCGACGCTGGGGACGAGTCTTCCGACGCGGACGAGAAGATCCGACACCGCGTACGCAAAGACGTAGAGAACGAGATCCACCAAATTGAGGACAAGGTCAATGCCGAGTTGGCCACCGCAGATGAACCGGGCACGGATCCGAGCGGCGATGCTTCCGACGAGCCGCTTACTGACGTGGAACCTGACGTGACGCCGGCGCCAGAGGACGAGTCGGTCACCGAGTACGCTCCGCTGTTCAAGGCTCCGACTCGTTCGCAGCGTCGACGCGCTCGTCGTGCAGCGCAAGCTGCCCGTGCCGCTGACCGCGAGGTGGCAGAAGGATCCGACGGACTGGATGACTCGGACGCCTCATCTTCTGATTCTGGGGACGGTACCTTGCGCACAGCGGAAGGAAGCTCTGCGGACTCCGCGCGCAGCGGGCGGCAGAAACGGAACCGCGGCAACGCAAAGGCGAGCAAGGCCAGCGATTCACGTGGGCAGGAAAACGCTAATGGTGCAGAGCGTGGCGTCGATACGCAAGAGGCTGAGCAGATAGACGAACCGAAGGCGATCAAGGGATCGGCTCGTCTGGAAGCGAAGCGACGTCGCCGCAGTGAGCGGAGCGCGGAGGAGCGTAAGCGCTCGCGCATCGTCAGCCAGGCAGAGTTTCTTGCGCGCCGCGAATCCGTTCAGCGCACCATGGTGGTGCGGGACCGCGAGCGGCACTATGGCACGGGAATGGTGACACAGGTCGGGGTGCTCGAGGACGGCCTGCTTGTTGAGCACTTTGTTGACACAGAAGACCAGGTCACCATGGTTGGGAACATCTACCTTGGGCGCGTGCAAAACGTGCTGCCCAGCATGGAAGCCGCGTTTATTGACTACGGACAAGGCCGAAACGGTGTGCTGTACGCGGGCGAAATCGACTGGAAGTCTGCTGGACTCGGGGGTCGCGCGCGACGAATTGAAAACGCGCTGAAGTCCGGCGACCAGGTCGTCGTCCAGGTCACCAAAGACCCGGTTGGGCATAAGGGCGCCCGTCTGACGACCCAAATTTCGTTGGCGGGGCGGTTCCTTGTCTATGTTCCGGGAGGACGGACAGCCGGGATCTCCCGCAAACTTCCGGCCCCGGAGCGTAAGCGCTTGAAGGAGATCCTCCACAAGGTTGTACCTGAGGAGGGTGGGGCGATCATCCGCACCGCTGCCGAAAACATCACTGAGGAAGCTATTGCGGCGGACGTGCAGCGCCTTCACAGCCAGTGGGAGGAGATCAAGGAACTCGCCGAACGTGAGAAGAAGTCTCATGGCGCGAAGCCGGTGACCCTTTATGAGGAGCCGGCACTATTGATCAAGGTCGTGCGGGATCTTTTTAACGAAGACTTCAATAAACTCATCGTTGACGGCAAGAAGTCGTACAAAACTATTCGCGCGTACGTTGAATCCGTCGCGCCTGACTTGCTCGGACGCGTCAAGAAGTACCGCAGCAAGAAGCACGATGGACGCGATGCTTTTGAGACGTACCGCGTGGATGAGCAACTCGAAAAGGCTTTGGCTCGGAAGGTGTGGCTACCGTCCGGTGGCACCTTGATCATCGAACACACCGAGGCGCTGACGGTTATCGACGTCAACACCGGCAAGTACACCGGATCCGGCGGAAACCTCGAGGAGACGGTGACAAAGAACAACCTCGAAGCAGCCGAGGAGATTGTTCGCCAAATCCGCCTGCGCGACATCGGCGGCATGATCATCATCGACTTCATCGACATGATCCTGCCGGAGAACCAAGAATTGGTTGTTCGACGTCTCAAGGAATCACTGGGGCGCGACCGCACCCGCCACAATGTCTCCGAGGTAACTTCTCTGGGTTTGGTACAGCTCACTAGAAAGCGTCTTGGGAACGGTCTTCTTGAGACGTTCTCTGTACCCTGCCACTGCTGCGACGGTCGAGGCATTCTGCTGACCGAAGATCCAGTTGTTGAAGAGAAGCGAGCGCGATACGGGCGCGTCGATTCCAGGCGACTCCCGTCCGGGCAGCACCCTGCGGCCAGAGCGATGCATTCTGCGCTCTCCGAGGCACCGAAACCCGTAGAGAAGGCGCTGGATGACGAGGCCATCGACGAATTGGCGGATGCTGTTGTGGCGGCAGAAAAGGAGAAGGAGGACGAGCCGAAGACTTCGTCGAGGCGACGCGGTCGTCGCGGCTCCGGTCGAGGTCGCGGACGAAATCGTTCGCAATCGCCTGAGCAGAACGCACCAGACGCCGAGGAGCACCGAGATCAGCGCGGCAGTGAGGAAAACACTGTTCTTAGCTCGGAGCCAGCAGAGAACGACGGCGTCAATGAGGCCGGAAGTGAAACTCAGCAGTCCGATGGTGGCAATGAGCGTGGTGGACGCAACAGGCGCAGGCGACGTCAAGCGCAGCGAAAGAACGCGAAGGCCGAGCACTCGAAGCCAGTTGAGGCGTCGGGCGGAGCTTTCGGGGATGCCGACGACGACAACGATCATGAAGACGCGCCGGCGCAGCGAACCTCGCGAGCAGGGCGATCCAAGAAGCGTCGCAGCGCTCGGAGAGCAGCAACCCGCAGTTCCTCGATCGAGACTGAAGCTCCTGCGCAGGGAGAAAACGAGAACACTGGCAACTCGCGGCAGAGCTTTGAAGATGCAGTGGCGGACTTTGAGAAGTCACCGCGGCGTCGACGGAAGACACGGGGCAACTCTCGCTCCGATCAACGGCCACAACGCAACGAGTGGGACGACGATCCGCAGGCGAGTGAAGCCCAGCAACCTGTAAGGCGAGGCACGACGGATCAATCTGGTACGCAAGACCGAGGGGCGAACGCCGGTGAATCGACGGGAAAGCGTGGCAGCGCCGAAACTTCCCGTGATGCCTCTGGAGGCCGTCGTCGCCGTCGAGCGGTACGGCGGACGAATCGGAGTGAGTCGTCCGAGCACGGTTCCGCGCCCAACCCCCGACAAGATGGCGGGCGTAACCCTCGCAATGCCGGCGCCCACGAGGACACCAGCCGCCAACGCGGCACCCGTGGACACGAAGGTAAGGACAAGGACTCGGAGCAGCATGGTGAGGAGGCAGGACGCCAGCGAAGCCGGCGCGGCCGCCGACGGGCCGCACGCAAGCGCCGCTCCTAGCGCCCGAGGTCGTTGAGGCACAGCGCCCCAGGTCGCGGTTTGGAGAAACGCCCCGGTTCGGTGTAGTCTTTGGCAGTCGTTGTTTTTGGGGCGTGCCGCCTCGTTGCCCAAGCATGCGGGCACGGCGGATCGATCAGGTCCTGAAGCACTGAAATGAAGTTCCATGCGTCCACCGAAGCATGCCGGCGGATGCGCGAGTAGAGATAAGGGGTAACCCTCTATGTACGCGATCGTCAAGACCGGCGGCAAGCAGTACAAGGTTGCCGAAGGCGACCTCGTCAAGGTCGAGAAGCTGGAGGGTGAAGCAGGCGACAAGGTTGCACTCACCCCGATCCTTCTCGTTGATGGCGCAGACGTCACCTCCGGCGCAGATGCACTGTCCAAGGTCAATGTTGAGGCTGAGATCGTCGAGCACGGCAAGGGTAAGAAGATCGACATCCTCAAGTACAAGAACAAGACCGGTTACAAGGTCCGCCAGGGCCACCGCCAGCAGCTGACCACGGTCAAGATCACTGGCATCAAGTAAGACTTACTTTTAAGGAGATAGACAAATGGCACACAAGAAGGGTGCATCCAGCTCCTCGAACGGTCGTGACTCTGAGTCCAAGCGCCTCGGCGTGAAGCGCTTTGGTGGCCAGCAGGTCAAGGCCGGCGAGATCCTCGTCCGTCAGCGCGGTACCAAGTTCCACCCCGGCGACAACGTCGGCCGTGGCGGGGACGATACCCTGTTCGCGCTCAAGCCGGGCGCTGTCCAGTTCGGTA
Organism: Corynebacterium sp. NML 150383; assembly: GCF_002285085.1. Taxonomy (NCBI): domain Bacteria; kingdom Bacillati; phylum Actinomycetota; class Actinomycetes; order Mycobacteriales; family Corynebacteriaceae; genus Corynebacterium; species Corynebacterium sp. NML 150383. The sequence goes on along the minus strand of NZ_NSGK01000003.1, from coordinate 204,170 downwards.
TCAAGCGTAAGCGTCGCATCGTGAACATCATCCCGGCCGATGGTGAGGGCGTTGCCTCCGAGGTCCTGGAGCAGGCAGAGGCTGCAGGCGTCGTTGAGGACGAAGCCACCGCGTAAGCCAAAGTTGGCAACACGCTAGGCCGCGTGGCCCCGATTTCGGGGGCTACGCGGCTTTTTGCATGCCTGGAGAATCTGCCGGAACGGTGGTGTGACCTGGAGGGCCATATCCCTCGGCTACAAGCGTAATGCGGCCTAATGAGATCAACTCGCGGTCGGCGAAATCGGATCCGTGAACTACTGATCCATCCGCGAGCCGCACCCCGGTGGAACAGGCGCTTCCTTTCATAATGGCCTGCAAGTCACTCATCGGCATAACCGCGTGCGCGCAACCTCCTGTCGAGTGAGCCTGCCTTTTTCCGCACAGCCAAAGAATTGGATCAAGTGGATCACCGGTTTTATTGGTGCCGCTCCTGAGCGTATTGACGACATCCTCTAGAGCGCTGGAATCGCCTGTAAACGTCACAGTCGTCTTCGCGCCGGAGCGCCTTACTCGCACCCCGTCCTGGGGGCTCTGGGTCGGTTGATATGCCTTCTTGATTCTCCGCGCTGTGCGACGGACAACGTCTGTGTCACCTGCAGTATTGCAGAGTTCTTCGCGGAATTTCCACCGCTGTGTCGGATCTTTAATACTGCGAGAAGCACGGAAAATGAGCGCTAGAGTTTCGACGCAATGTTCGTTGTTCGCTGCGTACTTTCGGCACCGTTTCTGGTATCTCGTGTGCACTACCGGGCGAAAGAGCAGCTCCGCGAGGTCGAGCACATCCATCGCGTAATCCTCTGGCATCCCTAGTTGAACGAGCTCGCCGAGTGTTTTATTTGATCTGGCAACCCACTCGGCGAGTTTGATGCCATTGCGACGGAACATAAAGTAGTTGCTAATTTCGTTTGAGTAGTCCATGAGTCGAACCTACCGAAAAATTGTGTGTGTCGTCAAGGGGTTGCGAAAATGCATATTGAGCGCACATGCATGCGGGGCTGACGTAAGGTGGAGCAGAATTCGCGAAAAGGAGTGTAGATGCAGGCAACCACGCACGATGATCTCGCAACCCTACTTGAGCAGCTCCCTTTGGGTGGAACGCTGACGGTAACACCTGGGGAGTACTCAGTTGGAACACTTCGCGTTGTAGGGCGCACCGTGCAGGCGAGTGGTCGGGGTGTAATCTTCCATGGCCGCGTCGTACTTGCCGATGGTGCGGCATTAGTTGGTGTGAGCGTGATGGGGCCGAATGAGGCAAACGCTGTCATTTGTAACCTTGGACAAGCAACCCTGAGCTATTGCACTGTGCGAATCCCGACAGTTTCGACGTACCCTGCTGTCGGGGTCAAAGATGCGCAGCTCAACGTGGTGAATTCTGATGTACGTGGCAGCGACGCCAAGAAGGCGATCCTTGGCGCGCAAAATGCTCAAATCGCAGTTGAACGATCCCACACCGACGCGCTCGAAATTCTTTCAAATGTGAGTGCAACGATCGCTTCGTCCACAGTGGGGACCCTCATCATTAATAAGGGCGGACGTGCCCACCTCGGCGAAGGCGTAGCCATCAAGACTCCGGCAGGTAAGAGAATTGCAGCTGTCGCTGGCGGAGGTGTGCTCGAGGGGCAGCGCGCGCACGTCGATACGAGCCGCCCCGAGATCTTTGTGAAGGACGCTACGGTCCGGATTCCGCAGATGAGCAGCCAAACTGGAGAGCGCATTACCGTCAAGGCTTCCGGTGGCGCGACGGTTGATGTTGATCAGAGCTCATGCGTCGTGGAGCGGGAGAGCGCTGACGAAACAGAAGTTCGGTGGAGTGCTTCCGAAGGTGCGGACTTTGACCGCGTTGTAGCCCCAAGGCTTGCGCCAGAGGCGACGGTGATTCTTGAAGCCGGGGAGTACCGGATGCAGTCGGTGCCGGAAAAGATGCGGCACTTCACAATTCGAGGGGCTGGTCGCGACGAAACCACGATCGCGGTCACCGGCGCGCTTTGTGCGAAAAACGGCGGCACCGTGCGCATTGAGGACGCAACGATTCTGCAGGCAGATGGGCAAAACTGCTTCAACGTGTTTGACCAGTCGTTTGGCGAGCTAGTTCGTACGCGTGTCGTCACCGCGCAACGGTCGAGCAATATGCCCGCCATTTTTGCCAGGGGCAGAAGGCTCTTGCTTGAGGATGCGATTGTTGAATCTCCCGCGGGTGTAACAAATGCGACGCTCTCGGTGAGCGGAGGGGAACTTGTGGCCAAGCGGTCATTTCTCGGGTGGTCGCAGATTCTCGACGGTGTGCTGGCCGTATTTGAAAACACGCGAGCGTTCTCGATCATGGCTGAAAACTCGCGGCTATCTGGTTCCTTGGTGCTCCACCCGTCGATGGCAAACTTCCGCCAGCTCGTCCTCCAAAACGGCAGTCGAGGCGAGTTCGATGAGCTCACTCTCTTTGCCTCCTACGGTGAGTTTCTGGTCAATGGCTCCGTGCTCAGCGTCGAAGATACAAAGCTCACGCAGGGTGCGCAGATTGCAATCTACTCGCAGAATGGCAGCCAGGTGGACGTCGACGTTGCCGCCGTATTCGAAAGCGTCGATGGGCAATGGAAGCAGGTCCAAGCGCCCACGCCGGTCAACGGGCCCACGTCAGCAAACACGGGGAAGAGCGGTCAAGTCAGCGAAAGTTCCCAAGGACGCGGCGCTGCAGGGGCTGTCGCCTCGGCACCTGGCGATCCGATGGCGCAGATCAACGAGCTCATCGGCCTTGCGAGCGTGAAGCGGCAGATCGCCTCCTTTATGGACCGCGTGAAATTCAATCAGCGCCGCAATGAGCTTGGCCTCGCATCCGAGCCGGTGGTTATGCACTCCATGTTCCTCGGCAACCCGGGTACAGGTAAGACGACCGTCGCTCGCCTTCTTGGCCAGGCGCTGTATAGCGCAGGAGCGGTGCGCACGAACACTTTCGTCGAGGTTGGACGTGCGGACCTCGTTGCGGAGCACATTGGTGGCACCGCCCAGAAGACGAACAAGGTGCTTGAAGAAGCCCGCGGCGGCGTCCTGTTTGTGGACGAGGCCTACGACCTTCACTCTGAGGGAGGCAACGACTTTGGCAAGGAAGCCGTGAATGCGATCCTCACATTTATGGAGAACAACCGCGAAGACATCGTGATTATCTTTGCAGGTTACACAGACAAAATGCAGGACTTCCTCTCAATGAACCCCGGTTTGAAGTCCCGCATCCCGAACCGGTTTGACTTTGAGGACTACTCTGCCGACGAGCTTGCGCAGATCGGTGCGGCGAGCTTGGCAAAGAAGGGCTACACCTTTGATGAGGAAGCGCTGCATTCGGCGATCCGCCGTCAGTATCGACGTTCCGGCGACGGTTCGAATGGCCGTTGGGCGAGAAACTTCGAGGATAAGCTCATCAGCTCCATTAGTAGTCGACTTGCACGCGAATACGCGGGTGATCTGTCGAAGGTGACGAATGAGGAAATTACGAGCGTGACTGACGCCGATATTCGCGCGGTTTCGGGCGGAGAATCGAGTGGTCAGCGTGTCGAAGAGCTGTTGGATCAGCTGGAGAGCCTGATTGGCCTCGAAGAGGTCAAGCAGTGGGCGGCCGAATTGGTGCGCGTTGCGGAAACGAATCAGCGCCTCGAAGCGCAAGGTCTGCAGACGTCGTCGCCGACCTACCACATGGTCTTTTCTGGCAACCCGGGTACTGGCAAGACGACCGTTGCGCGTATAGTGGCGGAAATTTTCCACGCACTCGGCATTCTGGAATCCCCCACTGTCAAGGAAGTCACGCGCTCTGACCTCGTCGGATCGGTGATTGGCGCGACTGAAAAGCAGACCACCCGTGCGCTGGATGAAGCGCTCGGCGGCGTCCTGTTCATCGACGAGGCGTACCAGCTCACCGCAGCAGGCGGCGCTAACGATTTCGGTCTGCAAGCAGTGGAGACACTGCTTCCTCGCCTGGAGAATGACCGGAGTAAGTTCATCGCCATTCTTGCCGGTTATACAAAGGAGATGGACGAGTTCATGAATGCAAACCCAGGCTTGCGTTCGCGTATCCCGAACTCCATTGAGTTCCCCGACTATTCGCCCGTCGACGTCGCGCGCATTGTGGAAGCAAGCATCACCGGCAGGGGCTGGCTTGTCGACGCTGACTTGCTCACCGATACTGTCGTCGCAGCCTACGAAGCACTTCCGCCCGCGGAGCGAAGCAATGGTCGCTGGGCCCGCAATTTCGCGGACCGGCTAGAGCACCAGCACAAGCTGTGGATCAGTCAGAACAATGTGTCCGGTGAGGAGCTTCGTCGAATTTCAGACGACACCGTTCGCGCGGTGGCGGGTATCGGCGAGTAGTCGATCCCCGACCCGGTACCCTGCAAGTGAGAAGCACGAAATCACGGAAAGGCGGGCGTAACCATGGCGCAGTTTGTTGATCGTGCGGTTCTGCACCTGCAAGCGGGCGACGGCGGGCACGGTTGTGTCTCCGTGCACCGCGAAAAGTTCAAGCCACTCGGTGGGCCGGACGGCGGCAACGGTGGACACGGTGGGGACATTGTCCTCGAGGTGTCGACCCAGGTGCACACGCTGCTCGACTTTCAGTACCGGCCGCATGTGAAGGCTGAACGTGGTGCAAACGGCGAGGGCGATCACCGCAATGGCGCCCGGGGCGAAGACCTCATCCTCCATGTGCCCGTCGGCACTGTCGTACGCAGTGAAGATGGCGAGATACTCGCCGACCTCACCGTTCCGGGGACGAAGTTTATTGCCGCAGAAGGCGGTTTTGGCGGGCTAGGTAATGCAGCACTGGCCACCGCGAAGAGGAAGGCCCCGGGGTTCGCACTGAAGGGGGAACCTGGTGAAGCGCATGATCTCATTCTTGAGCTGAAGTCTGTCGCAGATGTGGGCTTGGTGGGTTTCCCATCGGCCGGTAAGTCATCCCTCATTTCAGTACTGTCCGCTGCGAAGCCGAAAATTGCGGACTACCCGTTCACCACACTTGCGCCCAATCTCGGCGTGGTCGACGTCGGCGACGACACGTTTACCATCGCCGACGTGCCGGGACTTATTCCGGGTGCCAGCGAAGGGAAGGGGCTCGGTCTTGATTTCCTTCGCCACATCGAGCGAACCGCCGTGCTCATTCACGTGGTCGATGTTGCGTCACTTGAGCCTGGGCGCGATCCGATCTCGGATATTGAAGCACTCGAGGCTGAGCTTGATAGCTACGCCGAGGCACTCGACCACGATTCCGGGCTCGGGGACCTTCGCCAACGGCCAAGGGTCATCGTGCTGAACAAGTTGGATATTCCCGACGCGGCGGAGCTTGCAGAGTTCCTGCTCAGTGACATCAAGGACAAGTTTGATTGGCCGGTGTACTTCGTGTCCACAGTGACTCGCGCGGGGCTCGAAGAGCTGAAGTGGGCGATGTGGGACGTTGTGAAGAAGTCGCGTGACGCGCAGCGTAAAGCAGCTCGAAAGGCCGCCGGTGCGAGCGGCAACGCACTGGGCGCGGAGCCGCAGATCATCCGACCACGCGCAGTGGGGAGAAAAGGGCGGTCCGGTTCCGGCATCACTGTCGAGCGCGATCCGCTGTACCCCGAGGGCTGGATTGTTACGGGCGAGAAAGCTGAGCGATGGATCCGGCAAACCGACTTTGACAACGACGAGGCAGTGGGCTATCTCTCCGACCGTCTGGAAAAGGCTGGTGTTGAGGACGAGCTCCGTCGGATCGGCGCCAAGGAGGGCGATACGGTCACGATCGGTGAAATCTCGTTTGATTGGGAACCGATGCGTGGCGGCGACCCGACACTTGCTGGCCGCGGTGGCGACGCTCGCCTCTACGACACGAATCGCGTCTCCGCGGCAGAACGCAAGCGTGCCTCGCAGGCTCGCCGTGGCCTGATCGATGAGTTTGATTACGGCGACGGTGAAGAAGCCGAGCGGAAGCGCTGGGAGGGCTAGCAACCCATGGCCTCTGAATCCCAGCTGCGTGCACAAATTGCTGCGGCGCGCCGGGTCGTGGTGAAGATTGGTTCGAGTTCCTTAGTCAATGAGGATTCGGCAGTCAGCACTGCGAAAATCGACGCGCTCGTGGATGCAATGCATGCACGTATGAGCACGGGAACAGACATCATCGTCGTCTCGTCTGGTGCTGTTGCGGCCGGCTGCAAGCCGCTGGGTCTGCACCAGCGTCCGCGCGATCTGGCGACCAAGCAGGCCGCCTCAGCAGTGGGACAAGTCCATCTTGCTCAGGCTTGGGGGTCGTCTTTTGCACGCTACGGGCGAACCACCGGCCAGGTGCTGCTGACGCAAGCAGACGCAGGGGCACGCGAGCGTGCGCGCAACGCGCAGCGGACCATTGACCGGCTGCGGCAGCTTGGCACGGTGCCAATCGTGAACGAGAACGATACGGTCGCCACGACAGAAATGCGATTTGGTGATAACGACAGGCTCTCGGCCATCGTAGCCACGCTGACTTCGTCGGACGCACTCGTGCTCTTGTCCGACGTCGACGGGTTGTATGACCGAAACCCCTCCGACCCCAATGCAACGTTCATCAGTGAGGTTCGCAGTGGCCGCGACCTCGAGGGAGTCGCTGCGGGCGACGGAGGCGCGTTCGGAACCGGGGGTATGGCGGCCAAAGTGTCGGCGGCGCGGCTTGCGGCGCGGGGTGGGGTACCGGTGTTGTTGACGTCGGCAAGCAATATTGACCAGGCGCTCGGTCCGGCCGATTGCGGGACGGTATTCCATACACGACCGGAATCACAGTTACGGGCGTGGAAGTTCTGGGCGCTCTATGCGGCAGACGCAGAGGGCGTGCTGCGCTTGGACGCCGGCGCGGTTGACGCGGTGACTCGGGGTGGGACGAGTTTGCTCGCGGTGGGTATTACTGATGTCGAGGGCGATTTTCACGCAGGCGACATTGTAGAGATCCTCGGCCCTGACTCCGAGGTCGTTGCGCGCGGTGAAGTTGCATTTGATGCCGCAGAGCTCCATGGGATGTTGGGCAAGCACACTACCGAGCTGGAAGAATCCAAGCGTCGGCCGGTAGTGCATGCGGACTACCTTTCTCAGTACGCGAGCCGCCTGTAGCGATTACTGTGGGGGCATGAAGTACGCATTTTTGCCCTCACCGTGGAAAGAGTCCGCGGACCACCTGCGCGCAGCGGGTCATGAATTGGTCGACCTTTCGGAGAACCCTGACTTGCTGATCTTCCGCGGCGGACCGTCGGATTTCCCCGCTGAACTGCCGGATAGCGTCAAGGTCGTGCAGATCGGTTATGCGGGTGTTGAGCAGCTGCTTGAAGCTGGAATTCTTGCCCGCCACGCTGAGCGCGGTGTCCGTTTTGCCAACGCAGCTGGAATTTACGATGACACGGTTGCAGAAGCTACGCTGGCACTGCTCCTCGCTGTGCTCCACCGCCACAAGGCAGTGTCTCGCGAGTGGAACCAGGAGCAACTCTTTGGCGAAACTGAGTACCTTTTTGACACGAAGAAGCTCGCGATCATCGGCGCGGGTGGAATCGGGAAGAAGCTCATCGAATTTGCCGCGCCGTTCGGCGTTGAGATTACCGCGGTGAATCGGTCGGGCCGTGACGTCAACGGGGCTGAACGCACCGTTGCCATGGGGGATGTCGAAGCGATGGAGGTTGTGTGGTCCGAATCCGATTGTGTCGTTCTCCTGGCGCCACTGACTCCGGAAACTCGACACTTGGTTGATGCCTCGGTGCTGGCGAAGATGCGGAATAACGCGGTGATCGTCAACGTAGGGAGGGGAGCGCTGATTGATACGGAGGCGCTGACAACAGCCTTGCAAGACGGCGCTTTTGCGGGTGCCGGATTGGATGTAACGGACCCCGAACCGCTGCCTGCAGACCATCCGCTCTGGGAGATGGATAATGTGGTGATTACGCCCCACACTGCGAACATTCCGCGCTTTATGGCCCGCCGGGTTGGCGCGCTTGCGGCCAGAAACTGGGAGTTGTTTGCCGCGGGCGAATCGATGAGCACCGAAGTCGACGTCGAGGCGGGGTACTAGAATGAGTGGAAACACAGCAGCGGATGGCACTGCCCAATCCGGTTACAAAACGGTGTCTGTGGAGGAACTCGCGCGTGAAACGAAGCGGGTCGCGCCGCTGCTTGCGAAAATATCGACCGCGGTGAAGAACCGCGTTCTCATTGCTACCGCGGGTGCTCTAGTGGAGCGAGTGGACGAAATCCTGGCCGCCAACGAGAAGGACATCGAGGCGGCGCGCGCCAACGGTATGTCAGAGGCGATGGTGGACCGTCTGGCGCTCAGCCAACAGCGTGTCGAGGCGATGGCTGCCGGCCTGGAGCAGGCGGCGAACCTCGGCGATCCCATCGGCGAGGTGCTCCGAGGTCATACCATGCCTAACGGCATCCGCATGCGACAAGTTCGCGTTCCACTCGGGGTGATGGGCATGGTCTACGAAGCACGACCCAACGTCACCGTTGACGCATTCGGGTTGGCGTTGAAGTCAGGCAACGCCGCGCTTTTGCGGGGCTCGAAGTCGGCGGTTCATTCCAACTCCGCCTTGGTGACTATTATCCAGGACGCCCTCCACCAGTTCGACCTCCCGCGCGAAGCGGTGCAACTCCTGCCGTGTGAGAGTCACGATTCGGTGCAGGAACTCATCACCGCGCGCGGTCTAGTGGACGTTGTCATTCCGCGCGGTAGCGCGGCGCTTATCGATGCAGTCGTTCAACACGCCACTGTTCCGACTATTGAGACCGGTACCGGCAATTGTCACTTTTACATTGACCGTGACGCCCATCTCGATGACGCCATAGCGATGCTCCTCAATGGCAAAACCCGCCGGTGCTCCGTATGTAACGCGACGGAGACAGTGCTTATCGACGCCGCGCTCCCGGACGCAGACAAACTCCGAATCGTCCAATCATTGCAGGAAGCGGGGGTGACGGTGCACGGCGACGTCGAAAAGCTTGGCGCGTTTCAGGCGCAAGGAATTATTGAGGCTACCGAGGCTGATTGGGCTGAGGAGTACCTTTCGATGGACATTGCGTGCGCCGTGGTTGAGAGCGTCGACGGTGCGACTCAGCACATCGCTGCGTACAGCAGCGGGCACACCGAGGCGATCGCGTCGCTGAACGCGTCGACGCTGCAGCAGTTTGCCGATTCGGTCGATGCTGCGGCAGTCGTGCTGAACGCTTCGACTGCCTTTACTGATGGCTTTGAATACGGAATGGGCGCAGAGATTGGTATCTCGACCCAGAAGTTGCACGCGCGCGGACCGATGGCACTTCCCGAGCTGACCAGCACAAAGTGGATCTTGGAGGGGGCTGGTCAGACCCGCCCGTGATCGTAATGAGACATTGGTGGCAACTGGCTATATGCTCATTGGCGTGTTAAATTCTCATGCCAATCTCCGCGCTCGCCTCTGCGCGATTGTCATCGCCCTGGTTGCCGCAATTACCGTTGTCGCGAGTCCGCTGAGCCCGACCCCAAAGGCCGAAGCGCAGCACCGATGCCCAGCCGTCGCCTTTGTTGCCGCACGCGGGTCCGGACAAAACGACCAGATTTTCCGCACAAGCTACTCCCCGCAGGCGCCGTGGGTGTCGAACGGCTGGGAAGGGCAGACGATCCGTGCCTTCCTCCGCCACGCTGAGGGGCGTTACGCGGCCACGCACGGCGGCAATTCCCTGATGAAGGACGTCGAAGTACTCGGCCTTGAGCCTCGTTTCTACCCGGCTGTGTACCCCGAGTATGAGGTCCCCAACGTCATTGCACCGACGACAGCGCTGCAGGCGTTTAGCCTCGCAATGCAATACTCCGTCCCCGTGCTCCGCATGGCGATGCGCGCCGGGAACGAGTTCCTCGACTCTGTGCAGGTTGGTCGCACTGGCGTGATGGCCATGATCAACGGGTACGAAGCCACGACGGGCTGCCACCCGCAGTACATCCTGTCGGGATACTCCCAGGGCGCGATGATCATGCTTGAGCACGAGCGTGAGCTCGCGCGGCGCGGCCAGCTCGCCGGTGTGGTCTACTTTGGCAATCCGAATACCGCTGCCGGTGACCCGTCCACCGTTGGCGTGCCGGGCGGTGGCGCGGGTGGCATTCTCGGATTCCTGCCGTTTAACTCCCGCACGGCCGCTGGCACTGGCAACCGCGTGAACTACTGCCTGCCCCTCGATGGTGTCTGCGACCTTTCCGTGCAAACGCTGCGCGCTTCTCAGGGAAACGGCGGTAATCACGGGCGCTACTTCATCTGGGGCTCCCGGTGGGACAACCAGGTATCGGACTCGTTCGGCAGGTTCGTGGACCAAGTCCGCTACTAGGCCAATTGCCGCGGTCCGGTCAGAAAAGCGGAGTCATGGCATCATACGAACGACGTCCCGCGTACGCTAAGCAGCATGGACGACGCTTTTGCAGACTCGTTGGATGATGCCGCGCGCATTGGCATCATGGGCGGCACCTTCGACCCCATCCACCATGGGCACCTCGTCGCCGCGAGTGAGGTCGCGGACCGCTTCCAGCTCGACGAGGTGGTGTTTGTGCCCACAGGTAACCCGTGGCAGAAGGCGGGACGCACAATTACTGCCGCTGAAGACAGGTATTTGATGACGGTGATCGCCACAGCGTCAAATCCGCGGTTCTCTGTCTCTCGCGTCGACATTGACCGGGGAGGGCCCACCTACACGATGGACACGCTGCGTGATCTCCGCGAGCAGTTTCCCAACGCGCAGCTGTACTTCATCACGGGAGCGGACGCGCTGAGCTCGATTATGTCGTGGCGCGACTGGGAGCACATGTTTGAGCTCGCGGAATTTGTCGGCGTGACGCGCCCCGGTTACGAGCTCAGCGAGGACATGTTTCCGGAGGAAATTCAGCGGCGCGTGCATCTGATTGAGATTCCAGCAATGGCGATTTCATCGACCGACTGCCGGGAACGGTCAGGACAGGGGAGGCCAGTCTGGTATTTGGTTCCCGACGGCGTCGTGCAATACATCGGGAAGAACCAGCTCTACCAGTAAGTGGCAATTTGCGCGCTCATCGTGGGAGAATGGGGGGCGCATTATTGTTATCAGCGAAAAGGAATTGCTTCTTGAGTGCAGCGCAGGTCTCCATCGATCAAGCCACGATTGCCGCTAAGGCGGCCGACGAAAAGCTTGGCACGAACATTGCCGTCCTCGATGTCTCCCAGGTCATGGGCATCACGGACATTTTTGTAGTCGTCTCTGCAAGCAGTGAGCGGCAGGTCGCTTCCATTGTCGATGAGGTCGAGTCTGAGCTCACTGCGGCTGGACTCGAGCCGAAGCGCCGGGAAGGGAACCGTGAGTTCCGCTGGGTGCTGCTTGACTACGGAAACTTTGTGGTCCACGTGCAGCGCGAAGCGGAGCGCGAGTTTTACGGCTTGGACCGGCTGTACGCCGATTGCCCGGCGATCTCGGTTGAGGGCATCGCGCCGTATGAGCGCCCGAGCGATTTCGGAGACGTTCGCGAGGTCGAAACCTTGGAAGACCTGCCGCTTGCCGGTGAGGTCGCGGAGGACGAAGACTAACGCTTGACGACGCCCACCCCGTCAGCAACCAACGTCGTTGATCCCCTTTTCAACGCGCCACATTGATTACGAGCAAAGGAGCGCCGATGCAGCGCCGGCTAATTCTGCTGCGGCACGGGCAAACTACATATAACGCGACCAACAGGATGCAGGGACACCTAGACTCCCCGCTTTCGGAGACCGGTTTGGCGCAGGTGCGGTCGGCTGCGGAATTGGTGGCCAAGCTCGGAGTGTCAAAGATTGTTGCTTCCGATCTCCAGCGTGCGGCAAATACTGCGCAGATCATCGCGGATCGGCTGGGGCTTCCCGTGTCGACTGATGCTCGGCTCCGAGAGACCCACCTCGGCGAGTGGCAGGGCAAGTCGCACGCAGAAGTCGATGCGGCCCACCCAGGTGCGCGGGCTCGCTGGCGCAACGATGCCGCGTGGGCACCACCAGAAGGGGAAAGCCGCGTCGAAGTTGCGCAGCGCGCGCGTCCGGTTGTTGAGGAGCTGCTTGCAGAATACGACGCGTGGGATGACTCCGCGGTGCTCCTGGTTGCGCACGGAGGGACGATCTCGGCGCTGACAGCGAACCTGCTGGGACTTGACGTGTCACAATTCCCATTATTTAAGAGCCTAGGCAATACAAATACAGCGCGCCTGTACGCGATGCCTGCCTATAGTGAGCCCGATGCCGGAATGCAGTGGTACCTCGAAGCCTGGAACCAAGGGCTGGTCGTGCCATGACGGTGCGCGTAGTCGTTGATTCTGCAGCGGGACTCTCGGAGGAGCTCCTGCGAGAGTTGGATATTGCCGTGGTTGACCTCCACGTGCTGGACGGGGACGAGGGGGCGTCGACAAGCGGACTCACCGCTATCGAGCTTGCTGCGTGCTACGGCCGCCAACTCGAGCGTGGAGGCGACGACGGCGTCGTCGCCTTGCATCTGTCGAAATCGTTTTCTTCAACGTGGTCCGCGGCTGTCCAGGCGGCGGGAGTCTTTCCTGGAAACGTGCGAGTGGTGGACACAAACGCTGCCGGTATGGCAGTTGGAGCCGCAGCGATGGCGGCGGCAACGATTGCACGTGAGGGAGCTGATTTGGACGAATGCGAGGAGATGGCACGGGCCACGATCGAGCGCTCCGAAACGTGGTTGTACTTGAGCCAGCTTGATGACCTTCGTAAGAGCGGGCGGCTTTCAACTGGCACGGCGGTGCTGTCTGCAGCACTGTTGGCAACGAAGCCCATTCTTCGGTTGCACGAGGGAAAATTCGAGCTGGCGGGGAAGACGAGGACGCAGACGAAGGCGTTTGCCAAGCTGGCAGAACTTGTGATGGAGCGCGCTGAGGACCTCCCTGTGTTTGCTGCGGTCCAACACGCCGAATGCGAGGACGCTGCTGAGCAGTTGGCGGAAACACTCAGAGAGGTGCTGCCAAACGGGTCACGCGTACTTGTCGCGCCTCTGGTGGATGTGCTCGCAGTTCACACCGGTAGTGGGGCTATTGGACTTTCGGTCGTCTTCTCTTCGCAGGGGCGGCCTGCGGCGTAATTCGCCTGCGTGATCTTCGTCGGTGCCCCACGGGCCAGATTCACTTACTTGCGATGTTGAGTGAATAGTGCGTTTCCTCTTCCGAATGATTCGAATAGTGCGTATAATCGCGATATGGAATCTTTAGCAAGAATTAAAGAACTCACTCGTCCAACGGGGGAAGAGGATCTCCTCAACGTAAAATATCCGCCGCCGCGCATCCAGGTGGCTCCAAAACATGCCATCAGCGCGGTGGTGCTCGTATTTCTGGCGGTCGGTGGGTGGGCCATCACCCGCCCACCCTCTCACAGCGAATCTGTGCCCCAGTGGGAATCGACTGCAACTGAAGCAGAATCCAGTGGCCAAATCGTGGTTTCCGTGATCGGGCAAGTGGAAAACCAGGGGCTTGTCACGCTGCAAGACGGAGCCCGAATCGCGGATGCCGTTAACGTGGCACGGCCAACCGGTGACGCGGACATCTACCAGCTCAACCAAGCGCAGTTGCTCGTCGACGGCCAACAGATCCTTGTGCCAAGCAAAGGCGCGCCGCCGGTTCCTCACGAGCTCGGAGCTGGCGGTGCCCAGTCGGGCGGTGCGCCTCCGGCGCGTGGCGCAGGTGGGCTCGTTTCACTCAACTTCGCTACAGCAGAAGAGCTGACCAGTCTTTCAGGTGTTGGTGACGCCACAGCGGCGGCGATTGTTGCCCACCGGGAGTCAAACGGCCCGTTTGCCAAGCTGGAGGACCTCATGGACGTCAAGGGGATCGGCCCAGCCAAATTTGACGCCCTCAAAGACCAGATCACGCTGTAGCTATGCAGGAACTCCGACTCGCTCCGGCAGCCCTCGTCGTGTGGGGAGCAACCATCTGCTGCCTGCTCATCGGCCTGCTCCCCGCAGGCTTCTTTGTAGTGGCGACAGCATTGGTGTTTTTCTGTGCGCGGCAAAAGGGGCAGGCGATCCTGGTCGCCGGACTTGGCGCTGCATCCCTTATTTGTACGTCTCTGCGTATCCGTATTGCAACATCCTTTGCACTGAGCCACGAGGTTGGTCGCAGTGCAGAATTCCCCGCTACGGTGCTTGGCCAGCCTAAGCCGTTGAGCTCGGGCGGGTTCCTTACAAACGTGAGCCTTGATGGCTACCCAGCGAAGATTCCAGTCTTCGCACCGGAGCTGGATGACTCTGTCGTTTCAGGCGCAAGCGTAGCGGTATCTGGCCAGGTACGGGAGTCCACGTTTCCTGGGATCGGGACGGTGACAGTAAACGGCGAAGTGGACACTGTGGCTGCGCCGCGCGGTTATGCCGCGTTTGCGCACCATGTCCGTGCGACATTTGGACAATCTGTGCAGGCTAATGTTGGGGATGCTGCGGGAGGCCTCATCCCGGGAATGGTACTTGGGGATACGCAATATCAAACCGAGGCGGAGCAACAGGCATACATTGACACGGGGCTGAGCCATCTGTCTGCGGTGTCTGGTGCGAACGTGGCAATTGTGACAACGTTTGCGATCGTCGTCGCATCGCTTGTAGGCCTTGGATTGCGGGGGCGCCTCATTGCCGCGGCGATAGCACTGTCGCTCTTTGCCGCGCTGATTGGTCCAGATCCGAGCGTGCTGCGTGCGTCTGTGACCGGATTGGTCGGTGTCGTGGCGGTGGTGGCGTCATCAAGAGTCGAGCCCATTCACGCGTTGTGTTTGTCGGTGATCGTCTTGATTTTTATCGACCCAGACCTGGCGGTGCATTTCGGTTTTGCGCTGTCCATCGCGGCTACTGCCGGGATTGTCGCGCTCAACCCACTGCTTTACCGCGCCCTTGCAGTTACCGGGTGGCCGGACATTGCGGTTCGAGCGCTGGCTGTAGCAATCGCTGCTGACCTTGCGACGATACCAATCATTGCGCTGATGACGGGACAGGTCTCGCTTGTCTCGGTGGCTGCGAATGTCCTCGTCGCCCCAGTGGTTCCCCTCATCACGGTCCTCGGCTTGATCGCGGTGGTTCTCGCGTTGCTGCCAGGAGGCCTCGAGGTGGTGCTCCTGCGCGCAATAGAACCGTTCGCGTGGTGGGTCCACAAGGTCGCAACATGGGGATCGGAGATGCCTTTTGCGCTTATCGACGCCACGCCAGCGTCCGCACTCGTCGCCTACGGATGGATCGTCGCGGGCCTGGTCGCGGGACGCCCGAGACTGACGTTAGCCACGATTGTGTCGTTGATCCTCGTGATGCAGGCCCCCTTTTCCGGACATGGTCGCACGCTTGATCCGGGGCAGCTTACTGCACACGTCGTAGAAAGCAAGGAAGACGTCGAACCAATTCCAGCCGGAACCCAGGTTGTGGTGGTGCTTGAATCCGGGCGGCCACACTCGCGGCCGGTGCAAACGGCATCCGGTATCCCGGTGCTGTTTCCCAACCGTGATGGCCCCGTGCGACTCTACGCCGATGGCACGCAGGAGCTTCGCGGTTCCGGCCCCTAAGATGGTGGACATGCTCAACCCCGTGCACCTCGTACTCGGTGAAGAGGCGTTTCTTGCGGAGCGCATCACCAACGAGATCATCGACCAGATTGGCCCTGCTGCGGAGGTCTCCACGCTGCGTGCAGGCGACGTCACCGAAGGCGAAATCGCGATGGCAACAAGCCCATCCCTCTTCGCCGAAGAACGTGTCGTGGTGGTGAAAAAGGCAGAAATAGCGGGAAAAGATCCCACCCAGGTGCTCCTGAACGCATGTATGGATCCTGCCCCGGGCATGACGCTCATCATCGAGCACACCGGCGGTGGGCGCCAAAAAGCGATGGTAAAGAAATTCCAGAAAATCGCTGAAGTACATCCAGCAAATCCGGTTGGCCCTCGGGACCGACCCGCATGGGTTACATCCGAGTTTCGTCGACACGGCGTTCGCCCGCATCAGGATGTCGTCGCCGCGCTGCTTGAATCTGTGGGATCTGACTTGCGGGAGCTGGCGTCCGCTGTCAGTCAGCTCGTGGCGGACACAAACGGCGAAATCACGGTCGAAGCAGTCCGTCAGTATTACACGGGCGTTGCAGAAGTAGCCGGGTTCGATATTGCGGAACTCGCGCTGCAGGGCCGTGCGGACAAAGCGTTGGCGTCGACGCGCCGGGCGTTGCAACTGGGCACGGATCCTGTAGCTATTGCAGCGGCGTTGGCGTATAAGGTCGGCGACCTCGCAAAGCTGCAAGGGGAGCGTGGGGACCCAAATCAGCTTGCCAGGGTTGTCGGTATGCCACCGTATGGGGTGAAGAAGACCATGCAGCTCGCGCGACGGTGGTCTTCTGAGGCAGTGTCGCAGGCCGTGATCATCGTGGCAGACCTGGACGCAGAGGTGAAAGGCAATGGCGGTATTCCCGAGTTTGCGGTGGAGAACGCTGTCCGCCGCCTCGCACAGCTCGCGTGATAGTTTTTCGGTATGACCAGTGAGCGCACGAGCAATCCTGCCCACCAAGACGAGAAGATTCCCGAGGAAGTACGGGAATTTGCCACAAAGATGTTCAACTTGGCACGTTCCGGCCACGTATCGCTCTTGGATTACGTTGACGCCGGAGTGGATGTGAATTTGTCCAATCAGGACGGCAATAGCTTGCTCATGCTCGCCGCCTATTCAGGGCATGTGGATGTGGTCCGTGGTTTGCTCGGCCGTGGCGCAGATGTTGAACTCCTCAACTCCCGTGGCCAGAGCATCCTCGCCGGTGCGGTGTTTAAAGGCGACGAGAACATGGTGAGCGTGCTGCTTGCTGCCGACGCGAGCCCAGAGGCAGGGCAGCCTTCAGCGCGGGAAACTGCGCGTATGTTTGGCCGCGAAGATCTGCTGGGACCGACCGCATGATCGGGTTCGGGGACCTGGCTGTCATCGTCGGCCTGAACTTGCTCGGTGCGGCATCACCGGGGCCGGACATTATTCTGGTTACGCGGACAGGGACTCGGTCGCGCACCCATGCGTGGGCCACGACCCTGGGGACCCAAACTGGGGTGCTGTTGTGGTGCACGTTGACAGTGATCGGTGCGACTGCGCTCCTCAACGCATTTCCGTGGGCGCTCGAGGCCGTGCAGGTATTGGGCGGCGCTTTCTTGGCATGGATGGGGATCGGCAACGTACGTAGCGGTTGGGCAGAGAGGAGGAAGCCTCCTCCAAATACGGTTGAGGCTGCACGCCGACTCGGCACGCCACGGGCCAGCTACATTCGAGGGCTGACCACGAACCTGGCGAACCCGAAAATTGTTCTCGGCCTCTCAGCGATGATCGCCCCGCTACTGCCAGCGCACCCTTCGGCGCTGACGGCGGTTGTCGTTATCTTGGCGCTGTGGCTGAGCTCATTCGCGTTGTTTGCGGCGTATACCCAGTTCATTTCTACAGATCGCGTCCGGCGCCGGATGCTAGGGGCAGGCCCCTTCATCGACATCGGCGCTGGCTGCTTCTTTTTCGTCGTCGGTGTTGTGCTCTTTCTACGCGGCGCACTCGCATTGGGGCAGTAACGTGCAAGGCTGCGGCATAGTCCCCGCAGCACCGCTTTGGCACCGCGTTAGAGCTCGTTGAGGACGAAATTGACGGACTCCGTCGTCGCGTCTGGGTTGGTAAACCACGTGTGGCCGCCACCGTCGACGCGCTCAAGCCGAGTGGGCGTGAGACAACTCGTGGGCTCAAAACTGGTGGAAAACGCTCCGGGGGTTTCAATGAGCTGCGTCGAGCAACCGTTCTTCCGGCCAAACGTAGCAAACACACGGTCGACGGGTTGAAAGTGCGCGCCGTGTCGGGTTCCGCCGAAATACCCCACGACGTCGTCGTTCGTCCCGTGCAGCAGGAGCGTCGCCACGTCGCCGGACGTGCAGTTGCTCACGGTCGGGTCGTAGTACGCACCGGCAGCCGAAGCAACTGCTTTGACCAATTCTGGTGCGTGGCACGCCAACGCGGCAGCCATGCCACCGCCGTTGGATAGCCCGATCGCAGCAACGTGGTCCCGCTCGCCACCGAAGTTGGTCGCAACATCGTCGATCGCGGCACGGACGAAGTCGATGTCGTTGTCCACAGTCGTGTCAGCGTATGGTGCGCCGCCCCAAGCATTGTTGATTCCTTGCGCATAGATAATGATTGCGTCACGAGCGACCGATTCGAGTCGCATGTATTCACGCGAGCGCTCAGCAGAATGCTGCCAACCGCCAAAGGCGATGATGACCGGGTAGGCATCGCCTTGGTGATAGTGGGCGGGCAGTACGACGTTGAACTCGCGGGTTCTACCGCCTGCCTGCACGGTGCGACGTCGAAGCGACCCTCCGCCTTCATAGTCACCGTCGGGAGCAGCGTTCTTCGACGACCCGTCGGTGCCCACAATCGGAAGCGCAACGCCCAGTACCGCGATGAGTGCGATGAGGACGCCAATGCGCTGCGCCACCACCGGATCTACCCCGGGAAGCTGAGGGAAAGCTCCGTTCAGGCCGCGTGGCGGGCTCTTGAGAAGCTCTTCTGCGAGCGACGCATTCGTGGCAGGCAGGACGCCGACCGAGGCGTCCTGCGGGCGGCTCTCCGCAGGGGTATCCGCGGAAGCGACGGCAAGGAAGCCGTCCTCCTCGCTGAATGCAACCGCGGTGCTGAGGGCGAGTGCAGTGGTCAATGCGGCCGCACTCATTGTTCGTCGCCACGATCGTGGCAGGCGCGGCGCTCGGGGATTGGACGATTGGGAAATGATCACCCGGCAATCGTAATCCAACCTGGGAGCAAGTATTGCGCCTCCCGTGCGCGAATATGAAAAAGCTCCCGCGCCGACCTTGCGGCCGGGGCGGGAGCGACGACGCTCAGCGTCAGTTACGCCATCTTGTTTAGGGCGGTAGCCATGTTGGACTTCTTGTTCGCCGCGCTGTTGCGGTGGTAGACGCCCTTGGTCACAGCCTTGTCAAGCTTGCGGGAAGCCACGCGGAGCTGAGCCTCTGCGACAGCCTTGTCGCCGGACTCGACAGCCTCGCGGAACTTGCGGATCTCGGTGCGAGTGGCGGAACGGATGGACTTGTTGCGCAGACGACGCTTCTCGTTGGTGAGAACGCGCTTCTTCTGCTGCTTGATGTTTGCCATGATGTACCTCTTGGTCTTTCGTAAAAACGGATCGGTTCGTGTCGATCTCCCGGAAGCGGGGAAGAAACTGCCTGGCTGTAGCGACCCTCGTCGGCGTGCGCCGTGCGTTGGTCTACGCGGACCCAAGGTCCTGACCGCGTCGTCAAGCAAGCCCCGAAATGCCCCGGGCTGAAACAACCACTCAAACCTAGCAGTTCAGCAGGAGAAACCCCAAAACGTGGGCTACTCCCAGTCGAACCTGTCGCGCAGGCGGTTTGCTACACGCTCGAATCGGCGCTGCGGGATGATGGTGCCGGAACGGTGCAGGTCACTTTCCGGCACAATCATTGTCTTGTCCAGGCGCACCCAACAGGGCTTTCCAGAGGCGTTCCATTCGCCGGCACCGATGCCCAGCCAGCGTTCGTCGCTGGCGTGCTCGGCTTCGGAGGAGATGAGCAAGCCGAGAACTTCGCCGCGTTCGCGGCCGACGACCAGCATCGAGCGTTGCCGTGGCGGGTGTGAGGGGACGGTGACCCAGACAACCTCGCCGGGTTCGGCGTTGCCGTCCATATCGGGTGCGTAGTAAATGTTGCGTGGCAGGTGCGCCGTCGGCCTCACCGTGACGTAAGTGGCGGTGCGGGGCTCGTGCGCCGGGTTGCGGGTCCCCAGGCGCTCGTTGAGTAACGCGAGCCCCTGGTCCAGCGAACCTACGCGGTGCTCGTCTTTGCTCCCGCGGTTGCGCCTGATCAGCTTGGACGTTGTCGCCTTGATCTTGTTCAGCGGTTGAAAGCTTCTGGGCCTTTTGGTCGGGCGCGGCTTGTCGCCCTGAGGGGTGGGGTCTCCGTGTGATTCCACGCTGCTGAACCTTCCGTCCGTGTTGCTGGACACTCTAGGCGTTCGCAGCGGGCGGGACAAGTGGTTTCGCGTGGGTTGTGCCCGGTAGGATGGTGAAACTATGGCTGCCACTACGAAAAATTTTGCGGAAGAGACGTTTACTTCGCCCGAGCGGATCCGAAACTTCTGCATTATCGCCCACATTGACCACGGCAAATCTACCCTCGCTGACCGGATTTTGCAGTTGTCAAACGTGGTGGCTGCGCGCGAGATGCGCGATCAGTACCTGGACAACATGGATATCGAGCGCGAGCGTGGCATCACGATCAAGGCGCAGAATGTGCGCCTTCCTTGGACGCCTACGACCGGTGAGTACGCCGGTCAGGACACGGTGCTGCAGATGATTGATACCCCCGGCCACGTGGACTTTTCCTATGAAGTTTCGCGTTCCCTCGACGCGTGTGAGGGCGCAATCTTGCTTGTCGACGCAGCGCAGGGGATCGAGGCCCAAACCTTGGCCAATCTGTACATGGCCATGGAGAATGACCTGGAAATCATCCCCGTGCTGAATAAAATCGATCTGCCCGCCGCAGACCCGGATAAGTACGCGGGGGAGATTGCCAACATTATCGGTTGCGAGCCGGAGGACGTGCTGCGCGTCTCCGGGAAAACCGGCGAGGGCGTGGCCGAGCTGCTGGACAAGGTGGTCGAGCTCGTTCCGCCGCCGACGTCGGAACACGGCCCGGACGCGCCTGCGCGCGCCTTGATTTTCGATTCGGTCTACGACACCTACCGCGGTGTGGTCACGTACGTGCGCATGATGGACGGCAGGCTCGAGCCGAATCAAAAGGTGCAAATGATGAATACCGGCACCACGCTGGAGATCCTCGAGATCGGCGTCGTCTCTCCAACCATGAAGAAGACGAAGGGGCTGGGCCCGGGCGAGGTCGGCTACCTGATCACCGGTGTGAAAGATGTGCGCGAGACGCGCGTGGGTGACACGGTGACCTGGGCGCAGAAGGGCGCCACCGAGGCGCTGGAGGGCTTCGAAGACGTCAAGCCGATGGTCTACTCGGGCCTGTTCCCGGTCAGCCAGGAGGATTTCCCAACATTGCGTGAGAGCCTGGAGAAGCTCCAGCTCAACGACGCCTCCTTGACTTGGGAGCCCGAAACGTCGGTGGCCCTGGGCTTCGGCTTCCGCTGCGGATTCCTCGGCCTCCTGCACATGGAGATCACCCGCGACCGCCTCGAGCGCGAGTTTGACCTGGACTTGATTTCCACGGCACCGTCGGTCACCTACCGCGTGATCGCCGAGGACGGCACTGAGCACCTCGTGCACAATCCGTCGGATTGGCCGGGTGGCAAGTTGCAGCAGGTCTTTGAGCCGGTGGTCAACATGACGATCATCGTGCCGCAGGAGTTTGTCGGCTCCACGATGGAGCTGTGCCAGTCCAAACGCGGTCAGATGAAGAACATGGAGTACCTGTCCGAGGACCGCGTAGAGCTGCGCTACATCATCCCGCTCGGCGAGATTATTTTTGACTTCTTCGATATGCTCAAGTCGCGCACGAAGGGCTACGCCTCGCTCAACTACGAGGAGGCAGGTTGGCAGGAGTCGGACCTGGTGAAGGTAGACATCCTCCTACAGGGCGATCCCGTGGATGCGTTTTCCGCGATCGTGCACCGCGATTCCGCGCAGTGGTATGGCAACAAGATGACGAAGAAGCTCAAGGAGCTCATCCCACGCCAGCAGTTTGAGGTGCCGGTGCAGGCGGCGATTGGTTCGAAGATCATCGCCCGCGAAAACATTCGCGCGATGCGCAAGGACGTCTTGTCGAAGTGCTACGGCGGCGACATCTCGCGTAAGCGCAAGCTGCTGGAGAAGCAGAAGGCAGGTAAGAAGCGCATGAAGGCGATCGGTTCCGTGACGGTGCCACAGGAGGCGTTCGTGGCGGCCCTGTCTACCGACGAGGGGTAAAAGCGGCAATCAGCGCCGCGGACACCACCGTCGCGACTGTGCCCAGGGGACCGGAGCTTATCGACGCCCCCATCACCCACACGTTTCCTACCAGGTGCAAAGCCCACGCGGCCTCGATTCCGTCGGTGCGCCAGGTCAGCCACGCCGCGCAGGCGGCAAACACGGCGACGTCGACAATCGTGCCGGTCCCGCCCGTGTGCAGCGCAATGAACGCGAGCGCGGGCATGCCGTAGGCGATAGCAGGGTGTGTGCACCAGCGTCCGAATGCGCCTGAGCCAATGATCTGGGGGAGCGCGGCGCGGAACACGAGCTCTTCTGCTGCCGATTGCAGCGTGATCACGGCGCACAGCGCACACACCATTGCAACCGAGCGCGTTTCGCTCACCGGGGCGGGCTCCCCGCTGACGCGTGCCCACACGACGGTGCCTGCCGTGGCGGCAGCGTAGAGACCAACCGCGAGGGCGAGGGCACGCCCCGCTACGGGCCACCTGATGCGCCGCGTAGTTGACACCAGTGACGCGGGGTGGCGTCCGGTGCACGCGGCGGCGAGGGGAGCCGCCGGCAGCGTCGCTGCGAGAATCAGCAGCGGCTCAAAGAGTGCTCGCTGCGCGGGGTCGTCGAGCAGGATCCCGCGCGAGCTGCACAACTGGATGGCGAGCGCGGCGGCGACGCCGAAGGCGGTGGCAAACGCCGCGAGCAGCGCGAGCTCCGCTGTGCGAACCCACGTGCTGCGCCCGGGGCGCGCGTCGGCGGTGCGATGGAGCGGTACCGTCATGCGCGCACGCTCCCGCCAGCAGTCGCAGTGACTGTCAGCGAGAGTTCTGCAGACGCACCCGGGGCGAGCTCAACACCTTCGCGGTTTTCGCCCAGGAGCGCGGGTTCGACGCAGACGAAGCGGGTCCAGTCGTCCGCGCGCAGCCCGTCGGCGGCGGCGCATTCCTCAGGGCCTGGGTTCCACACCACGACGTGGTCGGTGCCCTGGGTGCGGAAGGCGAGGGCACGGTGGTCGTCGATAAGCATGCAGTCGTTGGTGGTGCGAATGACGCTGTCGACCTCCCGGCCGAAGGCGAGATCGCCGTCAATCGTGAGCTCCGCACCCGCGACCTTGTCAAAGTAGGGCTGGTCGGCGAGACCGGTGACGCGTGCGCGCGCGGTGTCAACGGCCCAGTAAGGGTGGAGCGCGAGCTGAATACGGCGAGACTCCTCGTCCTCATTGACCGCACGCAGCGTGAACGTGGGCTCGGGGCCGCGGCGGACGGTGTAGATCAGGCGGAGGCGATCGTTGCTGAGTTCCGCAGTGGTGGTCTCGCCAGTCTCCTCGATGACTATCCACGGCAGGGCGCGCGCCCACCCGTGCATCTGCGGGCCCAGCGTTTGTGCGAACCACGGCGCAACCACGGGGACGCCGCCGTGTTCGGGCCCGGCGGACGAGTTGAACAGGAGGTCGCCGGTGAGGTGGGGGAGGGTTCGCAGGTGGGCATCGGTGGTTGGCATGGGGGCAACCTTACTGCCAATGATCGGCAGCGCGATGAGTGCGAGGGCAAACGCGCCAAGTTGGCCGACGACAGGCAGCAGGACGCGCGCCGATTCCAGATCAATAAGACCGGAAAACCTTGTGTACGAGACAGTGACGTTATTGACAATGTGCAGCGCCACCGAAAGCTCGATCCCGCCCGAGCGGTGGACCAACAGCGAGGCAATGAGCGCGAAGACCACAATGGTGACCATGCCGCCGCCGCCCGCAGTGTGCCCGACGACGAAGATCGGCAGGGCCAGTAGGTATGCGAGCCACGGCGAGCGCATCCACGCGCCGAAGCTTTGCACAACCACTCCGCGAAAGAGCAGCTCTTCTGCGAGACACTGCAGCGGCACCAGGCTGAGCACGATGGCGACGCTCCAGAAGAAAGTTGGGTCCAACGGGGCAGGGGGCGCGCCGTATATGGCGATGTCGGCAACGAGCGTGAGCAGGCCTGGCGCGGCAAAGACCGCGAGCGCGGGCAGGAAGTAGCGCCACCGGAACCGTCGCTCGACCGACCAGAGCGCGCGCACGTCGCGCCCTGAGGACCACGCCGCTACGAACGCGGCCGGGACCGTCATCGCGAGCGCGCCGAAGCCAACCAGCATCGATGTGGGGGTGCCGTCCGCAATACGACCGATACTCTCTTTGCCGTTGATGAGAATGAACGCGACCACCCACACTGCCTGGAGTGCGACGAACAGTGCAGCGGCGACTGCGATCTCAAGAAGCGGGCGCCACCAGCGGTACGGACGGATGCGGTCGCGGCGCGCCAGGCGGTGGAAGGCGGGGATCATGCGGGGAGTGTCTACGATCGCAGGCATGGAGTCAACTGTAGAGGTCACCCGAGGCCAATGGTCCGTCTTCGCTCGCGTGTTGGGAGACACCGACGCCCCCGCGTTGCTGTTTTTGCAGGGAGGGCCGGGCTCGCCCGCGCCGCGCGAGCGATTCGCGTGGATTGAAGAGGCGCTGCGCCGCGGTTACCGAGTCGTGCTGCTGGACCAACGCGGCACGGGCCGGTCGACGCGCGTCGACGCCGCCACGCCCGAGCTCATCAACGCCGATACGCTTACGGAGCTGCGCGCGCCGGAGATCATCAAGGACGCGGAGGCGGTCCGCGAAAAGCTCGGCATCGAGCGCTGGGACGTGCTGGGGCAGTCTTTCGGCGGGTTCTGCCTGCTGCACTACTTGGCGGTTGCGCCGGAACATATCGGGGTGGCGATGTTTACGGGCGGGTTGGCGTCGATAAGCGAGGGCCCCGACGCGGTGTACGAGGCGACGTTTGCCAAGCTGCGCGCCCGCCACCGCGCGTTCAACCGCAGCTACCCGGAGGCAGAGCGCACGATGCGCGAGGTGTGCCGCCACCTTGAGGCTGCCGAGGAGCACCTGCCAACGGGCGAGCGGCTCACCGCGCGCCGCTTCCGTACCGTCGGCATTGAGCTTGGGCGCGAGGGCGGCTTTGCGACGCTCGCGAGCCTCCTCGAATCCCCCTTCCACCCCAATGGACGCCTGCGCACCGACTTCCTCGCAAGCGTTGGGCAACGCGTTAGCTTCGCTCCCAACCCGCTCTACGCCGCTATCCACGAATCCATCTACGGCGGCACCGTGCCGGGGGCGACGAACTGGTCTGCCGAGCGGGTCTCGCGCACCATCGCGGGGTTCGGTCCCGACGCCTCGCCGGACGACAACGAGTTCTACCTCACCGGCGAACACATCTTCCCCTTCCAGTTCGACGAGGACCCCGCGTTGCGTCCGTTCAAGGACGCGGCGCACGCACTCGCGGAGAAAACGGATTGGGGCAACCAGTACGCGGGCCTCATCGACGGCGCGTCGGCGCACGAGGCTGCGGGAGGCAGGCGCGTTGCAGCCGTCTACACCGGCGACATCTTCGTACCTCGCGAGCTGTCGCTGGCCACCGCGGAAGCGCTGGGTGTGAGCGTGTGGGAGACTGCAACGTACCAGCACGACGGCCTTCGCCGACACGGGACGGAGGTCATTGGGCGGCTGCTAGAGATGGCTGCGCAGCGGTAGTGCGTGTGGGGTGCACGCGCGGTTGCGCGCGGGCTATGATCGGGGCATGCAACGACCGGTTCCCCGCGAGCAAGTGCAGTTGAGTCCCGCCGAGGCGCACGAATTTGATGACCTCACGGCCGTGTTTGAGCGGGTTGAGGAGCACCTGCTGAGTTGGTCTCTGGTGCCCCGCATCCGCGACTAGCGCGCAGCCCCCGGCAGCTCGTCACCGGAGTTTGGGTACGACGGCTGGGCACCGGGGCGCTGAACCGAAAACGCGCCGACGCGCGCCGCGTAGGCGGCCGCGTCATCCAGCGAGTCGCCGGCGACGAGCCGGAAGCACAGGGCGCCCGCGAACGAGTCCCCGGCGCCGACAGTATCTACCGCCGTCACGCGCGGGCTCGCAATGTCGCGCAGGCCGTCAGCGTCGGCGACGAGCGCGCCCGCCGCACCAAGCGTGAGCACGACGGACGCAACCCCCGCGTCGAGCAAGCGTTGCGCCAGTTCGGGCGGGGTTCCCGAGCCGTCGAGGCCAAGCTGCGCCAGGATCAAGCCGGCCTCGTGTTCGTTGGCAAGCAGCGGATCGGCCGCGAGCAGCGCGTCGCGCGGCACGTCGACAACGGGCGCAAGGTTAATCACCACCCGCCCGTGAGCCAGCTTAACGGCCTCGGCGAACCCGTCCGCCGGGATTTCGCCCTGCAGCAAGACCAGTGGCGCCTGTTCGATGGGGGCACGGTGCGCGCGCACGAACGTTGCGTCGACCAAAGCGTTTGCGCCGGGGATGACCAGGACGGTGTTTTCGCCGTCGGCGGCGACGGTAATCACGGCGAGCCCGGTGACGTCGTCGACGTCCTCGAGGTGGTCGAGGTCCACTCCAGCTTCGCGCATGAGCGCGGTCGCTGGCGCGGCGTTCGCGTCGCGTCCGACGGCGCCGACGAGCGCCACGCGCCCTCCAAGCTTGGCCGCCGCGCACGCCTGGTTCGCGCCCTTGCCACCGGCGGTGATACCACCGCCGCTGCCCAGCAGCGTCTCTCCGGGTGCGGGGTGCCGCGGCACGTTCACGGTCAGGTCAGCGTTGACGGAGCCGACGACAACAATGTCGGCTGTGGCTGTGGTGTTCGCTGTGTTGCTCGTTGCGGCGGGACGGGGTGCGCTGTGTTGGCTCATAGGTCCTCATCGTACGGAAGATCGGTCGGGGTCTCGTAAGGGATGATCGCGTCGAGGAGCTGGTGGGTGTACTCGTGCTGCGGGTCGGCCCAGATTTTTTCGGTCGCGCCGTGCTCGACGATGCGCCCGCGGTGCATGACCGCCAGCCGTGGGCACAGCTCGCGGGCAACTTGTAAGTCGTGGGTGACAAAGATGAGCGTGCCGTCGCCGACGGTGGAGCGAAGCAGGTCGAGCACCTGGTGCTGCACGGATGCGTCGAGGGCGGAGACGGGCTCGTCGGCAAGCAAGAGCCCGGGGCGCGGCGCTGCGGCGCGGGCGATTGAGATGCGCTGGCGCTGCCCGCCGGAAAACTCGCTCGGCAGCCGCGATCCCGTCCCACCGAGCTCGACGGCCTCAAGCATCGCGTCGGCGCGCTCGGCGTCGACGCCGGCCTCGCGGATGGAATCGCGCACGCGCATGCGGGGGTCCAGCGACGAGTACGGGTCCTGGAACACCATGTGCAATCGCTTGGAAACACTCACCTCACCGGAATCCGGGGCCAAAAGCCCCGCGATGACGTGCAGGAGCGTGGTCTTGCCGGAGCCGGACCCGCCGACGATGGCCACGCGGTCGCCCTCACGCACGGTGAGGCTGACACGGTCGAGTGCCCGCGTTGCCCCGCGGGTCAGTGTGACGTCGGCAAGCTCGACCACGGGTTGGCGCAGCTCACGGTCGTGCGTATGCGGATCTGCCGCGGGCGGGCCCGGCTGCGCGGCGCGTGCGAGCGACCGGGCGTACTCCCCGTCGGATTCCTCGATGCGCCCGCGGTGGAAGACAAGGGTGCGGTCAGTCATATGGTGCACGACCGCGAGGTCGTGGGAGATGAACAGCAGCCCCATGCCTCGCTCGGTGACGAGCGAGTCGATGAGGTCGAGGACCTCCGTTTGCGTCGTTGCATCGAGCGCGGTGGTCGGCTCGTCGCAGATGAGCACGTCGGGGTCCTGCGAGAGGGCGAGCGCAATGAGGACGCGCTGGCGCTGTCCGCCCGACAACTGGTGTGGGTACGCGTCCGGGCGATCCACGCCGACCTGGCGCAACAGGTCGCGGGGGACGAGCCGCCCAATCCTGGTCAGGGGATCCAGCGCCGTCATCGGTTCTTGGAACACCATGGCGACGCGTTGCCCGCGTACCTTTCGGCGGGTCCTGTCGCGGGTCCCCACCATCTCGATGCCGTCGACGGTGACCGAGCCTGAGGCCGGCGGAAGTCCAGGCTGGTCGGCGAGTCCCATGATGGACAAGGCGGTGAGCGACTTGCCCGAGCCGGATTCACCAATGATGCCGACCCGCTCGCCGCGTTCGAGGGTAAAACTGACGTGGTCGAGGACGCCGGGGATGGTCAGCCCGTCGACGGTGATGAACGGTGCCGACGAGCCGTCTGCGGTGCTATTCGCCAAAATCACTGTGCCCTCCGTTCGGTTCCGGTGCCGAGCAGGTTAAACCCGAGCACGGTCAGCGCGATGGCCAACCCGGGCCACAGCGCTAGGTGCGGGGACGTGGCCAAGAACGGCTGCGACGCCTGCAGCATGCGCCCCCACGACGCGTACGGCGCCGGGGTACCCAGGCCGAGGAAGGAGAGCCCCGCCTCCGCGAGGATTGCGAGCGCGAACGCAACTGACAGCTGCACCGTAATAATGGGTGCGATGTTGGGGAGGACGTGCCGCAGCGCGATGCGCCACCCAGCAACGCCAGAGATGCGTGCGGCGAGCACGTAATCCTGGTGCATGATCTGCATAGTGCCGACCCTGGCGACGCGGATGAATCCGGGCACGCCGGCAATGCCGACAGCGAGGATGACCACCCACATCGACGCACCGAACACGGCGGTAAAGACGATGGCCAGCAGCAGCGCGGGGAACGCCAGCAGCAGGTCCGCGCCCGCCATGACCACGCCGCCGCCGCGGCCTGCTGCGCCACGCATTCCGGCGAGGACGCCCAGTGGAACACCGACCAGGGCGGAACCGGCGACGGCGGCAAGCGAGACCGCAAGCGTGAGGCGTGCGCCGTCCATGATGCGAGACAGAATGTCGCGGCCGAGCTCGTCGGTCCCCATCCAGTGCTGCCAGCTGGAGCCGACCAGGCGAGCGGCAGGGTCGGCGTGTAGCGGGTCGTACGGAGTCCATACCAGGGAGAGCAGTGCGGCGAGCACTGCCACTGCGACGAGCACGAGCCCGAAGGTGCGCCCCGCTCCGAAGCGTTTACGCGTTGTCACCATTATGCGAACCTCCCCGGCCGCCCAGCTTGTCTTGTTCGCGGATCGATCGCGGCGTAGCTGACGTCCACCGCGAGGTTGACCGCGAGCGTAAACGCGACGATGCACATCATCACCGTTTGGACCGCGGTGAGATCGCGGGTCGACACGGCGTCGATAAGCATGCTCCCGAGGCCAGGCACCGCAAACACGCGCTCAATCACCACAGCGCCAACGATGAGGGTGGACAGTTGCACGCCCGTCACCGTCAGTACCGGCAGCGCGGCGTTGCGTAGCGCGTGGCGAGCCAGGGCAGTGCTTACCGACGCCCCGCTCGCCCTTGCCGTGCGCACATAGTCTTTCGTGAGCTCCTCCGAAATCGCGGCGCGCACGTAGCGGGTGAGGATCGATGCCTGCACCAACGTCAGCGCGAACACCGGCAGCACGATGTGCGACGGCGTGCCCCACCCGTTCGCGGGAAGCCAACCCAGTCGGACGGAGAAGCACGCGACGGCGAGGATGCCCACCAGGAATGAGGGGACCACGATGCCGACCTGGGTCAGCGCGTTGATGAGCGCGGCGTCGGCGTGGCCGCGGCGGCGCGCCAGGTAGGTGCCCGCCGGCACCGCGATGGCCAGCGAGCACACCATCGCGATGACGGTCAGCGTGAGCGACGCGCCTGCGCGCTCCGCCACGACGGGGGCGAGCTCAGTGCCGCTGGCCATGGAGATGCCGAAGTTTCCGGTGAGCATTCCACCTACCCAGTCCAGGTACTGGTCCACGAGCGGACGGTCGGTGCCCAGCCGGTGGGAGAGCTCCGCGACCGCCTCGTCGGTTGCGCTCACGCCGAGGGCGACGCGCGCCGGGTCGCCGGGGACGGCGCGGAGCAACACGAAGATGATGACGCTCGCGGCGAAGAGTAATAGGACAAAGCGCAGGAGCGCACGGCCGAGGCGCGCCGCGAACGCGGAAGCGCCATTCCTGGCTCTGCCGGTGCTGACCGCACGGTGCTCGCGCGAGAGGAGCGTGCTCACCGTTCAACCTCCTTTAACGGTAGCGAGTCGGTGACGACGTTGGGGTTCAGGCCGTGCACGCCCGGGGCGTAGAGGACGACGTTTGGGGCGTTGACCAGGGTGAGCGCGCCGGCGTCCGCCATGATCGTGTCCACGGCGCGCACGCGGTCACCGCTGCCGAGCGCGGCGCGCGCTGCCTCGGAGTCGTAGCCGAGGTAATAGTCGGGGTCGCCAAACAGCACACCCAGGTCACGCGGTTCCACGTGCGCGACCAAGGACGCCTGGTAGTCGTGCCCCTTGAGCACGTCTGCGAGCCAGACCGCGGGGAACTCGACCGTTTCAAGGTGAACGCGGAATCCGACGTCGGTGAGCTGGGAGTAGATAAGTTCGCTGGCCGTTTGCGCGTACGGCAGGTTCGGCACAGTGATGGTGATTTCCGGAGCGCGCCCGCCGAGAAGCTCTCGCGCGCGCTCCGGATCGTAGGGGTAGTAATTCTCGCCCGTATACCAGGGGTCGGTCGGCGGCACGGGTGCGCCGCCGGTGTCGGTGGCGAGTCCGTTGTACACGACGCTATTCACCGCCTCGCGGTCGATGGCGAAGGCAGCAGCGCGGCGGACGTCGGGGTCATCAAACGGAGCGCGATTATTATTCATGGAAAACAGGACCTCGCCGTTGGTGGTGCCGATGTCCACCGTGATGTCGTCGGGGAGCGCGTCGATGAGCTGCGGCGCCTGCATCGCCCACACCACGTCGGCGTCGCCAGTGCGCAGCGCGTTGACGGCGGCAATCGAATCATCGAAGTAGCGGATTTTGGCGTCGTGCTCGGCGGGCTCGCCCCAGTAGTCCTCGCGCGCACTGAATTCGATGGCTTCGCCGACGCGGAAGTTGTCCACTACGTATGGGCCGGTCCCGAGCGGATCCGTGGCGAGCCGGTCCACGCTCGCCGGCGCCATCATCGCGCCGGTCAGCGTGCCCATGGACCATAACCAGTCCGGGCTCGGGGAGTCGAGCGTGACGCGGAGCGTGTGCTTATCGACGCTCACCGCTTCCCGCACCGGCGCCATCTGGCTCTTCAGGCCGTTCGTCCACTGGTCTTTGACGTAGTTGATGGAAAACGCGGCGGTGTCGGCGTCGAAGGGGGTGCCGTCGGCAAATGCGACGTCGTCGCGCAGGTGGAAGGTGTATTCGGTGCCGTCGGTGCTTTCCTCCCAGCTGGTGGCGAGGAACGGCTGCGGTTTACCCGATTCGTCGATCCGGACCAGGGTTTCGTAGACGTTGCCCATCATCGCCTGGGGGACGGCCGCGCCGCCGGTGGTGGTGAAATCCAGGCTGGCGGGTGCCGCTTGCGTGGCGACGACGACTTCTCCGCGGGCATGCTCGGAGGCCGCGTCCGTGTCTCCTCCGCTGCCGCACGCGGCGGTGGTCAGTAGCGCGCAGGACGCGGCAAGCGCCCCGGCGAGCCGGGGAAGGTGGGAACCAGCTGTGGAAGCCATGGGCAGAGTGTAACGGGGTCCACGCGGCGACTACGAATCGATTTCAAACCACAGGGGGGAAGAGTGCCCCCGCACATTGTTCAGCCCGATGGTGATCATGTCGGCGCGGTAGGTTTGCACCGCGAGCTCGACGGGCCTGCCTGAGTGGTCGAAGACGCGCATCTCCACCTGAATCACCGGTGTACCTGGGGCGATGTCGAGCGCGTCCGCCTCGTTGTCGGTCGCGGCGTGGACCGTCAGCGCGCGGGACAGGTTGTTGAAGTCGATCCCACTACTCACGAGGCGGCGGTGAATGGAATCGTGCTCTGGATCAACCCCGTCAAGGGCGTTGGTCACACTGGGGTGGAAGTAGAGAGACTCGATCACCAGCGGGGCGCCGTCGGCGGTGCGGGTGCGCTGCACGGTCACCGCCTCCTCGCGGCCGGGGACGCGCAGCACGTCCGCCGCGTGCTCGGGCAGCGGGGCGAGGCCGTAGTGCTCCAGGACCTGGCCGGGGGCCTTCCCCAGGTTCACAATCCAGGCCGTGTTGGACAGGATCTCTTCGAACGACTCGGTGCGAATGTTGGAGAGCACGAGCGAGCGCCGACCGCGGCCAGAGGAGATGAGTCCCTCGGCACGCAGGGTCGCCATCGCCTGGCGGACGGGGCCGCGGGACGAATTGAACTGCTCGCACAGGTCCGCCTCAGAGGGGAGTGGTTCGCCCGCGGGGATCCGGCCCGTGAAGATTTCATCGCGCAGGTGCGCCGCGATTTCCTCGTGTTGTTGCGGGGGCCGAAGCGGCGAAACGGACATGACACTCTCCCAGCTATAGCGCGCCTAAAAGTATGAACTCGGCTAGACCCTATACCAGGATCCTGAGTGTTCACGCATCGGCGAATTAATGTTTCCAGTGGCTTGCGAGGATGTCCATGGAGGCGAGTACTTCCTCGTGGCTGGGTGCCTGCAACGAAATCATGAGCTCGTCCGCGCCCGCGTGCTGTGCAAACCAGTCGAGGTACTCGACGACCTGCTCGCCGGTGCCCTGTGCGGTGTACCGCAGCATGTCAATGATCTGCCGGCCCTGGTAGGAGTCGACGACGGCGTCCAGTTGGGCGTCGTCAAGCACCTGGCCCCTTCGGCCCAACATCGCGCGCACGCGGTTGCGGTGTACCAGCCCGGTCTGCCGCTCCGCGTCCTCCTCGGTCTCCGCGGCGGTGACGTTGACAGCGGCCACACAGTACGGCTCGGGGTAGCGCTCGGAGGGTTCGTAGTTTTCGCGGTAGTAGGCGGTGGCCTGCTCCAGGTGTTGCGGCGCGAAGTGGGACGCGAACGCGTAGGGCAGGCCCAGCTTGGCGGCCAGGGACGCGCCGAACATGGACGAGCCGAGGATGATCAGCGGCACGTTGGTGTTGAAGCCGGGGACGGCGGTTACGCCCGGGAGCGGCGACTCGTTGGACAGCCATGCCTGGAGCTCGAGGACATCCTGCGGGAAATTTTCGGCGGCGCGGGGGTCGCGTCGCAACGCGCGGCCCAGGGTTTGCTGGTCGGTGCCGGGGGCGCGGCCCAAGCCCAAATCAATGCGGCCGGGGTAGAGTTCCTCGAGCATGCCGAACTGCTCGGCGATGACGTAGGGGGAGTGGTTGGGCAGCATCACGCCGCCGGACCCCAGGCGGATGCGCTCAGTCTTCGCGCCAATGTGGGCGATGAGCACTGCGGGCGAGGAGGAGACAATCGAGCTCATGTTGTGGTGCTCGGAGTACCAGATACGCGAATACCCCAACGACTCCGCGTGCTGGGCGAAGGCTACGGAGCGCTCCATGGCCTCGCCGACGGATTCGTCGGGGTAGCGGGTGCAAAAATCAATGAGTGACAGTGGGGCACGCGTATTCATGCCCCCACACTACGCGGTGACTACGTCACCGTCGACGGTCTCGTTGGTGCCCACCGCCATCGGCGTCTTGGGGTGTGCCCAGTCGATGGCCAGGCCGATGAGGAAGGCGATGACAACCGGGACGATCCACCCCAGTCCCTCGGCGTGCAGCGGCAGCCAGGACACCAGCGGCGTGAGCGCGTCCGCGCCCCACCCCTGGGAAATGCAGGTCTCGATCGCCGAGTAGATCACAGCGACCCAGATGGGCAGGAAGAACGCCCAGGTAAAACGGGTGCGCTTGGCAAACGCCGGCTCGACCAGCGTTACCAAGATCAGGGAGATGGCGGGCGGGTACAAGAAGCCGATGACCGGGGCCGCAATCGTCATGACGAAGTCGAGGCCCTGCGTTGCGATGACCATCGACGTAACGGTGAATACGACGGCCCAGATCTTGTAGGAGCCCGGGAACTGCGAGGAGAAGTACTCGGCGGTCGCGGTGATCAGACCGACCGACGTGGTCAAGCATGCGAGCAGGACGATCAGCGCGAAGATGATCTGGCCCGCCATGCCCATGGTCAGGTTGGAAGCGTCTGCAAGCAGGCCCGCGCCGTTGTCGTACTGGGTGGGGTTAGGGATGACGCGGCCGATGGTGCCCAGGCCGAGGTAGATGGCGCCCAGCATGATGCCCGCGCCAACGCCGGCGAGGATCGTGCCGCGGACAATTTCCTTGCCCTCCTTGAACCCTTTGAACTGCAGCGTGGAGATGACCACGATCGAGAACGCCAACGCGGCGATGGAGTCCATGGTGAGGTAGCCCTCGAGCAGGCCGGAGGTGAACGGGCCGTCGGCGTAGGTCTCACTCGGGGCGGAAGGCTCCGCGTCCCACTTGACAATGGACACGGAGATCATGATGATCAGCAGGACCACCAGGGCAGGCACGAGGAATTTGCCCAGGGTTTCCATAATGCGGGTGGGGTTCCACGCCAGCGCCAGGGAGACTCCGAAGAAGATCACGTTAAAGACGCCGGAGGCGAACAACCCGTCCCACCCAAACAGCGGCGTGATCGCCGTTTCCATGGACACGGCGCCGGTGCGGGGCAACGCGTAGAAGGCGCCGATAGACAGGTAAGCGAGCACCGGGAAGACGAGGCCGAAGACGGAACCGGCGCGCTGCGCAAGGTCGCGAACGTTTGCTCCGGACATGGCGATCGCGATCACCGCGAGCACTGGCAGGAGTGCGCCGGTGCCCAGGAAGCCGAGAATGGCGGGCCAGAAGTTGTCGCCAGCCGAGACGGCCAGCATCGGCGGGAAAATCAGGTTGCCAGCACCGAAAAACATGGAAAACAGTGCAAGCGCGGTGATGACGATCGTTTTCGTCTGGCCGCCGGTGCTGCCCGAGGCGCCGGCGGACGTTGCTGTGGAACTCATTGAAACCCTCCTTGTGGGTGTTGGGTGGTTTTCAGCGTACATCGAAGATTCCATTTTTGGGAAAATTTGTCCCAAATAGTGGAAAATTTGGGGAACGTAACTAATTTGCCAGCGGGTTTGCGTCGATAAGCGATCGGCGCGAGCGGAGCGAGAAAGTGGAAAGTTAGGCAAACTGTTGGTGAATTTTGCGTCAACAGTAGGTGTGATCGGGCGAGAATTTCACTGTTGTTCCAGCTCACAGGCTTGAACGCGCGGGAAATGGATGGATTGACAGGCTTTGCAAAGTGACCTGGTGGGAATTTAAATAGGTGCTGAAAGGATACGGTCCTCGCGCAGGGGTGCCGCAGCTTTCGTTGTTACCGCAGTATCCACTTACTTCAAGATTGGACTTCGCCATGAAGCTTCGTCACCGCGCTATCGCCGCGTGCGCCGCAGTCGCCGCGACCACTGTAATCGTCCCGGGTGTGGCCCAGGCCGACACTAAGACCCCGATCGAGCACGTCGTGGTCATTTACTCGGAGAACATCTCCTTCGATCACTACTTCGGCACCTACCCCAACGCCGCAAACCTCGACGGCGAGAAAATGCAGGGCTCGGGCAACGACGCCCCGAAGTTCACCGCCAAGAAGGACACCCCGAAGGTCAACAACCTGGAAAACAACGACCTGCTCGGCGAGAAGAACCCGAACTCCACGAAGCCGTTCCGCCTCACTCCGGGCCAGGCCGTGACTACGGACCAGAACCACCACTACGGTGACGAGCAGAAGGCCTACAACGGCGGCAAGATGGACAAGTTCGCAGAGACCGTGTCCACCGATGTGGACAAGTACGGCGAGGGCTCCTTCGCCACTGTCGGCACGACCATGGGCTACTACGACGGCAACACCGTCACCGGCCTGTGGAACTACGCGCAGAACTTCGCCATGAACGACAACTCGTTCTCCACCATCTTCGGCCCGTCCACCCCGGGTGCGCTCAACCTGATTTCCGGCACCGTGGCCGACGCCACCATGCACGACCCGGCGACCGGCGAGCAGCAGAAGATCGTCGACGGCCAGAACCACGCCCTCGCCGGCGTCTCCGAGGACGGCAAGACCGCGACCGTCGTTGGCGACCCGGACCCGCTGTTCGACGACTGCTCCAACTCCTCCTCCGCGGGTACCAACCAGGTCACCGCGATGCACTCCAAGAACATCGGTGACCAGCTCAACGAGAAGGACGTCACCTGGGGCTGGTTCCAGGGCGGATTCCGCCCGACCGAAGAGGCAACCGATTCCTCCCGTGCACGCTGCGGCGCCGCGCACAAGACGCTGACCGGCCAGGATAAGACGGACTACAACCCGCACCACCAGCCGTTCCAGTACTACGCATCCACCGCGAACCCGCACCACTTCGCGCCGTCCAGCGACGAGATGATTGGTAAGACCGACCGCGCGAACCATCAGTACGACCTGACCGACTTTGACAAGGTCATCGAGCAGGGCAACCTGCCGGCCGTTTCCTTCCTCAAGGCCGCGAACTACCAGGACGGCCACGCCGGTTACTCCAACCCGTACGACGAGCAGGCCTTCATTACCCACTACATCAACGAGCTGCAGAACTCGCCGGAGTGGGACTCCACCGCGGTCGTCATCGCCTACGACGACTCCGACGGCTGGTACGACCACCAGGCACCGACGATCCTCAACGGCTCCAACGATCCGCACCAGGACGCGGAGATCTGCACCGCTGCAGCCAAGAAGGTCGGCGTCGCGGGCGACAAGCACGGCCAGTGCGGCCCGGGTACCCGTCAGCCGCTGCTGATCGTCTCCCCGTACGCAAAGACCAACTTTGTCGACTCCACCTACACCGAGCAGACCTCCATCACTAAGTTCATCCAGGACAACTGGGGGCTGGGCCGACTGGGAGGCATCGCTTTCGACGAGCGCGCCGGCGAGCTGAACAACATGTTCGACTTCGACGGTGAGAAGGCGCCGAAGCTGTTCCTCAATGAGACCGACGGCACCGTGGCCAAGGATTACGCCTCGATTGAGAAGGTGGACAACACCTCCCGCGAGATCTCTAACCTCAAGCCGGTCGCAGAAGGCATGAACAACCCGCTGGTCACCGAGAACGGTGTCGCCGAGGTGGCCAAGATGGTCAACCGCGACGCGAAGCCGGGTGCGCAGCAGCCGGGCAAGGATGATCCCGCCGGCGAGCAGGACGGATCCTCCACCGGCGGCATCATCGCCGCGGTCGTTGCCGTCCTTGCTGTCCTGGGTGGCATCGGCGCTTGGGTCATGAACGGCATGCCGGGGCTGCCCGCGAACATCAAGGACTCCATCAAGCTCCCGTTCTAAGGCAGGCGCTCAGTAATGCAGGAAAACATCCAATACGCTCTGGCGGCGCTGGCTGCACTCATCGCAGTCATCGTCGGCATCGTGCACATCCCAGGAATCTCAAGCTCGAGTGGCACGGAAGGCTCGAGTGGCTCCTCGTCGCAATCGCAGGGCCAGCCTTCCGCGCAGCCCGCACCGAGTGACAACCCCGACCAGCTCACGCTGCACGTGCGCGACGTGTACAACTGCCCGTCCCCCGGGGATGTGCAGGACCAGGCGAATTGGAATGTCTACAACACCTCTGGCCTGGCCCTCACCGTCTACGTATCGGACGATGACGGCTACGCCTACCAGGTCCTCGAGCGCGTCGGCTTCCCCGCCGAGCGCGCCTGGACCCCCAAACTTCAAAACGGCACGTACCACCTGACGTGCGTGTTTCACAGTGATTCCGCGGTGAAGTCCGAACCGTTCCAGGTCACCGGATCCCCCATCACGGACGCCCCGAAGATGGTGCCCATCACAGACCGAGAAGTCGCCGCCGTCTCCACCGCCCACGCCGCCGCGCAGAAACAGCGCGTCCCCGAGCTGCAGGTCAAGGCGCAGGCGCTTGTCGACGCCACCCGCTCCGGCAACCGCAGCGAGGCGCAGGCCTCCTACCTGGCATACCTGGAGACGTACCGCTCCTTCGACGACGCGTCCGAGATGTGGCCGGGCGCGGCACTTGGCGGGTACGAGGACGTCGAAAAGCTGCTCTTCTCCGAGGCACCGGTGCAGGACGCGGTGGCGCCCGCGGAGGCGCTGGCCGACGCCGTCGACAAGGCGGCGCACGCGCTTCAGACCTTGCACTTTGCCATCCCGGCACCCGATTATGGGCTGCGCACGCACGAGGTGATGGAGGAGTTCGAGCGTTTTGACATGCGCGGCGAGCGGGACTTCGGCGCACACGCGCTGCCCACGGCGCTGCGCGGAAACGTAACCTCGACCAGGGCGACGATGGACCCGGTGCGCGAACTCGTGGAGGGGCGCGGCCTGGACACCACCCCAATTTATGACCAGCTGGACGCGCTCGAGCAGCTCGCCAACGAGATGGACGCGAAGTACGGCGCCGGCGGCACGCCGACGGCCTACGACGACTGGGAGCAAGACGACCGGCTGAGGCTACAAGCCGAGGTCGCCCGCGCGAATGAGCTGCTGGCCACGGTGGCCACCATGACTGTGATCCGGAGGATGAACTAGTGACTTGCCCGTTCCACTTCAACCGACGCACGTTCCTCGCCGGCGCCGCCACGGCCACGGCGGCGCTTGGGGTCCAGGCGACGACGCAGGCGCAGCAGGCGGACTCGCCCCGGGGCGACGGCACGCCGCGCTCCGACAACGCGACCGTGAACAACCCGGAGGCGCGCCTGGAATTCCACGGCGAGCACCAGCAGGGCATCATCAACCAGCCGCAGAAGTACGCGGAAATCGTCGCCCTGGACATCCAGCAGGGGGACCGCGCCCGCCTGGAGCAGCTCCTGCGCACGATCACCGAGCGCTCCCGCGCGCTCACGGCCGGGGGTGCGACCGCCGTCGACGGCATCGCATTCCCCGCCAGCGACTCGGGCGAGCTTGGCCCGGACCTGCCCACCGACAACCTGTCCATCACCCTCGCGGTGGGCGAGTCCCTCTTCGACTCCCGCTTCGGGCTCGCAAACCGCAAGCCCGCCCGCCTGCGCGCGATGGAGGCGTTCGCGGACGACACGCTCAACCCCGATCTCTGCCACGGCGACCTGGTGCTGCAGATCTGCGCCGACCAGCACGACACCGTGACCCACGCGCTGCGCGACATCTTGCGCCACACCCGCGGCGACGTTGCCGTGCGCTGGCGCCAGAACGGCTATATGAACGAGCCCCGGCCGACCGGCACGCAGCGCAACCACCTCGGGTTTAAAGACGGCATCGTCAACCCCTCGCCGAAGCAGTTCGACGACCTGGTGTGGGTGGGCGACGGCGAGCCCGACTGGACCGCGGGCGGCAGCTACATGGTCGTGCGCCTGATCGCCATGTATACGGAGTTTTGGGACCGCATCTCCATCGCGGAGCAGGAGCAGATCTTCGGCCGCGACCGCGCCACCGGCGGGCCGCTCTCCGGCGGCGACGAGTACGCCGCCCCGGACTACCTCGATGACGCGAACGGCGACGTGATCCCCACCGACGCACACATCCGCCTGGCCAACCCGCGCACCCCGGAGACCGCGGACCAGCTCATGCTGCGCCGCGCCTACAACTACGACAACGGCGTGCGCGACAATGGCACCCTCGACGTCGGCCTGCTCTTCGTCTGCTTCCAGCAGGACTTGGAGCGCCAGTTCGTCACCGTGCAGAAGCGCCTGGAGGGCGAGCCGCTCGCGGACTACATCCGCCCCTACGGCGGCGGCTACTTCTTCGCCCTGCCCGGCGTCGCCGACCAGGACGACTACTTCGGCAGCGCCCTACTGGCCTAATCCGCTCCTACACCAGGTCGCGGATCGCGTCGAGGGGGATGTCCACCCAGTCCGGGCGGTTGTTCGCCTCGTAAATCACCTCGTAGGCGGCCTTGTCCACGATGTAGGCGGCGAGCAGCGCGTCGCGTTCGGCGCCGTACCCTGCGAGCAGCTTCTCGACGCCGTCGCGCTCCCATTCCACGTCAAACCCGCCGACGGCGCGGGCGTACCCGTACGAGCGCACCATCCCGGCCACGTCACGCAGCCGATGGTCCGGGCGGCGCCGCTGCGCGAGGGGCCGCGCCGGCTCGCCCTCGAAGTCGATGAGGTACCACCGCTCGGGGGTCTTGAGCGTCTGTCCCAGGTGCAGGTCGCCGTGGACCCGTTGCATCGGCACGGTTGACTCGGTTGACTCAGCGTTGCCGAGCTCCGCGTAGAGCGCGCGGATCCGCGGGGCGAAATCGGCGAGCAGCGGTGCGCGGCGCACGTATGCATCCAGGTTTGCGGTGAGCGTGTCGGCGATCGCGCGCGTCGGCCGTTCCTGGACGCCGAATGCGTGGGCAAGCGCCTCGTGCACGGTCCGCATCGCGCACCCGAGCGACACCGCCTGCGCGGCGACTTCGGCCTCCGGCAGCGTCCCCTCGGCGGAGCCCCCGGTAGTGAGCACGAACCCGTCGATGCCGCCGCGGATGAATTCCTGCTGCATCGCCAGCGTCTGCTCGCCGCGGTTGACGTAGGCGTTCACGGCGGCGACGTGCGGGCAGTCGCCGATGCGGGTGAGCAGTTCGACGTCCGGGTTGAGGCCGTCCTCGAGGTGGCGGAACACCTTCACAATCGTGTTGCCGACGACGAGGTTGGTGTTGGACTGCTCGGCGCCCAGTGGGGAAGCGGCGCCGGTGATCAGGTCGCCGTGGACCTCGCCGAGCTCGGGGAGCGCGGCCACGTAGGCCGTGGCCCCGGAGTCGGTGCTCAGAATGTCCTGCGTCTCACCGCTCGCCGACTCCGCAAGGAGGACCTGGTAGGTGTCCGAGTCGGCGCCGCGTGCGACGTCGAGAAGCTGCCACTGCGCCGTGGCACCGCAACCAGCGACGGCGATCGGCCGCGCGGTGGCGACGGTGATCGCGTCGATGGTGTCTGACTTTGCGCCGTAGAATCGTTGCGAGGCGAGATCGAACATGCCGCCCTCCCTAGGAGATGTCGAACCAGAAGAAGCCGTGCGGCGCGAGCGTGACCAACCAGGGCAGCTCGCCGATGGCGGGGAACTCCAGGCCGCCGGACAGCTCGCGGGGAACGACGCCGGCGTACTGCGAAAGGTGCATCTCCACCGCTTGCGGGCGCGAGCTCATGTTGTGCACGCACAGGATTCGCTCGACCCCGCCGCCGGGGGTCCCGTCCGCGGAAGCGTCGTACTCGCGGATGAAGGCCAGCACCTGCTCGTTGCCGTGGTCCACCTCTATATACGAGCCGCGCCCGAACGCCTTGTACTGCTTGCGAATGTGCACCTGCGTGCGCACCCACTGCAGCAGCGAGTTCTCGCGGTCCATCTGGGATTCCACGTTCACGATGTGGTAGCCGTACTGGTCGTTGCGCACCGGGGGCAGGTAGAGCCGCTCCGGTTCGGCCTTGGAAAACCCGCCGTTGCGGTCGTTGGACCACTGCAT
Source organism: Corynebacterium sp. NML 150383 (assembly GCF_002285085.1). NCBI lineage: Bacteria > Bacillati > Actinomycetota > Actinomycetes > Mycobacteriales > Corynebacteriaceae > Corynebacterium > Corynebacterium sp. NML 150383. The sequence continues at coordinate 163,083 of NZ_NSGK01000003.1, read as the reverse complement.
GGGCGTGCGCACGCCGTCGCGGTCGGGCAGCCAAATGTTGTCGCCCATGCCAATCTCGTCGCCGTAGTACAGGAACGGGGAGCCGGGCAGGCTGAGCAGCAGGGCGTGCGCGAGCTCCAAGCGGTCGCGGTGCCCGCCGAGCAGTGGGGCGAGGCGGCGGCGGATACCCACGTTGGCGCGCATGCGCGGGTCGGATGCGTAGTGCTTGTACATGTAGTCGCGCTCTTCCTCCGACACCATCTCGAGGGTGAGCTCGTCGTGGTTGCGCAGGAAGATGCCCCACTGGGCGGACGCCGGGATCGCCGGGGTTTCGCGCAGGATGTCAATGATGGGCGTCGCCGATTCCTGGTGAATTCCCATGAAAATGCGCGGCATGACGGGGAAGTGGAACGCCATCTGGCACTCGTCGCCGGAGCCGTCGGGGTTGCCGTGCTCGTCGGTGCCGCCGTCGCCGAAGTACTCCACCACCTCGGCGGGGAGCTGGTTGGCCTCGGCGAGCAGGAAGCGGCCGGGGTATTCCTCGTCAAAGAGCGCGCGCACGCGCTTGATAAAGCCGTGCGTCTCCGGCAGGTTTTCAGACGAGGTGCCCTCGCGCTCGAAGAGGTAGGGGATGGCGTCGAGGCGGATGCCGTCCATGCCCAGGTCGAGCCAGAAGCGGATGATGTCCAGGATCTCCTCCTGCACAGCCGGGTTGTCGTAGTTCAGGTCCGGCTGGTGGGAGAAGAAGCGGTGCCAGAAGTACTGCTTGCGCACCGGGTCCCAGGTCCAGTTGGATTCCTCGGTGTCGATGAAGATGATGCGGGTGCCGTCGTACTGGGTGTTGTCGTCGGTCCACACGTAATAGTCGCCGTACGGCCCATCCGGGTCCTGCCGGGACGCCTGGAACCAGGCGTGGGAGTCGGAGGTGTGGTTGATGGGAAAGTCCGTGATGATGCGGATGCCGCGTTTATGCGCGGCGTCGATAAGCGAAATGAAGTCTTCGACGGTGCCGAACTCGGGCAGGACCTTGCGGAAGTCGCGGATGTCGTAGCCGCCGTCGCGCAGTGGGGAGTCGTAGAACGGCGGGATCCACAGGCAATCCACCCCCAACCACTGCAGGTAATCGAGCTTCTCCTCCAGCCCCTTGAGCGTGCCCAACCCCGTGCCGTCCGGGTCGTAGAAGGCGCGGACGAGGACTTCGTAGAATACGGCGTCCTTGTACCACTCGGGGTCGGGCCGCTCCCAGGGCTGTTCCGGGGGTGCGGGGGGTAGGTAATCTGAGGCCTGCGGGGTCTGCTCCATGCCCACCTACAGTAGGCGAATTGCCCCCGCCATGCGCTCGACTGCCTCGCGCAGGATCGCGGGGCTGGTGGCAAAATTCAGGCGCGTCTTGTGCCGGCCACCGGGGCCGAAGCTCACGCCCTCGTTCATGGCCACCTTCGCGTGCGTGCGCAACCAAGTGGCGGGCTTTTCCGTGGTCAACTTGGTATTCCGGAAGTCCAGGAGCATGAGGTAGGTGGCCTGCGGGACCTCGACCTCGATGCCGGGAATTTCGCGGGGAAGGGTTTCCACGAGCCAGTCGCGGTTCTCGCGCAGCTGCGCAATTTCACCGTCGAGGAAGTCACCCCCGTCCCGGTAGCACGCCTCGGCGGCGACGATGCCGAGGGTGCCCGTGCCGTCTTTCGCCACCCCGCTGAGTCCCTGCCAGGTCTTGACATCGGCGTCGTTGGAGAAGATCAGCTGCGCGCACTTCAGGCCCGCCACGTTCCAGGCCTTCGATGCCGCCGTAATAGTGATGCACACGTCCGCATTGTTCGCGGCCGCGCACGTGTGGACGCCGTCGTAGACCAGCGGCGCGTGGATCTCATCGACGATCACACGCGCGCCGTGGCGGCGGGCAAGGGCACAGATCTCATCGAGCCGCTCGGGCGTAAAGGTCCACCCGCCGGGGTTGTACGGGTTGGTGAGCACGAGCGAGCCCGCGCCGCGGGCAAACGCCGCGTCCAGTTCGTCCAGGTCCAACCCTGGCACGGCGCGCACGTTGATGCGCACGCGTCCGGCGGTCCCCGCCACCTCCAAGAACGGGTGGTAGGCGGGCACCGGCACGATGACCGGGCCCTCGGTGAAGTGCTGGATGGATAGCAACACGCCGCGCACCACGTCGGGGATGGGGAAGATGCGCGCGGGGTCCGGCCGCCAGCCGTAGCGCGCGTCGTAGAAGTCGGCCACCAGCCCAGGCAGCTGCTGCGCGCTCGGGGCGGGGGTGTAGCCGAACATCTCGCGCTCGACGGCGTCGGCGATCGCCGCGCGCACGGGCTCGGCGGTGGTGAAGTCGCTCTCGGCGATGAACAGCGGCAGTACATCGTCGTCGTACTGGGTCCATTTGCGGGTTCCGCGTGCGCGGAGTTGCTCAAGCTCGGGGAAATCCATGGCCCCAAGCTTAACGACGCCCACCCGCCCCCTCCGCCACGCCGCCGCGCGGGATCAGGCGTTGTGGGGCTGCGCGGCGCCCTCCGCGTCCGCGGCGTCCTCGTCCTCGGCGTCGTATTCGCCGTCTAGCTGGAAGCCGAAGGACTTCAGGCGCGCCCGGTCCGCGGCGGACGAGGACGCGGTGAGCGTGAGCAGCTCTGAATAAATACCGCCGGAGGCAGCGAGCTCCGCCGGCGAGCCGATCTCATCGATCCGGCCGTTGTCCAGGGTGATGATGGTGTCCACGTCGGCGATGGTGGAGAGGCGGTGCGCGATCATGATGGTCGTGCGGTCCTTCATCAGCTCGTCCAGGCCGGCCTGCACGGCGCGCTCCGCCTTGGTGTCCAGGGCCGAGGTTGCCTCGTCGAGCACCAGGATGGGTGCGTCCTTGAGCATGGCGCGCGCGACGGCGACGCGCTGTTTCTGCCCGCCGGACAGCCGCAGGCCGCGCTCGCCGATGACGGTGTCGTAGCCGTCCTTGAACCGGGTGATGAAGTCGTGGGCGTTCGCGCGCTTGGCCACGTCGATGACCTCCTCGCGCGTCGCGCCGGGCTTACCGTAGGCGATGTTTTCCGCCACGGTGCCGGAAAACAGCGCGGGTTCCTGGAAGACCACGCCGGAAGACGCGCGCAGTTCCTCCACGCTCAAGTCCTCGAGGTTGCGGCCGCAGATGGTGAGCGTGCCGTCGTGAAGCGGGTAGAGCCCCAGCAACAGGTTGACGATGGTGGACTTGCCGCCACCAGACTCGCCCACCAGCGCGATCTTTTCGCCCTCGCGCGCGGAAAAGGTCAGGCCCTCCAGGACGGGCTCGCCCGGGTTGTACGCGAAGGAGACGTCGTCAAAGGCGACGACCGGTTCGCGCACCTCGAGCGGTGCGTGCGTCACCTGCGTGAGCTCCGGCACGCCGGTGGACTGGGGCGCGGCGACGAGCTCGCGGTTGGCGGTGGGCTCGTTCGGCTCGTCCATCACCGTGAAGTAATCGCGCGAGCCCGCGATGGCGCGCTGCGCGGCGTCCACGATCCAGCTCATCATCTGCGCGGGCTGGCGAGCCATGGTGACCATCTGGATGAGCATGACCATCTCGCCGATGGTGAAGTCGCCGTGGAGCGTGCGCACGAACAGGATCAGGTAGATGCCCAAAAAGACCGCCGTCATGGCGATGCCGCGCACCGTGTCCATGCTGTGCCACCAGCGCGACTGCGGGCGCGTGATGTCCACGGTGTTGTTGTAGTGGGTGCCAAACTTGTCCAGCTCGCGAACCTCCGCCACGAAGGACTTGGTCACCTTGACCTGACCGACCACCTCGGCGAAGCGGCCGTTGCCCTCGTCGATGTTGGCGTTTTTCTCCTGCTCGAAGCGCTGCCACCGCGTGGACGTGAGCGCCGTGAGCCACATGTAGAGCGGGAACAACAGCGCCAGGAGGATGGTGAGCGGCCAGTAGTAGTACGCCGTGATCGCCAGGATCGCCACGACCTGCAACAGCATCGGCAGGAAGCTGTTGGCAAAGGACTGGATGAACTGGGTGACGTTTGCAATCGAGCGGTCCAGGCGGGCGATGATCGTGCCCGTGACCTGGTTGTCAAAGTAGCGCTGCGGCAGCGCGAGCAGCTTGGCAAAGTAGCGCGTGGACATGATCTGTCGGATGCGCGCCACCATCACGTCGCCCAGGTAGCCGGCGACGTTGCGCAGCAGCGCCGCAGCGGATTCGGCAGCAAACAGCGCGATGGCCAGCCACACGACAGCGCGCACCGGCGACGGCCCCTCGCTGCCACCGCTGACGTATCCGACGATGGTGTCGGTGGCCTCCCGGATGATGAAGGGGGAGACCAATCCCAGAGCTGCGACACCGGAGGAAATGATCACGACGGCGAGGTAGTAGGGCCACAGCGCAGAGGCGCTGCGGAGGACACGCAACAATGACTGCATAATTTGGTTAGGGTACTAGGGCTGTACAGTGAGGAAGAATTGGAAGGCGCCTGATCGGCGCATTTCAGTGCAGTGCCACAACGAGGTAAAAGAGGCGTTTATGTCACACCGTTCGCAGCTCACCGCCGTGCTGCTTGCCGCCACGTCCGTCTTTGCGTTGTCCGCGTGCGTGAGCGGCAACGAGAGCGAGGAGGCGAAGGAATCTGAAATCGAGATCACGACGCCGACTGGCGCCCCCGCGCCAGAGTTCAAGGCCGAGGAGACCGACCCGCTAATCAGCGACGAGATCACGGGCGAGCGCGTGGAGGACCCGGCGATGGACCTCTCCTACAAGTGGCAGGGCACCAGCGCTGCGCCCGGTGGCGGCACCGTGGTCGTCGTAGCTGTGACCAACGAGAGTGAGGTCCCCATGCCCGCGGACACCCTCACCCCGAAGCTGCGCTACAACTCCGGCAACAACAACATGCAAAATGCCGACCCGATGAGCGGCGAGAACGCCGGTGTGGAGATCGTCGGCGTGGACCTGCCGCTCGGCCCCGGCGCCACCACGAACGCGAAGTATGCCTTCAACGTGTCCACCGGCAATCTGTGGGACGCCGAGTTCACCATCGGTAATGTCACCTTCAAGGGGAATCTGAACAACTAATGCGCGAGCAAGTAGTGCTTGTCGACGCCACGCGGACCCCAATCGGCACCGCCGACAAAGCCATCGTGCACACCACCGACACCCCGCTGCACCTCGCGTTCTCCTGCTGGCTGCGCAACGCCGACGGCGAGGTGCTGCTCACGCGCCGTGCGCTTTCCAAGATTGCGTGGCCCGGGGTATGGACGAACTCCTTTTGCGGCCACCCGGGCCCGGGCGAAGCGGTAGCCGACGCGGTGCGCCGCCGCGCCACCGAGGAGCTGGGCATTGCTGCGATCAACGGACTGACGGAGATCCTGCCGGACTTCCGCTACCGCGCCGTTGATTCCTCCGGCATCGTGGAAAACGAGTGCTGCCCGGTCTACGTCGCCCGTCTCGCGCCGGGCGCGGCGCTGAACGCCAACCCGGACGAGGTCGACTCCTGGGACTGGGTCGCGCCGGAGGCGCTCATCCGTGCCGTCGACGCCACCCCGTTCGTGTTCTCGCCGTGGCTCGTTGATGAGCTCGCGGACCCGCGCCTGCGCCGCGCGCTCACCGAGCCCGGCTCCAACTAAAGCTCGTGGGCCACGGGGCTGAACGCGCCCCGCAGGTAGCCGAGCGGATCCGTCACCTCCTGCGCGCCCGAGCCGTCCAGCGCCACGCGCAGCGCGGTCCGCCCCGTCCCCGCGCGCGTGCCGCCGCTGTAGGGCTCCCACCCGACGTCGCCGCCGCGCACCAATTGGGTGAGCCACCGGTTGAGCCCGGTGCCGTAGGCGCCATCGGCGCCGAACGCGGGGGCGAGGTCGGCGGCGTGGTGCGCCGGGAGGTCGGCGCTGGCGACGAGCTCCGCCTGCCACACCGTTCCCGGCGCGCCCTCAGCAATGTCGTCGACCCAGCGGCGGCACATGGCGTCGGAAATTAGGCGCCCCACCACGTGGTCCGGGTCCATGCGCGACGCCGCGCCGAGGTACTCGCCGACGCGCCCCTTGGCCAACCCCATGTGCCGGCCCAACGCCCGCGCCACGGGGGTGGCCAGGGCGGTGCCGTCCGCAAACGCGCCGTTGGGGAAGAACTCGTCGCGGGTGGAGGTGACCACCAGGGGGACGCGAGCGAGCTTCGCGGGCTCCAACGGGAACGGGCCGAGCGCGATGTCGGTGAAGTACTGCGTGCGGAAGCGGCGGTAGGCGCGGTCGAACCGCTGCGGCGAGCGGGCGTAGCGCGGGTTGAGGTCCTCGCGCAGCAGCGCGCCCCCGATTGCGCCGCGCGCCGCCCACCGGCGCGAGTCCATCCCGCGGCGCGGGAACACCGGCGACGCCGCCACCGCGCGACGGAACTCGCCCTTGTAGTGGTCGCGCCGGCACAGCCAGACGGCGATGTCCGCTCCGGCGCTTTGGCCCGCGACGGTGACGTTGGTGGGGTCCCCGCCGAACGCCTCGATGTTGCGCTGCACCCAGCTCAGCGCCGCCGCGCAGTCCTGCACGGCCCGGTACTGGCCGGGGGCGTCACCGCCCACCGGCAGCATCCCCGGAAACTTCAGCCGGTACCCCACCTGCACCAGGATGATCCCGTCGCGGGCGAAGGCGGGGCCGTTGGCGCGGTCATCGGCGTGGGTGCCCTCCTCGAACCGGCCGCCGTGGATCCACACCAGCACCGGCAGGTCGTCGTTTCTGCGAGCGCCCTCCGGGGCGGTGATGCTCAGGCGGGTGGCGTGGGGGAGGGGAGTAGTGGCGTCGATAAGCATGCCCGTGGGCGCTGGAGCGGGCGGGTCGAACGCGGCGTTGAGACGCGCGTACGGGATCGAATGGAACTCGCGGACTGCTCCGTCGCTGGTGCCGACGATAGCGCCGGCGGGGCAAGTGACCTGAGTTTCGCGCGTAATCATGCCGCAATCGTAACCGCCTATGATGGCCGCCATGACCAACCCACTGCTTGCCCCGTCGGAGCTGCCGTACCAGCTGCCGGACTTTGCCCACATCAGGCTCGCGCACGTCGAGCCCGCGTTTGCGGAAGCGCTTGCGCGCCACGACGCGGAGATCGCGGAAATCTGCGCGCAGGAGTCGCCGAACTGGGAAAACACCGTCGAGGCGCTCGAGCTCGCGGGCCAGGACCTCACGCGCGTGCTCGCCTGGTTCTTCAACCTGCAGGGGACTGACGCCACCGCGGAGTTTGACGCCGTAGCCGACCGCATCGTCCCGCAGCTGTCCGCCCACACGGACGCGATCTACCAAAACGCGGAGCTGTATTCCCGGCTGCGCGCGGTGGCGGTGCCCGATGACGAGGAGTCGCGGCGCCTGCACGAGCTGCTCGTGCGCCGCTTCGTCCGCCGCGGCGCGGACTTGGACGCGAACGGCAAGGCGCGCCTGGCGGCTATCAACGGGAGGCTGTCCGAGCTCTCGGAGCAGTTCGGCCGCAACCTGCTCGCCGATACGAAGCGCCTCGCCGTGCGGCTTTCGCGCGACGAGCTCGCGGGGCTTAGCGAGGACCAGCTCGACGCGTTCGCGGCAGACGACGGAAGCGGCGAGTACATCGTGCCCCTCGAACTTCCCACGACCCAGTCGCTGCAGGCTGAGCTGGAGGACCCCGCGGCACGGCGCGCGCTTTTCGACGCCTCCCAGCAGCGCGGTGCCCAGTCAAACGTTGACATTGTGGTGGAGACGGTCACGCTGCGGCAGGAGCGCGCCAAGCTCCTGGGGTACGACACGCACGCGGACTACGTGATTGCGGAGGAAACCGCTGGCACCGCCGATGCGGCCCGCGCGTTGATCGCGGACCTGGCTCCGGCTGCCGCGGCGAACGCGGAGGCGGAACGCAAGCTCGCCGGCGAGCTCGCGCGGTCGCGCGGCGCGGAGCTTGGGAGCCCCGATGGCCCTGACGGTGCGGACTGGCCGTACTGGGCGGCGCAGCGCCGCGCCGAGGAACTCAACTTGGACGAGGCCGAGCTGCGCAACTACTTCCCGCTCTGGCAGGTGCTGGAGGACGGCGTGTTTTACGCGGCGAACCTGCTCTACGGCATCACCGTCACGCGCCGCGAGGACCTGCGCGGCTACCGCGACGACGTGCAGGTGTGGGAGGTCAAGGAAGAAGATGGCACGGGTCTCGGCCTGCTGCTCACGGACTACTCGGCGCGCGAGACGAAGCGCGGCGGGGCGTGGATGAGCTCGTTCATGGACCAGTCCCGGCTCGCCGGCACGGCACCGGTGGTGGTCAACGTCATGAGTGTGAATAGCGAACTGCTCACCATCGACGAGGTCACCACCGTCTTCCACGAGTTCGGCCACGCGCTGCACGGTCTGCTCTCCAACGTGCGCTACCCGTCGCTGTCCGGCACTAATGTCCCGAGGGACTGGGTGGAATTCCCCTCGCAGATCAACGAGAACTACGCGTTCGCGCCCGAAATCGTGCGCAACTACGCCCGCCACGTGGACACCGGCGCGCCGATCCCGCCCGCGTTGCTCGAGTCCGTCCGCGCCGCGCGCCAGTTTGGCCAGGGCTTTGCCACCGCCGAGTACCTCGCCGCCAGCGCCATCGACCTTGAGTGGCATTCGCTTACCGACGCCACCCCGACCGACATCGACGCCTTCGAAGAGGACGTCCTGCGGCGCTACCACCTCGACGTTCCCGGACTCACGCCCCGGTACGGCTCGACGTGGTTCAACCACATCTTCGCCGGCGGCTACTCCGCCGGGTACTACTCCTATCTGTGGGCCGAAGCACTGGACGCGGACGGGTACGACCTGGTGCAGGAGGAAGGCATCAACCGGGCGACCGGCGCGAAGTTCCGCGACGCTATCCTGTCGCGCGGCGCTGCGCGCGACTACACCGAGGCGTACACGGCGTTCCGCGGCCGCGAGAAAGATACGCGCCCGCTGCTCGTGCGGCGTGGGCTCGAGGGCACCGACATCGCGTCCAACGCTGGGTCCAACACTGGGCGCGCGTAGACGTACACGGAGGAGGGACCTTCATGTTTGCTCTGAGCCCCTGGCTCCAGCTCCCGATCGTGCTTGCCGTCGCGCTGCCGGCGGCCGGGCTCGCCGCGTGGGCGATGCTGCGCGTGGCGGATTGGCTGGCGTTCCTGCGCGACAGAACTCGCGGGACCAAAAGTGCACAACAGACCGGAAGCGCACACGGCGAAGTTTCGGCCGCGGCGGATGGGGAAGTACACTAGCGCCATGGCAAACCCGGAAGAATTGCGCAAGCAGGATCAGCGCCTACCACGGCAGCAGCGCAAGTACCCGCAGTCGCGGGTGACGCAGGCACTGTACGTGATGCTCGCGCTCGTCGTTATCGCGGCGATCGTCGGCGGCCTGGTGTAGCACGCCGAGCCCGCTCCTGCGCGAGACCTGCGCCGGCGGCGGCGCACAGCGGCCAAGCTAGCGCTGCGGCCGCCGCGACGCCTCTGCGACCCGGTGGAAGAGGGGGTGGGACGGCAGGGCGTCGATAAGCACCGGCTTCCCCGCGGCATCGGTGAGGGGGATACACCAGTTTGCGTACTGGTGCGCGTTGGTGCCCGGCTGGTTTTGGATGCGGCGGTCGCCCACCATGTCCACGAGGTTCGTGCACGTCATCGCGGACGGGGTCGAGGCGATGAAGCGGGTGAGGCCGACAAGCAGGTCATCCAGCGAGCCCGCGCTGTCGAACTCGCCGAGGTCGTACTGGGTAAAGTCGGTGTCCGCGAACGGCGTGCCCGCGAACGCGCCCTCGGCGCGCACCTGGTTGAGCACGCGGCCGATCCACACGCCGTCCTCGGCGTTGAGCTCTTCGAGCGACTCCGCCACCAGGCCCAGGCGGGAGCGCAGCTCGTTGTGCACGCCCTCCATGTATCCGGCGGTCGGCGGCAGGTCGTGCGTGCCAACGGCGGACAGCGCCAGCGCCCGGTACTGGTCGGCCGGGCGCGGGTCGTCGGAATCGGTGGCCTCGAACCACAGGACCGTCGTGCCGAACACACCGGTGTCGCGCAGCACGTCCTGCACCCACGGCTCGAAGGTGCCCAGGTCCTCGCCGATCACCACGGCGCCTGCGCGCTGCGCCTCAAGCAGGAGGATGCCCACCATCGCCCGGTAGTCGTAGTTCATGTACAGGCCGTCGGCCGGCGTGTCCTCGCGCGGCATCCAGAACAGGCGGAACAGACCCAGGATGTGGTCGACGCGGATGCCGCCGGAGTGGCGCAGCACCGTGCGCAGCAAGTCGCGCCACGGGCCGTACCCCTGCTGGGCGAGTGCCTCCGGGTTCCACGGCGGTTGGGACCAGTCCTGCCCCTGCTGGGAGTACATGTCCGGCGGCGCGCCAACCGAGGCGTCGGCAACCAGCGCATCAGCCAGCGTGTGCGCGTCCGCGCCGTCCGGGTGAATGCCCACGGCGAGGTCCGTCATGATGCCGATGCGCATGCCGGCGGCCAGCGCGCGGTCCTGGGCGACGCGGCGCTGCTCGTCCGCGATGAACTGCAGCCACATGTAGAACTGGATCGTTTCCTCGTCGGCGGCCTTCGCCGCGTGCTGGCCGTGCTCGGCCGCGTCGGCCTGGACAGCGCACCACTCGCCGAACTCGCGCAGGCCCTCGCCCTCGTCCAGGGTGTACAGCTCGAAATCGTGCGAGCGCCCCGGGTCCTGCTGGGACAGGTAGAACAGCTCGCGCAGGACCGCGAGCTTCACCTCAAACACGGCGTTGCGATCCAGCGGGTCGGCGGTGTGGTTCATCGCTTTCAGCGGGCTGACCAGCTGGTTGACCTCCGCGCGCGTTTCCACGCCGAGCTTGGTGAACTCGGGGACTGCCTCGACGGAAATATAGATGGGATTGACAAAGCGGCGCGAGGCGGGGAGGTACGGGGAGTCCTCCACCGGCGGGACGGGCTGCGCCGCGTGCACCGGGTTGATCAACAGGTAGTCCGCGCCCTCGGCGGCGACAGCCTCGGCGATGCGCGCGAGGTCTTCAAAGTCGCCGATGCCCCAGGACTGCGTGGAGCGCACGGAGTAGAGCTGCGCCATCACGCCGTACGCGGGCCGGCGCTCGAGCGCCTCGTTGGTGGTCAGGCGGGCCGGCACGACAATGAGCGGGCAGACCTCGTCCAGGTCGTCGGACTCTAGGTGCAGCTCGTGCCAACCCTCGGGCAGGTCGCCGGGGACGTGGAAGGTCGCCTCGCCCCAGACGGTGCCGTCGGCGGCGGTGGTCGGCGGCGCCCAGTTCTCGTCCTGGTAGGCGTCGCGCGAGGAGCCGTCCTCCAGGCGGATCCAGCAGTGCGCGTAGTGGCCGTCCTTGACGTGGACGTTGAAGTGCTGTTCCTCGCCCGCGGTGGCGACCACAGTCAGGGGGAGGGGGCGGGTCGCCAGGGCGGTCGCGCGTGCGTCGATAAGCTCTTGGAGCTCCTCGTCCGAAGGGGACTCGGACAGGGGCACGCCGATTGCGCGCAGCAGTTTCATGAAGGACTGCGCCGGCGGCGTAACAAGTTTCCCAACGTCGGAGCGGTAGGAGGTGCCAAAGCCGTACGACCGGGCGAGTGACAGCAGGAGTTCTTCATTCATCACAGTGAACACAACGAACATTGTGCCAAACGCGCCGCGCGCTCGCCCGGAGCGGGGCCGAGCAGCTGTTAACGCGGTAGGGTGAGGGCTTATGTCACAGAATTCTTTCACCACGGACCTCGGATTCGAGCTCGACGCGTCGGAAAACTGCCTGAGCCAGCTGATCACGCTGTGCACGGAGCACCCGCACACGGTGCTGTTTTCCCGCCCGCGTAACTACGACTGGGTGAACGTGACTGCCGGCGAGTTCCTCGAAGAAGTCTACGAGGCGGCGAAGGGCCTGGTGGCGGCTGGTATTGAGCCCGGCGATCGCGTGGCTATCCTATCGGCGACTCGCTACGAGTGGTCGCTGATGGACTTTGCCATCTGGGCAGCCGGGGCGGCGTCGGTGCCGATTTACCCGTCGAGCTCGATGTCGCAGATCCAGTGGATTCTGGAGGATTCCGGCGCGAAGCTGGCGCTGACGGAGACGCGTGATCATACGGAGCTGATCAGCTCGTTCGTGCTGCAGGAGGATGGCACGCCGCGGCTGGCGGGCTCCACGTCCCAGCTGCGCAAGGTCTATGAATTTAATGCCTCGGGCGTGGAGACGCTCAAGTTTGAGGGGCGCGAGGTGGAGCAGTCGCTTATCGACGCCCGCGTGGCCGCCATCACCCACGACGACATCGGCTCGATCGTCTACACCTCGGGCACCACCGGCCGGCCGAAGGGCGTGGAGCTCACGCACGGCAACTGGGCCTACCAGACCTCGGCGCTGATTAAGAACGAGATTGGCGAGGTCGCCGTGCCCGGCAAGCGCGTTGTCACCTTCCTGCCGCTCGCGCACGTGCTGCAGCGCGCGGTGTCGCTGGCGCTGGCGATGGCGGGCGCGACCCAGTCGCACTGGTCCGACACCTCCACCCTCACGGTGGAGCTGCAGCGTGCCCGGCCGAACATGGTGCTCGGCGTGCCGCGCGTGTTTGAGAAGGTGCGCAACACCGCCTACAACAAGGCCGCCGACGGCTCTGCCGTGGGCAAGCGCGTCTTCCTCGAGGCCGAGCGCGCCGCCATCGAGTACTCCAAGGCGCTGGATACGCCGGAGGGGCCGAACCGCGTGCAGAAGGCGAAGCGCAAGGTGTTTGAAAAGCTCGTCTACTCCAAGCTCAAGGACGCCATGGGCGGCGCCGTGACCTACGGAATTACCGGCGGCTCCGCGATGAGCGCCGAGCTGTCGCACTTCTTCCGCGGCATGGGCGTGCCCATCTACGAGGGCTACGGGCTGACCGAGACCTGCGCCGCGGCGTGTGTGAACAACAAGGTCGGGCAGAAGATCGGTACCGTCGGCCCGCCGGTCAACGGCTACTCGGTGCGGATCAACGACGACGGCGAGATCGAGTTCTCCGGCCCCGGCGTGTTCAAGCAGTACTGGAACAACCCGGACGCCACGGCCGAGGCGTTCGACGAGGGCTGGTTCAACACCGGCGACCTGGGCGAGGTGGACGACGAGGGCTTCGTGCGCATCACCGGCCGCAAGAAGGATCTCATTGTCACCGCGGGCGGCAAGAACGTTTCGCCCGGGCCGATGGAGGAGATCATCCGCCAGGACCCGCTGATCTCCAACGCGCTCATCGTCGGCGACGGCAAGCCATTTATCGGCGTGCTGGTCACGCTGGACGAGGACGAGCTGGCCCGCTGGAAGGCCACCCACAACATCCCGGAGCAGAAGAAGCTCTCAGAGCTCGCCCAGGACGCCAGCCTGCGCGCGGAGGTGCAGGACGCGATCAACATGGCCAACGCGACCGTTTCGCACGCCGAGGCGATTAAGAAGTTCCGCATCCTGGACCGCGACCTCTCCGAGCGCGACAACGAGATGACGCCGACGATGAAGGTCAAGCGCAACGTGGTCTTCCAGCGCTTCCGCGAGGACATCGACAAGCTCTACGAGCGGTAGCGCCCGCCGGGGGCGGGGTGGGTGCGGCGTAGCTTCGGCGCGCCTTCCGCGCCGGGGCGCGCGCGTGCCTTAGCATTGCTCCCAGCAAATCCGTAACTCGTCCTGAGCAATACAAAAGGGGGCTTGTCCGTGCACAAGACGGCTGCAATGCTGCGGCACCGCGAGCTCACGCAGGAGATTTACAACATCGGCGACGAGGTCGCCGAGTACATCGAGCACATTGCAGAGGCCGTCGCGGACTACGACGGCGAGCTCACGGACGACTGCCTCGCTGAGTTTGTGGAGATCGCCGACGACGCCCGCGTGGACGCGCGCCGCGTGGTCGGCGAGCTCATCGGCTTGCGCCAGGCGCTGACCTCGGGGATGCGCGCGGGCGTCCTGTCCGCCTCCGCCTGCCCCGAGGAGAAGGTCCCCGAGCCGGAGCTTCTCGACGCCACCGGGCTGGAAGAGCTCTTCCCGCTCTCCGCGCCGTTTTCCGTGCAGACGATGGAGGACGCGCTCACCGGCCGCACCGACCTCACCGTCCAGCACCTCACCGAGATTGTCGCCTACACCCTTGAGCAGACCGACATGGTCGCCCGCGAGCTCGGCGCGGTGAGCCTGCCGCACCTCTACGCCACCGTCTCAGAGCTGGTCGAGGCTGCCGTCGAGGGGTGGGTGGAGACCGTGTGCGTCGACCACCCGGCGTTCGTGCGGACCATGCGCGGGACCAACCCGCCGGAGTTTTTGGACGAGCGCGCCCGCATCAACCGGATCGTGGAGAAGGTCGCGGCGAAGCGCTCCCGGCGCGGTGCCTAAACTGGCCGTATGGCTGAACACGACTCTTTTGGCGTCTACCTTCACGTCCCGTTCTGCGCGACCCGTTGTGGCTACTGCGACTTCAATACGTACACGCCCACCGAGGTAGCGTCCTCGCACGCGGAGTACCTGGACGCGATCGAGCGCGAGCTGGAGCTCGCCGCCGCGCGCACCGCCGCCGCGCGGGGCGAGCACACCCCGCCGCGCGCGGATACGGTGTTTGTGGGCGGGGGCACCCCGTCGCTGCTCGGCGCAGACGGGCTGTCGCGCCTGCTGGGTGCCGTCCGCAACACCTTCGGCCTCGCGCCGAATGCGGAGGTCACCACGGAGTCCAACCCTGAGTCCACCAGCCCCGACTACTTCGCGGGGCTGCGCGAGGCCGGTTTTACTCGTGTGTCGCTCGGGATGCAGTCCGCCTCCACGCCCGTACTCAAGGTGCTGGACCGCGCGCACACGCCGGGGCGCGCTGTCGCCGCTGCCCGCGAGGCGCTCGCCGCCGGGTTTGACCACGTCAACCTGGACATGATCTACGGCACCCCGACGGAGACGGACGATGACGTGCGCAAAACGCTCGACGCGATCCTGTCCACGGGCGTGGACCACGTGTCCGCGTACTCGCTCATCGTGGAGGACGGCACCGCGATGGCGCGCAAGGTGCGCCGCGGAGAGCTTCCGGCGCCCGAGGAGGAGGTGTACGCGCGCCGCTACGAGTTGATCGCCGAGGCGCTCGAGGGCGCGGGGTTTGGCTGGTACGAGGTGTCGAACTGGTCGAAGCCGGGCGGGGAGTGCCGGCACAACCTGCTGTACTGGCGCGATGGTCAATGGTGGGGCGCGGGTCCGGGGGCGCACTCTTATATCGGCCGCGAGCGCTTCGCCAACGTGAAGCGCCCAGAGCGCTACGCCGACACCCTGCGGGGCGGCGAGCTGCCGATCGGGTTCACGGAGACGGTGACGGATGCGGAGCACCACGACGAGCAGGTGATGCTCGGTCTGCGGCTCAAGGAGGGTATCCCTGCCGGCTGGGTTGGGGAGGGGGCGCGCGGGGTCGTCGACAAGCATGTGCGCGGCGGCCTGCTCACCGCGGGCGAGCGCATCGCGGTGACGGATGCGGGCCGATTGCTTGCCGACGGCATCGTGACCGATATTCTGGCCGCCGAGTAGGATAGCTGGCAGTCGATGAGAGGGAGTGCTAATGAGTGCTGCTGATGACCGCCGCAAGGCGGTGCTGCGCGCAATCGTTGCAGACTACATCGCGCAGCAAGAACCAGTCGGATCGAAGGCACTGGTGGAGCGCCACGGGCTCGGCGTGAGCTCGGCGACCATCAGGAACGACATGAGCGTGTTGGAGCAACAGGGCTACATCAGCCAAACCCACACCTCCTCCGGCCGCATCCCCACACAGGCCGGGTACCGCGCGTTCGTGGACGCGCTGCACGATGACGTCAAGCCGCTCTCCGTCGCCGAGCGCCACGCCATCCTGGACTTTCTCGAGCACGGCGTGGACCTCGAGGACGTGCTGCGCCGCAGCGTCCAGCTGCTCGCCCAGCTGACCAACCAGGCTGCGGTGGTGCAGCTGCCCAACCTCGATCTGTCGCGCGTGAAGCACTGCGAGGTTGTCTCGCTCACGCAGACGCGCCTGCTGCTGGTGGTCATCACCGACACCGGGCGCGTCGACCAGCGCAATGTCGAGCTCAAGGGGCCGCTTGTCGACGCCCACGTGCCCGTCCTTCGCGACCTCCTCAACGACGTCCTCGTCGGCCGGACGATGCGCGAGGCCGCCGCCGGGCTGTCCGCGCTGCACGCGAGGGCCCCGCGCGAACTCGCCGACGCCGTCGGGCGCTGCGCCGCCGTCCTCGTGGACACGCTGGTGGACACGACCGCGGACCGCCTGCTCATCGCCGGCGCGGGCAATCTGACCGTGCACAGGCTGGCGGACCTGCACAACGTGATCGAGGCCCTGGAGCAGCAGGTCGTCGTGCTGAAGCTCCTGGCCAGCGCGCAAGATCTGGAGCGGGTGTCCGTGCGGATCGGGCGGGAGAACGAAAACGAGGAATTTTCCCAGGCGGCGATTGTTACTACTGCATATGGCGCGGGCGACGAGGCACTTGGCGGACTCGGGGTGGTCGGTCCGACGTACATGGACTACCCCGGTACGATTCAAAAGGTTGCCACCGTGGCCCAATACATTAGCCGCATCCTGCGGGGCGAATAGCAGCCGCGACCAGCGGGCGGAGCACTTCCTCACACCTCTATAAATCTGAAAGGGTAAATACTTTGGCACGAGACTACTACGGCATTCTCGGCGTCGACCGGGAAGCCACGGAGCAAGAGATTAAGAAGGCGTACCGCAAGCTCGCCCGCAAGTACCACCCGGACGTGAACCCGTCCGAGGAGGCAGCGGAGAAGTTCGCGGACATTTCGCTGGCGCAGGAGGTCCTGCTGGACCCGAAGAAGCGCAGCATTGTGGACCGCGGCGGAGACCCAATGGAGCAGGGCGGCGCGGCCGGGCCCGGCGGCGGCTTCGGTGGATTCGGCGGCGTCGGCGACATCTTCGAGGCGTTCTTCGGCGGGGGCGGCGCGGGCCGCGAGCCGCGTTCGCGCGTGCAGCCGGGCAACGACGCCCTGCTGCGCACCCAGATCACGCTGGAAGAGGCGTTTGCCGGTGTGAAGAAGGACGTCACCGTGGACACCGCCGTGTTGTGCAACAAGTGCCAGGGCTCCGGCTCCGAGTCGGGCGCCAAGCCGGAAACCTGCGACTACTGCCAGGGTCAGGGCGCGGTGCAGGAGATGCAGCAGTCCTTCCTGGGCAACGTAATGACCACCCACGAGTGCCCGAAGTGCCACGGCTACGGCGAGATTATTAAGGACCCGTGCCGCCAGTGCGCCGGCGACGGCCGCGTGCGCACCACCCGCGACCTCACCGTGAATGTCCCGGCCGGCATCGCGTCCGGCATGCGCATCCGCATGGCCAACCAGGGTGAGGTCGGCCACGGCGGCGGCCCGGCCGGCGACCTCTACGTGGAGGTCCACACCGCCCCGCACGCCGTCTTCGCCCGCGAGGGCAACGACCTGCACCTGCAGCTGCGCGTGCCAATGTATGACGCTGCGCTTGGCACCGATCTGGCCGTGGAGAACTTGGCCGGCGAGCAGACCACCATCCAGGTTCCGGCTGGCGTGCAGCCGGACGAGGAGATCGTCCTGCACGGCGAAGGCATGCCGCGCCTGCGCGCCGAGGGTGCGGGCGACATGGTTGCGCACGTGAAGGTGGTCGTGCCGACCGATCTGAACAAGGACGAGCGCGCCGCGCTGGAGCAGCTGCGCGAGTCACACGACGACGAGGCGCGCGTGCACTCCAGCGAGGAGTCCGGCGGGGAAAGCTTCTTCTCCCGCATGCGTGGTAAGTTCCGCCGCTGATGAGCCTGCCGTATTTTTACGCCGCGCAGCCAAGCTCCGGCGAGCTCGACGGCGCCGAAGCGAAACACGCCCACGTCAAGCGCATCGGCCCGGGGGAGCACATCATGCTTGTCGACGGCCACGGCAACGCCGCCGAAGTCGTCGTCCGGGACTGCTCGCGCGACCGTGTCGTCGGCGACGTGGTGGCCGAACACACCGAAGCCGCGCCCACGCCGCGCGTCACGCTCGTGCAAGCGGTGCCGAAGTCGGAGCGCGCCGAGCTGGCCGTCGACCTCGCCGTGCAGGGCGGCGCGGACGCCATCATTCCCTGGATCTCGCACCGCACCATCGCGCGGTGGGGGAACGACAAGCAGGCGAAGCAGGTGCAGAAGTGGCAAAACCAGGCAGCCGCCTCCGCGAAGCAGTCGCGCCGGGCGTGGCTGCCTAAGGTCCACGACGCGGTGACGACCAACCAACTCAAGGACCTCATCGCCGGCAAGCCCGCGGTCGTGCTGCACGAAGATGCGACCGACTCCATCAAGGACCTTAATTTCGGCGAAGAGGTCTTCCTCATCGTCGGTCCGGAGGGCGGCATCGGCCAAGATGAGTTAGATTTGCTCGGAGCCCACCCCGTGCGGATGGGGCCGCAAGTCCTGCGCACAGCGAGCGCCGGGTTCGCGGCACTTTGCGCCATCGGCGCGTTGACGTCTCGCTGGTAGTGTTGAGGAGCAGCATGCAAAATCCAGTTACCCGCAAACTCGAATTGGACTCCGCCTACGCCCAGGCCGTCCTCGGAGTTAACGACGGCAACCTGCGGGTCCTCAACCGGCAGCTCGCCGCTGACATCCACGCGCGTGGCACGACGCTGACGCTGCGCGGTGCCGAGGCGGACGTGGCCTACGCGGCGCGCGTCGTCGATGAGCTCGAGTCCATGGCGCGCCGCGGCGTGCCCGTGGATCCGGACTCCGTCGTCCACGCCGCCCGCATTATGGAGACGGACACGCCAGAATCCGCGTCCGAGATCCTCGGCGCCGAGATCGTCGCCCGCCGCGGCAAAGTGATCCGCCCCAAGACCGCGGGCCAGCGCCAGTACGTCGACGCGATTGATGAGCACACCATCACCTTCGGCATCGGCCCCGCCGGCTCCGGCAAGACCTACCTGGCCGTGGCGAAGGCGGTGCAGGCGTTGCAGGCCAAGGAGGTCAAGCGCATTATCCTCACCCGCCCCGCCGTGGAAGCGGGCGAGAAACTCGGCTTCCTCCCGGGCACGCTGAACGACAAGATCGACCCGTACCTGCGCCCGCTCTACGACGCGCTGCGGGACATGTTGGACCCGGAGATGATCCCCAAGCTCGTCGACGCCAACATCATCGAGGTCGCCCCCCTCGCCTACATGCGCGGTCGCACCCTGTCGGACGCGTTCGTGATCCTGGACGAGGCGCAGAACACCACCGGTGCCCAGATGAAGATGTTCCTCACCCGCCTGGGCTTCCGCTCGAAGATGGTGGTCACCGGCGACATCTCGCAGGTGGACCTGCCGCGCGGCACCGTGTCCGGCCTGCGCGTTGCCCGGCGCATTCTGTCCAACATCGATGACATCGCGTTCCAGGAGATGCGCGGCGAGGACGTCGTGCGCCACCACCTGATCTCCCGCATCGTCGCCGCGTACGACCGGCACGATGCCCAGAATTCGATGCGCTACGAGAAGCGCCAGCAGGAGCTTGAGCGCGAGCGCGAGGAGGAAGCCAGCCAGTGAGCATTGAAGT
Source organism: Corynebacterium sp. NML 150383 (assembly GCF_002285085.1). Lineage (NCBI taxonomy): Bacteria > Bacillati > Actinomycetota > Actinomycetes > Mycobacteriales > Corynebacteriaceae > Corynebacterium > Corynebacterium sp. NML 150383. The sequence goes on along the minus strand of NZ_NSGK01000003.1, from coordinate 143,685 downwards.
TCTCAACGAGTCCGGCGAGGCCGACGTAAACGAGCAAATGCTTATCGACGTTTGCTCGTTCGCCCTCCAAACCATGGACGTCCACCCGGACACCGAGGCCACGATCACGCTCGTGGATGAGCCGACGATGGCCGATCTCCACGTCCGCTGGATGGACCTTGAGGGCCCGACCGACGTGATGAGCTTCCCCATGGACGAGCTGACCCCGGGCGGCGGCCGCCCCGACGCGACCCCGATGGGCGCGGCGATGCTCGGCGACATCATCCTGTGCCCGGCGTTTGACCGCAGGCAGGCGGAGATGGCCGGCCACGATTTGGCGCACGAGCTCGCGCTGCTTACTGTCCACGGTGTCCTGCACCTGCTCGGCTACGACCACATCCAGCCCGCCGACGAGCGCGAGATGTTCGCGCTGCAGAACGAGATCCTCGCCGACTGGTACGACTCCATGACCGCGCGCGGGGTGGAGTACCAGCCGAAGCCGACCGGTGCGCACGCGTTCCCCTCCGCCGCTGACCGCGAGGAGCTCGACCGCCTGATGCGTGAGCGCGAGGCGCAGCACACCGACCCCCACGGCCCCAGAGGCTCCAACGCACCGACCCAGAACGAGAACTAACACCTCAATGCACAACACCATTCTCTACGGCATCATCGCGCTCGCGGCGATGCTGTTGTCCGGCCTCCTTGGCTCCGTCGAATCCGCCCTGACCCCGGTCTCCCGGGCGCGTGTGGAAAACATGGTGAAGGACGAGGTCGCTGGCGCGCCGGTGCTGCTGCGCGTGGTCAACGCGCGCGCGAACTACGTCAATATGCTCGTGCTGCTGTCTACCACGCTGGACATCACGGCGGCGGTGTTCGCGGCGATCACAGCCATGGACCTCATTGACGCGGAAGGCTGGGCGATCACCGCGGCGATCGTGGCGGTGGCGCTGCTGCAGTTCAGCATCATCGGCGTCTTCGCCCGCACGGCTGGCAAGCGCAACCCGTACACCATCTCGCTGAAGGCGGCCCAGTGGCTCGTGGTGTTCCACACGGTGCTGGGGCCGGTGTCCCGTTTCCTGATCAAGCTGGGCAACCTGTTCCACCCGGGTGCGGACTTCCGCGACGGCCCGTACGCCACCGAAGTGGAGCTGCGCGAGGCCGTTGACATTGCGCAGGAGAAGGGCGTGGTGGAGACCACCGAGGGCCGCATGATCCAGAACATCTTCGACCTCGCGTCCACCCACGCCCGCCAGGTGATGGTGCCGCGCCCGGAAATGATCTGGATCGAGAGCGAAAAGACGGCGCGCCAGGCCACGAGCCTGATGGTTCGCTCGGGTCACTCGCGCGTTCCGCTCATCGGCGAGAGCGTCGACGAGATCGTCGGCGTGGCCTACCTCAAGGACATGTTCGGCGACAACGGTGCCCCGGTCGACGCGTCGACACAGCTGATCGGGCTGATGCGCGATCCGCTGTTCGTGCCGGAGTCGAAGCCGCTGGATGAGCTGCTCAAGCAGATGCAGCAGCAAAACACGCACATCGCAATCGTCATTGACGAGTTCGGCAACGTGGCCGGCCTCCTCACCATGGAGGACCTGCTGGAGGAGATTGTCGGCGAGATCACCGACGAGTTCGACGAGGACGAGGACGCCCCGATCGAGCAGATCGGCGAGCGCCAGTTCCGCGCCCAGTCCCGCCTGCCGCTCGATGATCTGGTGGACTACCTCGAGGACCACTTCGATTACGAGGTCGAGTTCGACGACGAGCTCACCGACTCTGTGGACACCCTCGCCGGCCTACTGTCCTACCAGCTTGGCCGCGTCCCGCTCCCGGGGTCGTCGACGGTGATCGACGGCGTGCGCTACACCGCCGAGGGCGGCTTCGACCGCCGCGGCCGCATCAAGACGAGGACAGTGCTTATCGACGTCCCCGAACCCCCCGAAGAGCCGCTGCCGACTGACGAAACGCGCTAAGATAGTACCTGTCAGTTTTTCCTCTTGAAAGGGGCTTTTCCAATGCGTGCAGTGCGCTACTACGGTCAGAACGACATCCGCGTCGAAGAGATTGACGCGCCGGAGGCGGGCAAGGGCGAGGTGCTCATCGACATCGCCTGGTGCGGCATCTGCGGCACAGACCTGCACGAGTACCTGGAGGGGCCGATCTTCTGCCCGAAGCCGGGCCACCCGCACCCGATCACGGGCGAAGAGCCGCCGGTCACCCTGGGCCACGAGTTCTCCGGCGTGATCTCCGCGCTGGGCGAGGGCGTGGACGACCTGGAGGTCGGCCAGCACGTCGTCGTCGAGCCGTACGTCCTGCCGGATGACGTCGACCCGAAGAAGCCGGGCCCGTACAACCTGCACCCGGACGTCAACTTCATTGGCCTGGCTGGCGGTGGCGGCGGCCTCTCCGAGAAGATCGCGGTCCCGCGCCGTTGGGTCCACACGATTTCAAACGACATCCCGCTGGATGAGGCCGCCCTGATCGAGCCGCTCTCCGTTGCCCACCACGGCTTCTCCGCCGCGGACGCGAAGGAAGGCGACGTGGCGCTGATCGGCGGCGCCGGCCCGATCGGCGTGCTCACCGCCGCGGTGGCGAAGGCATACGGCTGCACCGTGGTCGTCTCTGAGCTCTCCGAGCTGCGCCGCCAGAAGGCGCTCGACGCCGGCGTGGTCGACTACGCCATCGACCCGAGCAGCCAGGACCTCAAGGAAGAGATCATGAAGATCACGGACGGCAAGGGCGCGGACATCGCTTTCGAGGCCACCTCCGTGAACGTGGTGCTGGACCAGCTGGTGGACTGCCTGAAGCTCAAGGGCACCCTGGTCGTGGAGTCCATCTGGTCCAAGAAGGCATCGCTGGACATCCACAGCGTCGTCATGAAGGAGCTGACGCTGCGCGGCATCATCGGCTACGCACACGACCACGAGCAGACCATCAAGCTCGTCGAGTCCGGCAAGATCGACCTCAAGCCGTTCATCACCGGCAAGATCGGTTTCGACGGCGTGGTCGACGAGGGCTTTGACACCCTGATCAACCGCAACGAGACCGCGGTGAAGATCCTCGTTTCCCCGGAGCTGTAGAGAATATTAGGAAATTCTCGGGGCTGCGTTTGTGGCCCCTGACGCCCCCGTCGCAAAGCGGCGGGGGCACAATAGGTGGTATGAGTAACATTCTCTCCATCCAATCGGCAGTTGCGTATGGGCACGTGGGCAACTCGGCCGCCGTCTTTCCCCTGCAGCGCATCGGCCACGAGGTGTGGCCGGTGTACACCGTCAACTTTTCCAACCACACCGGTTACGGTCACTGGACCGGCCTGATGATCCCGGCCTCGGATGTCGCGGACATCATCAAGGGCATGGATGAGCGCGGCGCCCTCGAGCGTGTCGACGCGGTGCTTTCCGGCTACCAGGGCGGCGACGACATCGCCGACGTGATCGTGGAGGCTGTCGCGCAGGTCAAGGCCAAGAACCCGAACGCCATCTACGCGTGCGACCCGGTGATGGGCAACGCCAAGTCCGGGTGCCACGTCTCCGACAACATCCCGCCGCTGCTGCGCGACAAGGTCGTGCCGGCCGCCGACCTGATCACCCCGAACCAGTTCGAGCTGGGCTACCTCACCGAGCGCGACGTCAACGATCTGGATTCGACGCTGGCCGCCGTGGACGCCGCCCGCGAGATGGGCCCGTCGACCGTGCTGGTCACCTCCGTCGAGCGCCCCGACGCGCCGGAGGACGTCATGGAGATGATCGCTGTGGATGACAAGGGCAAGTGGATCGTGCGCACCCCGCGCCTGCCGTTTAAGCGCAACGGCTCCGGCGACGTCACCGCCGCCCTGTTCACCGGCCACTACCTGCGCGGCGGCGACGCGGCGGACGCGCTGGCTCGCACCGCAAGCTCCGTGTACGACATGCTGCGCCTCACCCACGAGGCGGACTCGCAGGAGCTCAAGCTTGTGGAGGCGCAGGACTACTACGCCAACCCGCAGCTGCAGTTCAACGTGGAAGCGCTGTAGTGAACATCGTTTCGTTGCAGTCGGCGGTGGCGTACGGGCACGTGGGCAACTCGGCCGCCGTGTTCCCCATGCAACGCCTCGGCCACGAGGTGTGGCCGGTGCACACCGTCAACTTTTCAAACCACACGGAGTACCCCACGTGGCGCGGTCCGGTACTCGGCGCGGACAACGTGCGCGAGATCCTACGCGGCATGGAGTTCGCGTTCCCGCAGGTGGACCTGTTTGTCAGCGGGTACCTCGGCACCGCCGAGATGGCGGAGGTGGTGCGCGACGCCGTCGTGGCCATCAAGGAGGCCAACCCGCAGGCGCGCTACGTGTGCGACCCGGTGATCGGTAACTCGGAGGTCGGCTCGTTTGTCAACGAGGACATCCCCGACGTGTACACGGAGACGCTCATCCCGCTTGCCGACGCCATCACGCCCAACCAGTGGGAACTCTCGCTACTGACCGGCCGGCGCCTCGACCAGGCGGGCAGCACCTCCGAGGCTGCGTACGCCGCGGACGCCGCAGCCGCGGAGTACACCGAGGCGCTCGCAGACGCCGCGCGGTCGCTGTGCAGCAACGCGCTCATCACCTCGGTGGAGACGGGGGACCCGGAGACGATTGGGATGGTCGACGTGGCGTCGACAAGCGTCCTGCGCACTGACGCCCCGCGGCTCGGCGGAAACATTGTTGGTGCGGGTGACCTGGCGACGGCGCTGTACGCCGCGCTCATCGACGTCGCGCCGCAGCAGCGCCTCGACCACCTCGCCGGGACGATGGGCGCGATGGTGCGCGCGGTGCGCGAGCGCGGGCTCGACGAACTGCCGCTCGTTGAGCTGCAGGAGTGCATCGTCGACCCCGCACGTACCGCCTAGGCGAAGGACGAGCGCGGCGCGCCGATGCCCGGGTCGATACGCGGCGGCTCGCCGGCGCCGGGGCGGATGTCAATGTCAAAGATTTCCGTCGGCAGGTACACCGTGGCGCACGCGTTCGGAATGTCCACCACACCGGAGAAGCGGCCCTCGATCGGCGCCGCGCCCAGCAGCAGGTAGGCCTGCTCCGGGGACCAGCCGAACGTGGTGAGGTAATCGATGGCGTGGAGGCACGCGCGCTGGTACGCCAGCTGGGAATCCAGGTAGCGCTGCTCGCCCTCGAGCGTGACGGAGGTCCCGGAGAACGCGAGCCACTGGCTGTACTGCGGCTCGACGTTGCCCGGCATGAAGATGGCGTTTTCGGTCACGCCGTACTTGGCCATGCCGTCCTTGATCACGTCGACGTGGAAGTCGATGAAGCCGCCCATCTCGATGCCGCCGCAGAACGTGATCTCGCCGTCGCCCTGGGAGAAGTGCAGGTCGCCGACGGAGAAATTCGCGCCGTCGACAAACACGGGGTAGAACACGCGCGTGCCCTTGGACAGGTTCTTGATGTCCTGGTTGCCGCCGTTTTCGCGCGGCGGGGCGGTGCGGGCGCCTTCCCCGGCGACGCGGTCGAAGTCAGCGCCGGTGAGCGAGCCGAGGATGGCGTGGTCTGGCTCGGGCGGCAGCGCGAGCGGCGGGACGCGCTCCGGGTCGGTGGCGATGAGCGCCGCCTCGCGCTGGTTCCACTTGCCCAGCAGCTCGTGGGACGGGGCGGTGCCCATGAGGCCCGGGTGGATAATGCCGGTGAAGCTCACGCCCGGGATGTGGCGCGAGGTCGCGGTCTGGCCGGTGAAGTCCCACACGGCCTTGTACGCGTCGGGGAACTGGTCGGTGAGGAAGCTGCCGCCGTTCTTCTTGGCAAAGATGCCGGTGTAGCCCCAGCCCTGGCCGGCGAGCGGGCCCTCCTCCTGCGGGATTGGCCCCACGTCCAGGATGTCCACAACCAGCAGGTCGCCCGGCTTCGCGCCTTCGATGCGGAACGGGCCGGAGAGTGCGTGGACCTTGTTCAGCGGCGCGTCGCGGATGTCGTCGGCGCTGTCGTCGTTGTGGATGTCGCCGTCGAACCACTCGCGGCAGTCAACGCGGAAGGTGTCACCGGGCTGCACCGTCTGGATCGCCGGGATGTCGGGGTGCCAGCGGTTGTGGCCGACGGTCTCCTGATCCGGGAACGGCTTGGCGGAATCGAGTGGGAAAAGATTCTTCGGCATGCTGCCTCCTAAGGCTTCGGAAGTTTGGCGTGTTGCGGGTTGTGCGAGACCGGGGTGGCGCGCCGGTTGCCGGCACGCGGGACCGAGTTCACGACCGCGGGTTCGTATGCGCTCTTCTGCGTTGCCTCCACCAGCTGGGCCTTTCGCTTATCGACGCTTCCCACAGCCGGTGCACTAATCACCCTCGTCGCCTGCTCGCCGCAGTCCTTGCAGTCCGTCGTGCGCGACTCGGAGGACATGGGAAGAAGCCGCTCGGTGGTGTGTCCGGTTGGGCAACGAAATTCATAGAAAGGCATCTGCTTCACTTTCTTTTTCAGCAGTGGGTGCAATCACAACAGCACGGCCAGTGTAATGCATACCGAGTAGGGGTACGCGGACACCGGCCGCCGATCGGGGGTGGCGCGCCCCCGACTACGGTGGCGGGCATGGCACAGCAACGCAGACACCGGAACCACCGAACCGACGCGCGGAGCTCGCGCCCCGCACAGCGGCGCGGCACCATCGACCAGCTGGATCGGATGTGCCGCGACATCGACGGCGCCGGCTACGGCGCGTACAAGAAGCTCGCGGGCGAGTACGAGGCCGGCGAGTTCCGCCTGGTGGTGGACAAGGTGCAGTCGGACCCGTTCGCGTCGCCGTCGAAAATCCGCGTCATCGTGCCGCGCGATGCGCTCGATGTGGGCGGCGAGTTCACCGCGACGCGCGGCGACCGCATCGCCGTCGCCGACGTGCTGGCGCGCGAGGCTGCGGCACTCCTGCGCTCCGGCGGCGCGCCCGGCCGCGGAGGGGGCAGCGGCAAATCCAACACCATCAGCATCGGGGCGCTCGGCCAGGAGGTCCTCGAGCGCACAAACGTACTGGTGGGGGAGCGCGAGGTGGAATTCCGCCTGCTCGTCGGGCTGCCCGCGCGCGGCCGGCGGGTGCTGGGCAAGCAGGCGGCGCAGCTGCTCACGCAGGACGTCCCCCGGCTCGCGCTGCGGGCTGCGGCGGTGTCGCGCCAAGCCCTGGAAGACGCAGTGTGGCTGCTCCGGGACCAGGAGGCGCTCCGCGCCGAGCTGCCGGGCCGCGGGCTCGTCGCGTTCGTCGCCGACGGCGCGAACCTCCCGCGCGCATCGGGCGCGAGCGACCTGCCGCTTAACGGCGGCGTCCCGTTCCGCAGTCCGGAGCCGCTGCGCGTCACGTTCGACCTGCCCAGCGGCCGCACCGTCACCGGGATGGGCGTCCCGGAGGGACTCACCGTCATCGTCGGCGGCGGCTACCACGGCAAGTCCACGCTGCTGCGCGCACTTGAGCGCGGCGTGTACCCGCACACGGCTGGCGACGGCCGCGAGTTCGCCATCACCCGCGCCGACGCCGTCACGGTGCGCGCGGAGGACGGTCGCCCGGTGACGTCGCAGGACATCTCCGCGTTCATTGCCAACCTGCCGAACGGCGCCGACACCGCGCACTTCTCCACCGCCAACGCCTCTGGCTCCACGTCCCAAGCAGCCAACGTTATCGAGGCTCTCCAGGCGAGTGCGAGCACGTTGCTTATCGACGAAGACACCTCCGCCACCAACTTCATGATCAGAGACACCGTGATGGCGGAGCTCATCGCCGCCGACCGCGAACCGATCACGCCGTTCAGTGCGCGCGTCCGCGGGCTCTACGAGGAGCTCGGCGTGTCGACGGTGCTGGTCGCCGGCGGCTCCGGCGCGTACCTGGGGCTCGCGGACACCGTGATCGCCCTGGACGCCTACGCGCCGAGCGACGTGACAGAGCGGGCCCACGAGGTCGGACGCGGGCACGAGCCCGCGCAGCTGCCGGTCACACCGGAGATGTTCGCGCCGGATGCGCGCACGCTGTCGGGCCCGACCTTCGTCTCCGGCGGCTCCGGCGGCGGGCGGCGCCGCGGGCCGAAGGCGCGGGGGCAGGACACCATCAGCGTGGGCAAGAGCGACATCGACATGTCCTTCCTGCCGCAGCTGGCCGGGGCGCCGCAGACGGCGGCGATCGCCGCCGCGCTGGAGCGGCTGGACGAGTGGTGCGGCCGCGGCGGGGCACCGGTGGCGGTGGGCGTCGAGAAGCTGCTCGGCGAGCTCGAGGCTGAAGGGCTCGCGGCACTCGTGCCGGGGCGCGCGCACCCGGGGCACCTCACGGCGCCGCGGCGGTTTGAGATCCTGGCCGCGGTGAACAGGTACCGGGGGCTTCGCACCGGGTAGGATTACGCGCCATGAGCACTTTCTTCCCCGACGAGGCCGACCTGCCAGACGACGCGCGCGCCGATGCCACCGGCGGCACGGACGCGGCGCCCCGCCCGACCGTGCCCGGCTTCACCGACACGCCGGAGGGCTTCCGCTCCGGGTTCGTCAGCTTTGTGGGCCGGCCCAACACCGGCAAGTCCACGCTGACCAACGCGCTCGTGGGCGAGAAGGTGGCCATCATGGCGGACCAGCCGGAGACGACGCGCCGGCCGATCCGCGGCATCGTGAACCGGGAGGACGCGCAGGTCATCATCGTGGACACGCCCGGCATGCACCGCCCGCGGACGCTGCTCGGCGAGCGGCTCAACGACGTGGTCAAGGACACCTTCGCAGACGTCGACGTCATCGGGTTCACGGTGCCCGCGGACGAGAAGATCGGCCCCGGCGACCGCTTCATTCTGGACCAGATTCGCCGCATCAAGCCGAACACACCGATCGTTGGCATCGTGACCAAGCTGGACAAGGCCTCGCGCGATATGGTCGGCGAGCGCCTGCTCGCGCTGCACGAGCTGCTCGGCGGCGACTGCGAGGTGGTGCCCGTCTCCGCCACGGACGGCGTGCAGACGGACGTGCTCATGGACATCCTGGTTGGCCAGCTGCCGGAGGGGCCGCGCTTCTACCCGGTCGGCGACGTCACCGACGAGGACCTCGAGGCGCGCATCGCCGAGCTGATCCGCGAGGAGGCGCTGCAGGGTCTTCGCGACGAACTGCCGCACTCCGTAGCCGTCCAGATCGATGAGATGGTGCCGGACTCGGACAACCCGAACCGCACCATGATCTACGCCGTAATCTACCTCGAGCGCCCCGGTCAGCGCCGGATCCTGGAGGGGCCGAACGGCCGCCGCCTGTCCGGGATCACCCACCGCTCGCGCCAGCAGATCATGGACCTGGTAGGCCACAACGTGTACCTTGACCTGCGCCTGAAGGTGCTGAAGAACTGGCAGCAGGACCCGAAGGCGCTGGGCCGCCTTGGCTTCTAAGGCGACTCGGCCTACTCGGCGCTCGCGCCCGGGCCGCCCGTCCTGGCGCGACCGCGCGTTCGTCGTCCGCACTTACGACTTCGGCGAGGCCGACCGCGTCGTCGTCCTGCTCACGCGCTCCCACGGCCTGGTCCGCGGCGTGGCCAAAGGCGTGCGCAAGGCACGCTCCCGGTTCGGCTCCCGCCTGCAGCCCTTCGTCGACTTGGACGTGCAGATCTACCCGGGCAAGGGCCTGTCTACAATCACCGCCGCCGACACCGTGGCCTACCACGGCGCGCGCATCATCGAGGACTTCGAGCGCTACGCAGCGGCGTGCGCGATCCTGGAAGCGGCGGACAAACTCGCGTACGAGGAGGCGGACCCCGAGCTATTCGACCTGGTCAAGGACGGCATCCGCCAGCTGCAGACGACGGAGGCGCCGACGCAGGTCCTCGACGCGTTCATCCTGCGAGCCACCGACCACGCCGGCTGGGGGCTGTCGCTGTACAACTGCGCGAACTGCGAGAAGGCTGGCCCGCACCGGGCGTTCAACGCCGCCGTGGGCGGGGCGGTGTGCACGAACTGCCGCCCGCCGGGGTCGATGACGGTGGCGGAGGAAACCCTGCACGCGATGTGGCTGCTCGCGCGGGGCTATGAGTACACGCCAGACTCGGCGACAGCGGAGTCGACGGTGGAGGCGCAGATGCACCGCGCGGCGACCGCGCACCTGCAGTACCACCTGGAGTCCGGGTTGAAGAGTTTGCGAATGATGGAACAGGCATAATAAGGGCATGACTTTGCGCCAGATCGATCCGGAATTCATCCCCCGCCACATCGCACTCGTGATGGACGGCAACGGCCGTTGGGCGCAGCAGCGCGGCATGAAGCGCACCGAGGGGCACAAGCGCGGCGAGGCAGTGCTCATGGACTGCGTCGATGCCTGCATCGAGATGGGCACGGTCGAGTGGCTGTCGGCCTACGCGTTTTCCACGGAAAACTGGCGCCGCGCGGCGTCCGAGGTCCGCTTCATCCTCGGCTTTTCCCGCGACGTGCTGCACCGCCAGCGCGACGAGCTGAACGAGAAGAACGTCCGCATCGTCTGGGCCGGCCGGCGCCCGCGCCTGTGGCGCTCGGTGTTGCGCGAGCTGGAAGCGGCCGAGGAACTCACCCAGGACAACACCGGACTTACGCTCGCGATGTGCATCAATTACGGCGGCAGGGCAGAGATTATCGACGGCGCACGCCAGCTCGCCACCGACGCCCGCGACGGCAAGATCCGCCCGCAGGACATCAACGAGCAGACGTTTTCCAAGTACCTCTACCGGCCCGACATGCCGGACGTGGACTTGTTCCTGCGCCCCAGCGGCGAGCAGCGCACCTCGAACTTCCTGCTCTGGCAGTCGGCCTACGCGGAGATGGTTTACCAGGACAAGCTGTTCCCGGACTTTACCAAGGACGACCTGTTCGACGCGGTCTACGAGTACGCCAAGCGCGACCGGCGCTTCGGCGGCGCGGTGGATAAGTTCGCGGAGAAGTAAGGCTACGCGTTGGCGTCGAGAAGCTTCCTGCACTCGGCGCAGATGCCGTAGATCTCGGCGTCGTGGGCGACCAGCCGGTAGCCATACGAGTTCGCGGTTTCGCGCGCCCAGGCCTCGATGGGCCCGCCGTCGATCTCCTCGCTGCGGCCGCACTTCGTGCACACGAGGTGATGGTGGTGGTGCTCGGTGATGCAGTGGCGGAAGAGCGTCTCGCCGTCGGCGTTCTGGAGCACGTCGACGGCGTCGATCTCCGCGAGCGACTGCAGCGTGCGATACACGGTGGTCAGGCCGACCTTCTCTCCACGCGCATCCAGCTCGGCGTGGATTTCTTTGGCGGTGGCGAACTTATCGACGTCGCGCAGCGTCTCCACCACCGCCGTGCGCTGGCGCGTCATGCGCGCTCCGAGTTTGGGGATGGGCTCCTTCGGCGTCCTCTGGTGCTGCTGTGCCATACCTATCTACGGTAGCGCGGCTACTCCACCGGCTGCCGCGGGGTCTGCGGAACGATCCCGGGGTCCGCGGTGGGAGCCACGGTGGGGGACATCGTTGGTGGGGCCACGATCGCCGCGCCCATGCCGGCGCCCGCGCCGGGGGAGGTCGGCGCATCGCCGTGTTCGCGCGCGCTGCGCTTCTCGGCCAGATCGTCGCGCTCGGCGTTCGCTTCCTCTGCCTCCTTGGTCACCCGAGTGGCGGCCCGGGAGAGCGCGAAGATGACCTCTCCGGCCTCCGGGACCACAAGGCTGTAGACCACCTCTCGGCCGGAGCGCGAGGAGGTGACCAGCCCGGCGGACTTGAGCACGCGGAGGTGCTGCGAAATTAGCGGCTGCGACTTTTTCAGGTTGGCCACCAGCTCGTGGACCACGTGATCGCCGTTGTACAGCATAAGCAAAATCTGCAGCCGCAGCTCGGAGTTCAGCGCGCTGATGAGCTCCGCGGTTGCGTCGAGGTTTGCTGGGGCGCTTCGTTTACGTCGTGCCAAGGCGCCGCCCCTTTCTAATTGCTGTGGGCGTTCTCAGAATTCTCAGTTTAGGAAATTTACGAGGCTTTTGCCAGTTTCTTGCCCAAGGGCTTGAGCGGGCGTGGGGCAATCGCGCGGTGCGCGCCCCATGCGCATACGCCGGGCGTGCGCTAGGCTACACTGGCACCGTTACCCGAAACCGGATTACAGGAGGCTATCCGTGCCCGCCAGCAAGATCGATACCGTTGTCAACCTCTGCAAACGCCGTGGACTCGTGTTCCCCGCGGGCGAGATTTACGGCGGTACGCGCTCGGCATGGGACTACGGCCCGCTGGGCGTAGAGCTGAAGGAAAACATTAAGCGCCAGTGGTGGCGCCACATGGTGCAGTCCCGCGACGACGTCGTGGGCGTGGACACGTCCGTGATCCAGCCGCGCCAGGTGTGGGTGTCTTCCGGCCACGTCGAGGTCTTCACGGACCCGCTGGTGGAGTCCCGCCATACCGGCAAGCGCTATCGCGCCGATCACCTCATCGAGGCGTACGAGGAGAAGCACGGCCACGAGCCGGAGAACGGCCTGGCAGACATCAACGACCCGGAGACCGGCCAGCCCGGCGATTGGACCGAGCCGAAGGCGTTCTCCGGCCTGCTCAAGACCTTCCTGGGCCCGGTGGATGATGAGCAGGGCCTGCACTACCTGCGCCCCGAGACCGCCCAGGGCATCTTTGTCAACTTCAAGAACGTGATGACCTCGTCGCGCATGAAGCCGCCGTTCGGCATCGCCAACATCGGCAAGTCCTTCCGCAACGAGATCACCCCGGGCAACTTCATCTTCCGCACCCGAGAGTTCGAGCAGATGGAGATGGAGTTCTTTGTCAAGCCGGGCGAGGACGAAGAGTGGCACCAGTACTGGATTGATGACCGCTACAACTGGTACGTCGACCTAGGCATCAAGGAGGAGAACCTCCGCCTGTACGAGCACCCGAAGGAGAAGCTGTCGCACTACTCCAAGCGCACCGTCGACGTGGAGTACGCCTTCGGCTTCAAGGGCTCCAAGTGGGGCGAGCTGGAGGGCGTGGCCAACCGCACGGACTACGACCTCTCGGTGCACGCGAAGGGCTCCGGCGAGGACCTGTCCTACTACGACCAGGCCAACGAGGAACGCTGGATCCCCTACGTCATCGAGCCGGCCGCCGGCCTGGGCCGTTCCATGATGGCCTTCCTGGTGGACGCGTACGACGAGGAAGAAGCGCCCAACGCTAAGGGCGGTACCGACAAGCGCGTCGTCCTGCGCCTGGACCGCCGCCTGGCTCCGGTGAAGGTGGCAGTGCTGCCGCTGTCCAAGAAGGAGGAGCTGTCCGTCCCCGCCCGCGAGCTGTCGAACACGCTGCGCAAGCACTGGAATGTCGACTTTGATACCTCCGGCGCGATCGGCCGCCGCTACCGCCGCCAGGACGAGATCGGTACGCCGTTCTGCGTCACCTACGACTTCGACACTCTCGAGGACAACGCGGTCACTGTCCGCGAGCGCGACACGATGGAGCAGGAGCGCGTGAAGATCGACGAGCTCGAGGCCTACCTCGCCGCCCGCCTGATCGGGGCATAAGCGCGATGCACTACGTCAGCTGGGACCGCTCGGATCGGGACAACCTGAAGTTGCTCGCCGAGGCAGGCCCCGAAGTGCTCGGCGAGTTCACGCACGACCGCGCCGTCGTGGCGGGGCAGCAGTGGGAACTGCTCGCGTCGCCGGAGTCGGGTGCGGTGGCGTCGCGAGGCGGCAGCGAGTTCGTGCGCGCGCACGATTCGCTGAAGCGCGCGAAGCAGATCCGCGTCGACGTGGAGGGCCGCACCTACCAGATGGTCGCGGAGACCTCGAAGAACTGGATCGTCGACGATGCCTCCGGCACGAAGGTCGCCCAGTTCACCTCTGATCACAACGGCGTGCGCAAGGCCATCCTGGAGTTCGAGGGCGAGACTGAGCTTTCGCTTCTCGACGTCGCTGCGCTCGCCTGGGTCTCCCGCGAAATCTTGGAGGCGCGCAAGATCGTCTCCTCCAACGTGCTGATCGCAACGCTCCTGCTCTTCTCGCTTGTTGCCGTGCTAGTGTTCGTGCTGTGATTTGGCGCGACAACCTGCTGATCCGCGAGGACGATGAGCCACCCGCCGGGGGCGGCGCGCGCCTCGCTGCGGTGGAGGACGGCACGCTGCGCTTCGGCGCCACGACCCTCCGCTTCACCAGCGAAAACCCGGCTGACCTGCGCGCTGAGGGCGCGCACGGCGAGCAGTTCGCGGTCCGCAAAACGTCGTTCACCGTCGCGCGCTACGCCGCGGACTGCAACGGTGCCGCATACGAGCTCAACCGGACTGGGCTGCGCCCGCGTCGCGAGATCGTTGACGCCCAGGGGAACATCGTCGCGCTGACCGTCGCGCGCGCGAACGGCGATCTCGCGGTCACCGTCCCGCGGGAGATCACCTTGGACATCGTGTTCATGACGTGGTGCTTGACGCTTATCGACGCCCCCGTGCGCCGCACCCGCTACTAATCCACCCCTACTCGGCGTCGTCCGGCGAGCCGACGTAGATGCTCTCGCCCCTGCGCAACGCCGACACGAGCTGCGCCAGTGTTTCGCGCGCCGCAGCCGAACTGGAGCAGCGGCGGAGTGCGTCGAGCTCGTTGAGGTCTTCAGGGGTGAGTTGCTTGGTGATAAGCGCCCTCATCGTGAAAACCTCCCGCTTCCGCTCGTGGTGGCTGGCTGATGTTTGCCAACCAAAGCTTATGTGGATCTAATGTATCGCAGCTGTGATTCAGACACTACGGAACCCCGGCCGTTCTAGCAACGGGACACCTGTCTGTGCTGCTAGAACGTGCCGCCGCGGCTAATGTTGCCGCCACCGCCACCGCCGGAGAAGCCGCCGCCACCGCCACCGCCGCCAAAGCCGCCGCTGAGAATCGCGCCCCACATGGCTGCGCGCGCGATGTCGCCGGCGGTCTGGCGGTTCTGCTGGGAGCGGTAGTGGTCCACGTCGTCCTTGGCCGCCTGGTAGGCGCGCCGCGCGGTGTCCGTGGCGGCGCGGGCGAAGTCGATCGCGCCGCGGGTGTCGCTGGTCCGCCGCTGGTGTGCCTCGGCGTACTGGCGCTGGGACTCGGCGAGCAGGGAGCGTGGGTGCGAGCCGATGATGCGGCCGCGGGAGCGGATGAGGTCTTCGGCCGACTGGATCTGGGTCGTGGCCACCTGCATTTGCTGGGTAAACAGCTGGAGGGCGCGGGACTGGTCGTTGGCAACACCCTTGGCGCGGTCCAGCTCGGCGTCGATGCGCCCATCCAGGTCCGTCAGCTCGGTGTAGAGGGCGAGCGGGTCGGTCTCAGCGCGGTCGCCCATCTGCGACAGGGCCTCGCGGGCCTGCGCGGCGATGGTGTCCAGGGACGCGACGTCGATACGCGCGCCCTGCTGCGTGGAGCCTTTAACCTGGTCGATTTCGCGCAGCTCGCCCTCGATCTCCTTGATCAGCGCGGGCAGGTTGTGCTGCGCCTTGGCCAGGTTGTCCTCGGCGTGCTCGATGGCAGCGAGGTTGGTGTCGGCGACCTTGACGGCTTGGGTGGCGGTGGCGAGGACGTCGATAAGCGCGCCCTGCTGGCCCGCGGGCTTCGCGGCGAGCGCGCTGGCCTCGCCGAGCTGCTGCTCGGCTTCCGCGAGCGAGGACTCGGCGACGTCGACGTTTTCATCGATCGAGTGCAGCATCCCCGCGTTGTGGCGGCTGCGCAGTTCCTCCAGCGTCGCTTTCGCCGGCTCGATGCGCGCGCGGATGTCGATGGTGCGGGCGCGAAGCGCGTTCACCTCTTCGTCGGCGCGCATGAGCGTGCCGCGCATGGCGTTGAACTCATCCGTCTTCGCCTTGAGCGCCTCCTCGGCCTTGCCGCAGCTGGAGATGATGTCAATGAGCATGGCGCGCTTTTCCGGCTCGGTCTCCGGGATGGCGTCGTAGAGCTTCTGGTGGGTGTGGAACGCGCGCTGCAGCGTGGAGGTCGCCTGGTTCATCGCCGAGGTGAACGGGCGCACGCGCTCGGCACCGAACTCCGCGGACGCCACCTGCAGCTCCTCCTTGCCCTGCGTGATCGACTCGTCGGCGGCGACGAGGGCGTCGCGCGCCACCTGCTCGAGCGTCGGCGTGGGCAGGCGGCCGAGCGAATCAGTGTCGCCGGGCGTGAGCGCCTTGGCGGACTCGAGTTGCTTCGCGTTCTGCTTCTTGGTGTTGCGGCGCGACGCTACGTAGGCGCCGCCGCCGGCGAGTGCGAGCACGCCGACGCCGCCCGCGGCCCAGCCGGCGCCCGAGCTACCGTCGGAACCGCCGCTGATTGCGGCCTCAGCCGCAGCGGTGCCGGTGCCCGCCCAGTCCTCGGCGGACAGCTTCTCGTAGGCGGCCGCGTCCATCGCGTCGATGTCCTTCTGCGCCCAGTCGTTGCCGCCGAAGACGCCGTAGTCGCGCTCGTCGGGTGCGACGACCAGCACGGCGGTGTTCGGGCCGTTCGCGGCGGCGGCCTGCTCCGCCCACTGCGGGCCGGTCAGGTTGCCCAGCGAACTCGCGTACACCACGCGCAGCGAGAGGTGCTTCTCCTGGCTCACCTTCGTCACGGCGTCCTTGACGCTGGCCAGCTCTGCCTCGGAGAGCACGCCCGCCTCGTCCGTGACGGGCTGCGCGAGCTTGCCCGGCGCCGTCGCGGTGTCCACGGCCTGCGCGAGGACGGCCGGTGCGTCGGGGGTTGGCGGGGTGGCGTGGGCGGCGGTCATGGGGGCGTCGATAAGCAATGCCCCGGCGATGAGCGGCGCGGTTGCCACGATGCGTAGATAGCGCGAATTCATGCCAACTAGGGTAGTCGCAACCGGGGAACGCGCGCTGCAGCCTTTACGCTTGGGGCGTGTACACCTATACAACTGAGGATTTCGCCCGCCGCGCGCCAGAGGCCCCGAAGCAGGCGCAGATCGCGCCCGAGCAGGACACGCGCGACGCCTTCGCGCGCGACCGGGCCCGCGTGCTGCACTCCGCCGCGCTGCGCCGGCTTGCGGATAAGACGCAGGTGGTGGGCCCCCGCGACGGCGACACCCCGCGCACGCGCCTGACGCACTCGCTGGAGGTCGCGCAGATCGCGCGCGGGATTGGCAGCCGCCTCGGCCTGCACCCCGACCTGTGCGAGATGGCCGGCCTAACCCACGACATCGGCCACCCGCCGTATGGCCACAACGGGGAAAACGCGCTCAACGCCGTCGCACCCTGCGGCTTCGAGGGCAACGCGCAGACCCTGCGCATCCTCGCGCGCCTCGAGCCCAAAGTGCTTATCGACGCCACCTCATACGGACTCAACCTCACCCGGGCCTCCCTCGACGCCGCCGTGAAGTACCCGCGCACCCGCACCAACGCGGACGGCTCCCTCAACCGCAAGTACTCGGCCTACGACGAGGACGCGGACGTGCTCGCGTGGGCGCGCGCCGGCCACACCGACGACCGACCGCCGATGGAAGCCCAGGTGATGGATTTTTCCGACGACATCGCCTACTCCGTGCACGACGTGGAGGACGGCATCGTCTCCGGTCGCGTCTCGCTGCAGGTCTTGTGGGACTTCGTGGAGCTTGCTGCGCTGGCGCAGAAGGGCGCGGACGCCTTCGGCGGCACGGCGGACCAGCTCATTGACGCCGCCGATCGCCTCCGCTCCCTGCCCGCCATCGCCGCGGCCGCGGACTTCGACTTCACGCTGCGGTCCTGGACGGGGCTGAAGTCCCTGACCTCGCAGCTGGTGGGGCGCTACGTCGGCGCGGTCACGGGGGCCACGCTTGCGAGCGCAGCGAACCAGGAGCTCGTCACGGGGCTCGGCCGGGCTCACGGCAACCTCGTCGTCCCACCCGACACGGAGGCAGAGGTCCGCCTGCTCAAGACGGTCGCCGTCCTTTACGTGATGGACCTGCCCGCCCACATCGCGCGCCAGGACCGGCAGCGCGAGCGCATCTTCCGCGTCCACGAGTACCTGCGTGCCGGCGCGCCCGGCACGCTGGACACCGTGTTCCGCGCCTGGTTCGAGGCCGCGGACACGGACCTGGAGCGCGAGCGGGTGATCGTGGACCAGATCGCGTCGATGACGGAGTCGCGCCTGGAGCGCGTGGCGGACAAGGCGGCCGCCTTCGACGGGTTCCTGTAGCTCCGCCTAGAGCCGCTCCGCGATCTGCCCGAGCGCCTCGCGCGTGCCGATTTCGCCCGGGAGCCACGGCAGCTCCACCACCGGCACCGGTAGGTCCAAGAGCGCGAGCGCCTGCGCTTCCACGCCCCGCCGCCCCTCCAGGAACGCCCCCGCCTCATCCGGCGCGCGCCGGTTCACAATCGCGCTTCCCACGTGCACCCCGTTTGCGGTGAGCTCCTCGTAGAACTCCATCGACTCCATCACGGGAAGGCGCTCGGCGGTGAGCACGATGTGGAAGACGCATTTGGCGGGATCGGTGAGCACGGCGCGCAGGCGCTCGAACTTGCGGCGACGGGCGAGCAGTGTGGAGCGGATCTGCTGGTTGCGGCGGTCGACGGGCGACCCGCCGCTAGAATCGCCGCCCATGCCGCGGACGAGGTCGCTGAACTTGTCCGACTTGTCGCGCCGCTCGAGCAGCCCGTCGGTGTAGGCGGCCATGAGCTCCGGCAGCGCCACGAGCCGGGAGGTGTGGCCGGAGGGGGCGGTGTCGAAGATGAGGTTGTCGTATTCGGACCCAGCAACCAGGTCGGCGATGCGCTCGAGCAGCGCCGCCTCGTGCATGCCGGGGGAGTGGCGCGACATTTCCAGGTGCCGGTCCACTTCGCGGTGGAGGCGCTCCGGCATCATCGCGCGCATGGAGTCGCCGACGGCGCGCAGGTGCTGCTCCGTGATGGCCGCCGGGTCGAGCTCGATGGCGTCGAGGCGTGGCTCGAGGGTGACGGGGGCGTCGTGAAGCATTGCGCCCCAGATGTGGCCGAGGTTGTGAGCGGGGTCGGTGGAGACGAGCAAGACGCGGCGACCGCGCGCGGCGAGGCGCACGGCGGTGGCGGCGGAGATGGTGGTTTTGCCCACGCCGCCTTTGCCGCCGAAGAACATGACTGGTGCGTCTAGCAGCATGAGATCCCGTCGAGTGGTGAGCGTTCCATGCCCATGCGGGTGTGCCAAGCGTGGAAGTCGTCGTACAGCAGCGGCAGCAACTCGAGCGTGTAGTAGCTGGCCGGGTTGGGGATGCCGAGCGTTTCCGACGCCACGAGCAGCGTAAACAGGTCGTCCTCCTCGCGGGCTGCGCGGGCGAACTCGCGGCGGTACGGCGCCTGGTAGAACTCGCTGAGGCCCGCCCCGAGGCGCTTAAGCAGTTGCATACTCGTCGTCCCAGGTCATCGCGGGCTCGCGGCGCGCCTTGCTAATCGACGCCACCGCCTCAACCACCACCCACACGGCCGCAACAATGATGACGACGTCGATGCCCAGCAGCAGCCAGTTGCCGGCCTCAAAGAGCGTGCGCAGCTGCAGCACGGCGGCCCAGAGCGACATGAGGGTGACAAACACCAGCGGGATGAGCAGCGGCAGGGTGGGGCGGCGCAGCTTGGTCAGGATGACTACCAGGACGGACAGGGTGAGGCCGGCCATGAGCTGGTTGGTGGTGCCGAACAGCGGCCAGATGATCATGCCGCCGGAGCCGTCCATGCCGGTGGAGAACGTCAGGCCCAGTGCGGCGCCGACGGCGATGATGGTGGCGACCAGGCCGGAGAGCTTCACGCCCATGATCTCGGCGATCTCGCCGACGACCATGCGCTGCAGTCGCACGCCGGAGTCCATGGTGGTGGCGGCGAACAGGACGGCCATGGTGGCCAGGATGGTGGCGGACAGGGAGGTCGGGATGCCGAGGCCCTCGTTCATGAGCGCGCCGCCGCCCTCGACGAACGCGTTGACGCCGCCCGCGTTCCACTCGTTGTACACGCTTTCCCAGTCGGCGAGCGTCTTGTAGCCGGCGGTGGTGGCGACGATGGTGCCCAGGGAGAGCAGGCCCTCGCCGACGGCGCCGAAGTAGCCGACGAAGCGCGCGTCCGTCTCCTTGTCCAGCTGCTTGGCCGACGTGCCCGAGGCGACGATGCCGTGGAAGCCGGAGACGGCGCCGCACGCGATGGTGACGAACAGGAGCGGGAAGATGTTCGGGGTGCCGGCGGGGACGGCGTCATTGAGCGTCGGCGCGACGATCTCCGGACGGACGATGAAGAACGAGCCGTACAGGATGAAGAGGCCGACGAACAGCTGCAGGCCGTTGATGTAGTCGCGCGGCTGCAGCAGCACCCACACCGGCAGCAGCGAGGCGATGAAGGCGTAGACGAAGAGCAGGATGATCCACACGCCTCGGTCCGGGATGCCCATGACCGTTTCCGGCAGGGCGACGGGGAAGCGGTCGCCGAGCACGATGAGCGCGTAGAGCGCGGCCACGCCGACCAGCGAGACCAGCGGCAGGTTCCACTTGAGGCGGTAAATTGCCTGGCCGATCAGGACGGCGACGATAATCGCGCCCCACGTGGGGATGACCGCCGACGGCGTGGCGATGAGCAGGTTCGAAATCACCACGGCGAACGCGGTGTTCACCATGAGCAGCAGCAGGAAAATGACCACGAGGAAGAGGTTGCGCCCGCGCGCACCGATGTAGCGCCCGGACAGCGTGCCAATCGACTGGCCCTTGTGCCTTTGCGACGCCCACAGCGCCCCCAAGTCGTGCATCCCCGCAAAGAACACGGTGCCGAGTGTGACCCACAGAAACGCCGGTAGCCACCCCCAGATCACGGCGACGGCCGGTCCGATGATCGGCGCCGCGCCCGCCACGGAGGTGAAGTGGTGGCCCCACAGGACGTACTTGTTGGTGGGCACGTAGTCCACGCCGTCCTCCATGGTGTGCGCCGGCGTGCGGAACGTGTCCGATAGCTTGAACACGCTGCGGCCGAGGAACCTGGAGTACAGCAGGTAGCCGGCCACCATCATGGCGAGTCCGATGATGACGAGGAGTAGCGAGTTCATACGCCAACTTTCTTTCCGTGGTTCGTGTCACAACTGTGAGAAGTATGCCACACATCACACGGCGTGGTGCAAAGTGGGGGGCGTTGCTTATCGACGCTCCCCCGCCCCCTTACGGCACAAGAACTGTGTGAAATAGTGTTGACTGTGTGTCGTTGAAATTGTCGTCGACAGCAATGTGGAGGGTACGGCGGCCGTCATCCAGCATTGGCCCCCATGAAAGTGCCTCGACGTTGTCGGGCTGCGGTGGGTTGTCGGCGAAGTCGTACACCAATTCTTTAGTTGCGAGCTGCTCAGTCCCGTCGAGCGTGTCCTTGCCGAGAACATCGTCCGCGCCGCTGAGTGTGAGTCGGTAAATCTCTCCGCGGACTTCGCCGCTTTTTCCCAGCTCAGGGTAGAACCCGCGCTCAAGGACATAGAGCGACCCGTCTTCTGCCTCGAGCACGGATGTGATTCCGCGACCGGGGTTCGCGCGTACCGCGTACTCGTGAGTGGCGTTTCCGTTGGCCAGGTTATATTCGGTGATGCGATTGACTGAGCTGTGCTTCGGATCGTTGCTGGTCCCGTCTTGCGCGAGCGCATTCTCATTGATTGTCAGCGCGGTTGTACCACCATCCGCCAATGTCATTGCTTCCGGTCCGTTGTTGTGGTGGATGCCCTTCGTGTCGTGTCCATCGGGGAAGTGGTATGCGGGTGGATTGATTCGGCGGACTTCGCGACCAGCAGCGGTCGACTCAATCAGTTGCGGTGGAGCGACCTGTCCCTCGCGCGCGTCTCCCTCGGTGGTCCACAACAAGTTGCCATTGGGCAGCTGGCGAATCTCTTCCGCGTCGATGAATTCGGTGTAGTCGGAGCCGTCAGGAAGCGTGAGGCGCACCTCACCTTCATGCGCGAACCTGCGATGATCCTGAGTAGTGAAGATGTATGCGCGGATAGGGCCGTGTTCATGCTTGTCATCGGAAATTGCGATGTATCGCCCATCCTCGAGCTGATCCATGCCGCTGAGCCCGCCGATCGCGGGGTCATGCTCAGTCGCACTGAAGTCAAAACGACTGACGTACTCTGCACTTGGGAGATCGCTGGATGACACTCCCTCTTCGTTCTTCTCTGCCCCTGCGGCCAGAAGCACCTGAATGGCTACAGTGAGCGCGCCGCCTATGAGCACGCCGATACCGGCAACGGCGGCGACAGCCGCCGTAACCGGCACCGTTACTTCGCCTACGTGAAGCGAAGTGCCGTTCTGGCCGACCGTGACCGGAACCGCAGCACTCGGGTCTGCAGTGGCTGTGACTGGCGAGAGCGCGATCGAAGCTGAGACCCCTAACGCGATGACGGTACGACTACGCATGCGTGACTCCTTTGAGAGATACAAATGTAATATCTCACATCTTAAAACCGTCCCTGGAACATGCAACTTGGCCACAGCCACCGTTACGCTCCTACCGCAACTCCCGATACAACAAGTAGACGGCTCACAGAAAGGACACGCACCATGCGCACTTCATACCTCCCCGCCTTCTCCGCCGCGGCCCTCGCCGCCGCAGCCCTTGTCGCCCCGCACGCCACGGCCGCGGAGCTCGCGCCCAAGGGCGAGGCGTCCTGCACGCTCACGATGACCGCCGCCGAGCGCGCCTACGCCGACTCCTTCAAGAGCGAGGAAAAGGACCTGGGCGGCAAGCGGATCGCCGGCACGTGGGTCCGCGCCATCGAGGACGTCTACCCCGAGGCTAGCGCCTACAACGACCTCGACCTCCTGCAGAAGGTCATGCCCCGCAGCCTGGCGGAGCACTACCTGGAGGTGCGCGGGTCCGAGTCCGCCGCCGACGTCCCGTTCGGCCCGACCGCCGAGGCGGTCGCGGGCCTGGGCGCCGTCAACGCCGCCGATAACACGGCCACCACCACTGCGGGGGACCGCGAAAACGGGCGCTCGCTGACGCAGCAGCTGCAGGCCGCGTTCCCCGGGCTGGCCAAGGAAAAGGCGGATTCGCTGGCGTACGTGCTGCAAAACGACGCCACCGGCAAGTACTTCAACGACCGTCTGGCCTACCACCAAGCGCTCGAGCAGGCGGAGCTGCGCTGCCACGACCTGCGTGCCGGTAGCGCGAAGCTGGCTAACGTCGACCTGCCCACTGCGGATCCCGTGCAGAGCGCGCCCGCGCCGGGCAGCTCGCAGCCGCACCGGGGCGAGGCGTCGTCGGCAGGCGCGACCGCAGGCGTGGTGGTGTTCTCCCTGCTCGCGGCGCTGGGCGTGTCGCTCGCGATCGTGGCCGCGGTGGGTCCCCAGCTCGGCATCGCGCTGCCGGAGTTCCCGGACCTCTCGGACCTCGCGAATATCCAGGTCTAGCTAGCGCACCAGCTCGACGCGGTTGTCGCGGAAGACGGCCGCGACCTTGCGCGTCTCATCCGCCGGCAGGTGCCAGTCGCAGGCGACCACGCGCGCCGGCCGCGCCTCGCGCAGTAGGTCGGCGAGGCCGTCGAGGTTGCGCGGCGCCGGGCGGTTGGGCCCGAACACCGCGACGGAGATCGCCCCGGCAACGTCCGCGACCGTGTGCACCGGCGCGGTGAGCAGCACCGGGTTTCGGTTCCGTCCGTGTCCTGTCCTATACATCTTGAACCTCCTCCACCTGGCAGAAGCTCTCGTAGTGGTCGGCGGTGTAGTACCACACCTCGGGGGTCTCGTCGCCGGCGCCGCCGTCGTTGTCGCGGCTTCCGGTTATGATGCGCCGCGCGCCGCGGTGCGACACACCCGGCGTGTCCACGGTGAACTCGCGGTAGAAGCCCAAGTCCTCGTCGGGGAGTACGCCTTCGTAGTTGCCAAAGCGGGCGTTGTCGTTGTCGGGGTAGGGGAACGGCCCGCCACGCTGCACAAGCGAGATCGTCTCGCGGGCCTCTTGCGGGAGGTTTTCGCAGGTTGGGATGGTGGGGGACGCGGGGGCGTCGATAAGCGAGCATGCGCTGAGCACGCCCGCGAGTGCGACGACAAGCTTTTTCACGCCACGCATTGTTGCACACTACGATTGGGCGCATGGCAAGGGGCAGGATTCCGGAAAGCGACATCGAGGCGATCCGCGAGCGCGCGGCGATCGAGGACATCGTCGGCGAGTACGTCCAGCTCAAACCAGCGGGCCACGACTCGCTGAAGGGCCTCAGCCCGTTCAAGGACGAGAAGACGCCGAGCTTCCACGTCCGCCCCGCGCGCGGCTACTACCACTGCTTTTCCACCGGCAAGGGCGGCGACGTCTTCAACTTCCTCATGGAGCTGGAGCAGCTCACGTTCCCCGAGGCCGTCGAGGCGGTCGCGGACACGATCGGCTACCACATCAACTACCAGGGCGGATCCACGGGCGCGCGCGACGTCAAGCCCGGCACCCGCCAGCGCCTCCTGGCCGCGAACAAGGCGGCGCACGAGTTCTACCGCGAGCAGCTCGAGGCCCCGGAGGCTGAGCCGGGCCGCAATTTCCTGCTTGAGCGTGGCTTTGACAAGGAGCTCATCTACCGCTTCGAGTGCGGCTACGCGCCCGACGGCTGGGACACCCTGACGAAGCACCTGCTCCGCCGCGGCTTCGAGGTGCAGGAGCTTATCGACGCCGGCATTTCCTCCATGGGCCGCCGCGGACCCATCGACAAGTTCCGCCGCCGCCTCATCTGGCCGATCAAGGACGCCGCCGGCAACACCATCGGCTTCGGCGCCCGCAAGCTCTTCGACGACGACCCGATGGGCAAGTACATGAACACGCAGGACACGCTCCTGTACCACAAGTCGAAGGTGCTGTTCGGCCTGGACCTGGCCAAGCGCGACATCTCGGAGCGGCACCAGACCGTGATCGTGGAGGGCTACACGGACGTCATGGCCATGCACGCGGCGGGCGTGACCACCGCCGTGGCGGCGTGCGGCACGGCGTTCGGCGCGGACCACCTCTCCGCGATCCGCCGCCACATGCTGGACGACAGCTACTTCCGCGGCGAGCTCATCTACACCTTCGACGGCGACGAGGCCGGCCAGAAGGCGGCCATGCGCGCCTTCGAGGGCAACCAGCAGTTCACGGGGCAGTCCTTTGTCTCCGTCGCGCCGGACGGGATGGACCCGTGCGACCTGCGCCTGGCCCGCGGCGACGTGGCGCTGCGCGACCTGGTGGCCAAGCGCGTGCCCATGTTCGAGTTCGTCATCGAATCCCTGCTCGCCGACTACTCGCTCGACTCCGCCGAGGGCCGCGTGCAGGCGCTGCGCCGCACCGTCCCCGTCGTCGCCTCCATCAAGGACACCGTCCTGCAGCAGGAGTACGCGCGCCGCCTCGCGGGCTGGGTCGGCTGGCCCAACCCGGACGAGGTGCTCGACCAGGTGCGGAGTGCTTCTCGACGCCCCCAGAAACCCAACCGACGCCCCCGCCCCACCCCCTCCGGCTCCGAACCGGCCCCCGGCCAGCCCCCGGCCCTGCAACCGCCGAACCCGCAGGACCCGCTCCTGTGGCCGCAGCGCGAGGCGCTGAAGATCGCGCTGCAATACCCGGACAAGGCGGGCACCTACTTCGAGGGCATCAACCCGGACGCGTTCACCAACGACGCCTACCGCCAGGTCCGCGAGGCCATCGCCAGCGCGGGCGGCGTCGCCTCCGCCACCGAGCACGGCGCGAACTTCCTCGCCGCCGTCGCCGCGGAGATGCGCGACCTGGCCGGCCGCAACTTCGTCTCCGAGCTCGCCGTCGAGCCGATCCACGCCGACGACATGGACCGCTACGTCGACTCCGTGCTCTCACGCCTGCAGGAGACGCGCGTGGGCGACCAGATCGCGCAGCTGAAGTCCCAGCTCCAGCGCATGCGCCCTTCCGAGGAGCCGGAGGCCTACAACGCCCTGTTCTCGGACCTCGTGGCGCTAGAGCAGGCGCGCCGCGAGCTCAACGACCGCGCCTCGCGCGCCTAACCCCTTTTAGACGCAGCGGACACCGCCTCGGTTCCCTCCCGCCCGCAAAATCGGAGAAGAATCACAAACCCTTGTGACCTGCCCCGATGGGCCCATAATGTGGTCGGCATGGACACCTTGACAGACATCGACGCGCTCATCGACCTGGACCGCCGCGCCATCGCGCTCGCGGGCCTCGTCGCGGGCATGACCGCCGCGGAGCTCACCGCGCGCGGCATGGAGGCGGATCGCGCCGAGCAGTTTGTCACCGTCGCCACCACCTTCTACGGCCCGACCTCCCACAGCGCCTACCAGCGCCGCTGCCGCGACAAGGCGCTGGAAAACGGTCACCGCCTGGACACGCTCGCATACATCGCCCGGGCGTCGCGCACGATCACCGACCCCACGGAGCGCTGGCGGTTCCGCGAGGCGTTGTGCGCGACGTCTGGCGACGGGGCGGAGGTGCGTCGTCAAGCGCGAGCCCTCAAACGCACACCCACGCCGCCGCCCGCGCACGGCTACCGCGTGGCGCGCTACGCCGACGGCACGATGCGGCTCTCCTTCGTCGGGCCCTCGGCGCAGCTCCAGGACGTGGTCGACTCGATGGAGGCCGACGCGCAAAGCGATTCGCTTTTCGACGCCACCGCCTGGCTCCTCAGCCGCAAACCCGTCGCCGAAACCACGGCCGTCGCCAACGTCGTGCTCACCGTGACCGACTACGTCCGGATCCTCACCGGCGACGGCGACGACATCCGGGTCGAGATGTCCAACGGCGCCGTGCTCACGGGCGCGGAACTGCTCGAGCGCAAGCTGCAGGGCAACGGCTACATCACGCTTGTCTCGCCGATGGAGGGGCCGCTCAACACGTACCGGGCGCGATTTGCCCACGACAAGTACCGGCGGATGATCGACACCGACGGCGCCCGGTGCTGCTGGCCGGACTGCCGCGCGCCGGCCGCGAAGGCGCAGGCGCACCACATCCACGAATACCGCGACGGCGGCGAGACGCACGCCGGGAACCTGTGCTGGCTGTGCTCGTTCCACAACGGAGTCAACGGATTGCCGCAGTTCGGACGGGTGGAGCGGCGCGCCGGGCGGATCGTGTGGATCAGCCCGGGCGGCCACGTCGTACCGACGGGGCGCGCCTACTCCGCGGTGGACGGGGAGCCGCCACCGACGTCCCCGTAAACGCTCACGCCAAGGCGCGCCGGTGAGGCGGCGCCGCTTTGGCGTGCCAAAAACTTCCGAACAGCTGTAACGCGCACCGCATACCCGTAGATTAAATGAGTATGAGCACACAGCACCGCGCGGCCCGCGTCGCCGCCCTCTCCGCAGTCCTGACCCTGTCCGCAACCTCCGTCATCAATGCCGCCCCCGCGTCCGCAGAAGAGCCGTTCGAAGGCACCGACTGGACCGGCGGCTACTACGTTCCCGAAGAGGAGTTCCCGTCTGACCCCGGCTACGCCACCACGTGGCGCAGCTACGACGTCATCCGCTTCGGCGACCCCCGCTTCTTCGACTACGGCACCAACGGCGTCCGCGTCCTTGGCAAGTTCGAGGGCGACCGCATTCTCTGCCTCTCTAACGCGAAGGCCGGCATGCAGTCCTGCGAAGTCGAGGGCCAGAAGATCACGGAGTTCCAGGGACTTCCGAAGACCATCACCACGGACCCGACCGTCGCGATGCTCGCGCCGGTCGTCGGCATCGTCCTGGCGCTCGGCTACAGGTTCAGCAACCTCGGCCTCACCGGTATCAACGGCCTGAGCAGCTAACGCCCAATACAACAAACGGCGCCCGTCCCCGAAACATTGGGGGACGGGCGCCGTCTGCGTTGCGCGGGCGTTAGACGTCGGCGTGCTTGCGCAGCGCGTACTCCACCGCGTCGAGCGGCAGGGAGGAGTCGTGGGCGTCGCGGGCCTCGCGAAGCGCCGTGAGGTACTCGGCGTAGTCGTCGGCGGTCCAGTCGGCGTCCTTGGACAGCCCGGCGCCGACGGCGCGCTTGGAGCAGATGATCACCGGCTTCTCGTCGCTGGCCTCCTGCGGCCCGGCGAGGAAGTAGGCCACGTGCGACGCGAACTTCGGCGCCAGCCCGGTTTCAACGAGCGACGCGTAGGCGTCCACCGCGGACTTACCGCCGATGTTGCGGATCGCCTGCAGCAGCTGGTTGGCGTTGTGCTTGTTGCGCAAGAACTGTTGCAGCTGCATGACCTGGTTCGACTGGCCTGCCGCGAACGCGAATGCGGCGCCGAGGAAGTCGATGATCTGGTCGCGGTTGTACTCCGAGTCGACCACGTCCTGCGCGAAGAGGAACACGTCGCGGCGGGTCAGCGACGCGGTGGCGTCGTCGCGGAACGGCGGGACGCGGCGGAGGTGGTGCGGCCACCCGGTCTTCCAGCGGATGGGGGAGAAGGTCGAGGAGTCTGCGGCGACGTCCTCGGGGGTTGGGGTGGCGTCGTGAAGCGCTTCTGCGATTGTCATGCGTCCATCCTTGCATGTCCGGGTGGCCGCTACAATGCGCGGTATGACTGTGTTGGTGCTTGATGCTCGGTGGCCGCAGATGGTGCCGGTGGACGTGGTGCAGCGGCTGGTTGGGCCGCTGGCGTTCACCGCGGAGGTGCCGGTGTCGGTGCGGTGGTCGCTGAGCGCGCCGTCGACGGTGGGCGAGCCGTGGCTGGTTACGACGGATCCCGCCGACCCGGAGGTGCGCGAGCGCGTCGCGGCCGGTGAGGAGGTCGTGCGCGTGCCGTCGCTAGAGGACCCGCTCGTGGAGGCCCGCCGCATCATGCGCGACGCCCGTCGCCGCGGCGAGTGGGAGCGGCAGATGACGCACGTGAGCCTGCTGCCGTTTCTTCGCGAGGAATCAGCCGAGCTGGCGGAGGCGATCGAGCAGGGCGCGGGTGATGAGGCGTTGAAGCATGAGCTTGCCGACGTCCTCCTGCAAGTCCTCTTCCACGCCGAAATCGCCGACGAGCGCGGCGCGTTCGATTTCGGCGACGTCGCTGCGGCGTTCGTGGCGAAGATGCGCTCGCGGGCCCCGTATCTCTTCGACGGGTCGACGGGGCTCGTGGATCAGGCGACGCAGGACCGCCTCTGGGCGGAGGGCAAGGCTCGCGAGGCGGACTAGCCGCGGTTACTGCGCGGCGACGGCGGGGAGGAGGTTGCGGATCTCCGGCAGGCCGGCCTGCGAGGACATCTGCGAGCTCATCGCGATGGCCTGGGAGAGCGGGGTGGCCTGGTCCGGCTTGACCACGCCGCACTCGAGGGCGCGGTCGCCGAGCGTGTTCACGGTGGGGGCGGCAACGAGGCGCAGGGCTGCGTCCTCGCCGACGGCCTTGTTGACGTTGCCGACGAACTGGGAGCGGGTGGTGTTTTCGTCGGCGAGCCCGGTGCCGCGGATGACGGTGCGCAGGGCGTTGCAGTCCATCGTCTTGACGTTGCCGTTGAGGACGCGGACCAGCTCGACGTAGTTGGTGTCGGCGCCGGCGGTGGCGGGGGAGACGAGCGACGTGGCGAGGAATACGCCCGCGGCGGCGAGGGCGGTGCGGCGCAGGGCAGCGATTGCGGTCATGGGGGTTCCTTCCGGGAAGCAAGAATTTTCGGGTACGTGGCGTGGGCCGTTCGGCCGTCCGCGCAACAGCCTACACGTTACGCAAGTGACGCGTGTGACTCGTGTGACTCACGGCCTGCCCGTTCCTGTCTGGCACCGCGGGGCCGGTATGCTCGGCAGCTATGGCAAATTCGACTCACGCCCGTCGCGCCGCCCGTGGCTGCGGCTGCGTCGGCCTCCTCGTCATGACGCTCGCCGTCGTGTTGGCCATCTCCGTGGTGGCGTGGGTCCTGTCGTTCCTGGGGCAGCCGATTCCGCGCCAGACCCGTACTCCGGTCCCGGACACGATCCCCCCGGCGGCCGCCGAGGCGCCCCCGCTCATCGACGTCCACGCCCCCGGCCGTACCTCCGACCAGCTCGCCGAGTGGGCCGCCCCGATCTCCGAGCAGACGGGCGTCGACGCGCAGGCGGTGCGCGCCTACGGTAATGCGGCCCTCATCGCGGCGGAGGCGTGGCCGGCCTGCCACCTGAACTGGAATACGCTCGCCGGCATCGGCTGGGTGGAGACGCGCCATGGTACGTACACGGGGCACACGTTTGATTCTGCCCGGTTGGGTGAGGATGGGGTGGCGGTGCCGTCGATAATCGGCCCCCAGCTTGACGGCAGCGAATCTTTCGCGGTGGTCCACGACACGGACGGCGGCGAGTTCGATGGCGACACGACGTTTGACCGCGCGCTCGGGCCCATGCAGTTCATCCCGGAGTCGTGGCAGCGCTACGGGCGCGACGCGAACGGCGACGGCTACCCGGACCCGCAGCAGATCGACGACGCTGCCCTCGGCACCGCCAACCTCCTGTGTGCGAACGGGCGCGACCTGGCCACGGAGGACGGCTGGTACGACGCGGTGCACGCCTACAACCAGTCCAACGAGTACGTGCGCAAGGTGTGCAACGCCGCGGCGAACTACGCGCTCAACCAGTCAGCGCCCCGCTAACACCACACATCCGGGCGCATCCAAACGCAAACGGGGCTACCGATTCCCCATCGGGGCGAGCAATCTCGGCAAAACTCTGGAACAATCGGGAGGCGGAAACTTCAATGTCCACTCTCAAGGAGTTGAGCCACAATGGCTATCATTATCCACGCCTTCGCCCGCGAGATTCTTGATTCCCGCGGCAACCCCACCGTCGAGGCAGAGGTGCTGCTCGACGATATGTCCAACGGCGTCGCTGGCGTGCCCTCCGGCGCGTCCACGGGTGTGCACGAGGCCCACGAGCTGCGTGACGGCGGCGACCGTTACAACGGCAAGGGCGTGCAGAAGGCCGTGGAGAACGTCAACGAGGAGATCGCTGACGCTGTGGCCGGCATCGATGCTGATGACCAGCGCCTGATTGATAAGGCCATGATTGACCTGGACGGCACCGACAACAAGTCCCGCCTGGGTGCCAACGCCATCCTGGGCGTGTCCATCGCCGCTGCGAAGGCCGCTGCTGAGTCCGCTGGTCTGCCGCTGTACCGCTACATCGGCGGCCCGAACGCGCACGTCCTGCCGGTCCCGATGATGAACATCGTCAACGGCGGCGCTCACGCTGACTCCGGCGTGGACGTCCAGGAGTTCATGATCGCCCCGATCGGTGCCGAATCCTTCGCCGAGGCGCTGCGCATGGGCGCCGAGGTCTACCACGCGCTGAAGTCCGTGATTAAGGCCAAGGGCCTGTCCACCGGCCTGGGCGACGAGGGCGGCTTCGCCCCGTCCGTCGACTCCACCAAGGCTGCGCTCGACCTTATCGTTGAGGCCATTGAGAAGGCTGGCTTGAAGCCGGGCGAGGACATCGCCCTGGCGCTCGACGTCGCATCCTCCGAGTTCTTCGAGGACGGCGTGTACAAGTTCGAGGGTGGCGAGCACTCCGCCGAGGAGATGGCGAAGGTCTACGAGGAGCTCATCGAGCAGTACCCGATCGTCTCCATCGAGGATCCGCTGCAAGAGGACGACTGGGAGGGCTACACCAAGCTCACCGCCGCGATCGGCGACAAGGTCCAGATCGTCGGCGACGACTTCTTCGTCACCAACCCGGACCGCCTGGCGCGCGGCATTGAGGAGAAAGCTGCGAACGCCCTGCTGGTGAAGGTTAACCAGATCGGTACCCTCACCGAGACTTTCGACGCGGTCGACCTGGCTCACCGCAACGGCTACCGCACCATGATGTCGCACCGTTCCGGCGAGACCGAGGACACCACCATCGCGGACCTCGCCGTCGCCCTGGGCTGCGGCCAGATCAAGACCGGTGCCCCGGCCCGCTCCGAGCGCGTTGCCAAGTACAACCAGCTGCTGCGCATCGAGCAGGAGCTTGACGACGCCGCCGTGTACGCCGGCCGCTCCGCGTTCCCGCGCTTTAAGAAGTAAGCGCTTTTCGACGCCCCCTTGCACCCCGCCCAACGCTGCGGAGTGCAAGGGGGTTTCGCGTGCGCGCATGTTCTTCCAATTTTCTTGGGTAATGCTTGGGGTTTTCTGTGCACGGGCGGATAGAGTTATGTATGCAACTTCCCGTGCCGAGAAAGGCCGTCCCCGTGTATTCCCGTACTTTCGTCGCCGTTGCTGCGGCAACCTCACTTTCCCTTGCCCTCGTCCAGGCGCCGACGGCGCTCGCCGCCGTCTCCGACACCGCCAGCGCCACGATCGCCACCACCGCTGATCCTGCGGACCAGTACCAGGCCGACCTGGCCGCCTGGAAGCAGGAACTCGCCGACGCCGAGCGGGCCGTCACCGACGCCGACGCAGCGCTCGCCGCCGCGCAATCGGAAGCCCAGCAGCAGCAGGCGAAGGCCGACGCGGCGCAGGCGGACCTGGACGCCGCCACGACACGGTACGAGCAGGCGAAGGCCGACCTGGCCAACCTCGACGTGACCGCGCTGGAGCGGGACGTGCAGCAGGCGAAGGACGCGCTCGCTGCTGCGGAGGCCGCCGCGTCGGCAGCCGCCCAGTCTGCCCAGGACGCCGCGGCCGCGGAAGCTGAGGCGGCAAAGCGCCTCGGCGAGGCGGAACAGCGGCGCGATGCGCAGGCGGACGTCTTCGCGGAGCTCGAGCGCACGAGCGACGAGGCGGATGATCAGCTGTACTCCGTCGGCGCGGAGCTCGACGACCTTGAGCGCCGCGACATCTCCGGTTCGGATTACTCCGTCCAGGACTGGAAGCGCCTTGCCTCCCAGTCCATCGAGGAAATGATCAATGAGTACCGCGAGGCCCACGGCCTCCACCCGCTGACGGTGCACCCCGTATTTACCGAGCAAGCCGAGGCCTGGTCCGAAGTGATGGCGCGTGACTACGACGAGTCCGGCGACCTCGACGCCGCGTTCCGCCACTCGGATATGGACGGGTGGGGCCATTCCGGAGAGAACATCATCTTTGATTACAACTCGGGTCGTGGCAAAGAGGTCGACGCGTGGACGCGCCAGACTTGGGAGTCGGTCCCGTACATGTTCTTTGACAGGTGGCGCCACTCGCCTGGGCACAACCGGAACATGCTCGCACCGCATGTGCAGCGCATGGGCGTGGGCATCGCGACCGACAGCAAAGGCGGAATTTTCGCAACCACGATGTTCTTCATCGAAGACGCGCGCACTGATACTGGTAGCTACGGCCTCGACGAGATGACCCGCAAGGCGTTGGAAAGCGGCGAGCCGTTCTACCTCCCCGCGGGCGCGACCGACCTCATGCGAGCAGAATCCCTGGCCAACCCAGAATTCAACCCCGGCGACGAACGAGATTACGGCGATCTAATCCTCGACGGCTTGGACAAGTCCGAGTACACCGATGCAGGACTGGATCCGTCAGTTGAACCGGTTGACCTTACCGAGGCAATCGAGTCCTTCACCCAGCAGTACATCGCGCTGGAGCATCGCTCCACCCAGGCCGCGGAAGAGGCGGCTGCGGCTTCCGCGGAGCTGGACCGCCTCACCAGCCAGTTCGACGAGGCGAACGCCGCGCACGACGAGGCCACCGCCGCGCAGCAGAACGCGGATCAGGCCGAGGTGGACGCGGACGTCGAGGTCGTCAGCGCGAAGGCCCGCCTGACCTCCGCATCCACAGCGCTGGAGCGCAAGCGCGCAATCCCGCGCGAGCCGTACGAGCAATCGCTTGCCGACGCCACCGTCACCCTCGACCAAGCCAAGTCCACCCTCGAAGCGGAACGTGCAGCAGCCGCCGAACTCTCGGACGCGCAGGGCCCCGCGCGCAACGCCGTCGAATCCGCCCGCGCTGCCCTCGTGCAGGTGCGCGCCCGGGAACCGCAGCCGCCGGCCCCGGCTCCGATACCAACGTCGGAGGACGTGACACCGGCCGAGACAACCATCACGGCGGCCACGCCGACCGAGACGACTACGGCGGCCGAGACGACTACGGCAGCGACGCCGGCCGAGACGATCACCACCGCGGCCACGCCGGCCGAGACGACCACGGCGGCCGAGACGACTACGGCAGCGACGCCGGCCGAGACGATCACCACCGCGGCCACGCCGGCCGAGGCGGCCACCACCGCGGCCCATGCACCCGCGGAGCCCGGGGGCA
Organism: Corynebacterium sp. NML 150383; assembly: GCF_002285085.1. NCBI lineage: Bacteria > Bacillati > Actinomycetota > Actinomycetes > Mycobacteriales > Corynebacteriaceae > Corynebacterium > Corynebacterium sp. NML 150383. The sequence goes on along the minus strand of NZ_NSGK01000003.1, from coordinate 109,849 downwards.
GCAGCACGGCTGGGACCGCCATCGCGGTCGTCGCCAGCCTGCTGGCAATCCTCGCCGCGGGGATCGCGTTCGCCCCGCAACTGGGTATCGACCTCTCCCAGTTCGGTATCCAGCTGCCCTGACACTAGGGGAGGGGCGCAGTACCCGCCCGCCTTGGGACAAACTGTGGGCGGGCGCTTAGGCTTGTGCGTGTCATCCTCATGCTCGTAGAAAGGCCACCCCGTGTCTTCCCGCTCCGCGCGCGCCCTCGCCGTCGCCACGGCCGGCTCCGTCATGCTGGCGCTCGCACCTGATGCCGCTGCATCCGCCCACGCCACCCAACTCGCCGCCGCCGAGCAGGCCGTGACCGACGCGAAGGCCGCGCTCGCGGAGGCGAAGCAGGCGGTTGAGGCGCAGCAGGCCAAGGTTGACGCCGCGCAGGTGACGCTGGGTCAGAAGGTGGAGGCGCGCAACGTCGCAAAGCGCAAGCTCGAGGCGCTCGATGCGGACGCCGCTGACGAGCAAGCGCTTGCCGACGCCACCGACGCAGTCAACGACGCCAACATCGACGCCGAAACCGAACGCGTCGAACTCTCCGTGCGCACACAGGCCGTGGAGGACGCGCGGGAGGAGCTGCGGCGCGCCACCGTTGCGCTAGCCAAGGCGCGAGCGGACAAGCCGGAGGAGCCGGCTGCGTCGGAGACACCTGCCGCAGGCACCGGTACCGATGGCAGCACTACCGCGGGCACGGCCGTCGCAGTGATCCTGGGCGTCCTCGCCGCCATGGGCGCCGGTGTGGCGCTCGCGCCGCGGCTGGGAATCGACCTCTCCCAGTACGGCATCCAGCTGCCGTAGTCGCCCGCGCGCCTTCACGCGCGCCCGGCCCGGAGGGCTACACTTCCAATTACTATGTCCTCACGCGTAACGCAGGAGCCCGGCCGGAGACGCGGGCGCAACAAAGCACCTCGAAGGGTGCCGGTGGCTTCGCGCGAGCGCGAGCAGCGCCGCCGCGCCGAAGAGGCCGCCGCTGGCGTGAAGAAGCGCCGCCTGCCCGCGCTGTTCCAGCAGGACATCACCAGCATGGCCATCCTCATCGCGCTCGTGATCGCAGTCCTTATCGCCATCGCGGTCCCGCTGCGCAACTACTACGAGGGTCGCGCCGAGATCGCCCGTGCGCAGTCCTCCATCGAGCAGCTGGAGCGCCGGAAAGCGCAGCTGGAAGAGGACATCGCCAAGTACGACGACCCCGCTTACGTGGAGCAGGAGACTCGCCGCCGCCTGGGCGTGATGGCGGAGGGGGAGTCCGCCTGGCGCATCATCGACCCGCGCATGTCCCACAGCCCGTCGATCACCACCGATGAGCTTCCCGACGAGCGCTCCTGGCCCGCTGTCATGTGGGATTCGCTCCGCGAGCTCCCGGAAGCCCCGGAGTCACCGGAGTCCGTGGAGCCCCCGGCAGGGGAGGAGCAAGCTAATCAGCCCGTCCCAGCGCCGGACGCCGCGAACCCGGAAGCCGTGTCGCCGGAAGACGCTGTACCAGCGGAGGCACCGGCCGACGCCCCTGCACCCGCAAACCCATAGCCCGAGCTACGCCCCCAGGGCCTCCAGCCCGAACCGGAATTCGTCGTCGCACATGAGCGCGGCCCAGTCCCCGCCGAACGACAGGGCGTACTCCAGTACCGCTGACTGCACGAACGAGGGCGGTGCCGCGTGCCCGTCGCCCCAATCGCCCGGCATTGCGCACCAGTCCACGCCGTAGCGCTCTCGCAGCCGCGATGCCCACGGACCAAAATGGTGGTGCAAGTGGAACGCGTCGTCACGATTTTGCAGGTAGAGCACCTTGTTGGGCGTGGCCGCCGAATACGCCGCAACTAAGTCTGTGGTCACATCATCCGCACCTCCTGGCCAGCACGCGTCCACATAGTCGCGCACCCGTGGCTGGTAGTACTTCATAATGTTGGTCTGCGGGTTCATCGCCACTGCCAGCGACCCCGGCAACTGCAGCGAGTAGTACAGCGCCGCAAACCCGCCGGCTGAGGATCCCTGGCACACGACCACCTCGACACCAAGCTCCTCCACCACGTGCTCGATCACGCGCACCAGATCCCGTTGGAGTGGCCGCTCCCGGTCTCCCGCGAACCAGCCGATGGACAGCCCCAATTCCAGCGACGGGTCCGATACGAACAGCACGGAGGCGTCGAGATCCTGCGTGACCTTCTGGCCCGTAAACACCGGAAGCGTGGCAGAAGACAGGTCAACCGCTGCGTGGAACGCCACCACGAGCGCGTTGCTCGAGCGCCGCACCAGCCACACCTCCAACGCCCCAGCGCCGTAGCTGATGGCATGGATCCCGCTCGGCAGGTTCCTCGCCGCAAACTCGTCGAGGCTCCCGTACGTGTACACGTCGCCCGCGTACCGCGAGTAGTCGCGCTCAGGATGCACGGTTCCTCCAATCGTGGCCAGACACTGCATCCAACCTACCCGCCGCGCCAAGTGCCCCGTGCGCACGCTATGCGACAATAGCCCCATGCAACACGAAACTCCCACGCAGGACGACCTCGCCACCGTCGCCGAGCAGCTCGGCCGCGCGCCCCGCGGCGTCCTCGCCATCGCCTACCGCACGCCCGACGCCCAGCCAGCTGTGCTCAAGACCGCGCCAAAGCTTGACGACGGCACGCCCTTCCCAACCCTCTACTACCTCACAGACCCACGCCTCACCGCCGAGGCGTCCCGGCTCGAGGTCGCCCAGGTGATGAAGTGGATGGAGTCCCGCCTAAACGAGGACTCTGACAACGGCGAGGCGCTGCGCAAGGACTACCTCGCCGCGCACGAGCACTACCTGGCCGAGCGCAACGCCATCGAGGACCTGGGCACCGACTTCTCCGGCGGCGGCATGCCGCAGCGCATCAAGTGCCTGCACGTGCTGATCGCCTACGCGCTTGCGGAGGGCCCAGGCCGCGTCCGCTTCGGCGACGAGGCCGTCGCCCTCGCCGCCGAGCACGGCAACCTTCGCGGCTCCGCGGTCCCCGCGGAGTGGCCCACGCTCGAAGACCTGGGCATCACCCTCGACGAGGCAGGGGAGGGGCTCGCATGACCTCTCCACAGCACACGCCGCTGACCGTCGCTGCCGTCGACTGCGGCACCAACTCCATCCGCCTCCTGATCACGCGCCGCAGCGACGACGGCACGCTGACGGAGGTCACCCGAGAGAACAGCATCGTCCGCCTCGGCCAAGGTGTGGACGAGACCGGTCGTTTCAACCCGGAGGCCATCGAGCGCACCCGCGAGGCGCTTGCCACCTACACCGAGCGCATGCGCGCCGAGGGCGTGCAGCGCGTCCGCATGGTCGCCACCTCCGCCACCCGCGACGCCTCCAACCGCGAGGACTTCTTCGCCATGACCCGCGAACTCCTCGGCCAGATCCAGCCGGGTGCGCAGGCTGAAGTCATTTCCGGCGACGAGGAAGCGCGCCTGTCGTTCCGCGGCGCCACGGCGGACATTGACCCCGCCCGTGGGCCCTTCTGCGTCATCGACCTGGGCGGTGGCTCGACCGAGTTCGTCATGGAGCAGGGCGCGCGCTCCACCCAAATGGGGTGTGTCCGGATCACCGAGCGCTTCATGCGCACGGACCCGCCGACCGCCCAAGAAACCGAGTCCGCGCGCGCCTACATCCGCGATCGCATCGCCGAGGCCGCCGAGGTTGTCCCCTTCGCCCAGGCCCGCACGTTCGTGGGCTGTGCGGGCACCTTTACGACGCTTTCCGCACTCGCCCAGAACCTCGACTCCTACGACCCCACGCGCATCCACATGTCGGAGATCCCCTTCGACCGTATGCGGCAAGTCACTACGGATCTGCGCGTCCGTACGGCCGAGCAACGCCTCGAGTACGGCCCGATGCACCCCGGTCGTGCCGACGTCATCGGCTCCGGCTCCACGGTCGTGGAGGAGATGATGGACGCATTCGCCGACGAGGCCGGCGCGTCCTCCTTCATCATCAGCGAGAAGGACATCCTCGACGGTATCGTCGCCGGCCTGCTCGCGGACTAGTCCTCGTCGGGCTCGAGGATCTGGTCCTCGAGCTCCGCGTTCTTCCTGCCCCGTAATTTGCGTCCCTTGCGCAGATCCTTCACCTCGCGCATGCGCGGCTCGGGGTCAATCTTGTTCGCAATGGCCTTACGGGTGGACTCAACGACCTGCTTGGTCACCGGCGAGTTCACCGCCGCTTGGGTGGCGTTGACAATCTGGTGGTAGCGCTTGCGGCCGGCTTTCGTGCCGAACACGTACCCGGCGGCTGCTCCGACAACGAATTGGTACATGTCTACCTACACTAGAGGAAATGGATAGGCTAAGGAGTGGCGGTCCACCTTACGTAATCGCCTCGCTGCGTACTTGAATTCCACGCTGTGGTAGTTAGACAATGTGCATACGCAGGTTCGGCGGGCATCCTTGCTTATGCCTAGTTGAGAAAGCCCTGGAACCACTGATTTCGTCCGTCCTACCGTATAACTTGTTGGTAGCGTTGCTGGGGCAAACGGCAACCCCAGGGATGGAATGCTAAGTCGAATGCAATGTACTAGGTTGGAATGAATGTACTGTTTTCCCACCCCACTGAAGAGTAAATGAAGCCATGTCTCCAAAACCTAGGATCATGACCGTTTACGGTACTCGCCCAGAGGCGATAAAGATCGCTCCAGTCGTGAGTGCTTTGCGAGAAGATAATCGGTTTGAACCCGTTCTTATTTCTACCGGTCAACACCGCGAAATGCTAGAGCAGGTTAACAAGCGTTTCGGCATCGTACCTGATTACGATATGGCCCTTATGAAGCCGGGGCAGTCCCTCAATGAGCTGGTGTGGCGCGCAGTAAAAGGGCTTGATTCTCTCTTTGCGAAAGAGGCGCCCGACGTCGTTATTTCTCAGGGTGATACCTCCACTGCTATGGCTGCGGCTCTCGCGGGGTTTAATAGGGGAGTAAGAGTCGTTCATCTGGAAGCGGGCCTACGAACCCAGGATATTTTTTCGCCATTCCCGGAAGAGGCGAACCGACGAATTATCAGTCAGCTTGCTTGCTTGCATTTGGCACCGACGTCTGTTGCGAGGGAAAACTTGCTGCGCGAAAACCTTCGCGCCGAGGATATTGTCGTTACAGGGAATACAGTTATTGATGCGCTTTTAACAGCTTCAACGTGGGATGTGGCTTTTGAGGATCCTCGCCTAGAAACTTTGCGCCTTAGTGAGAACCGCCTTGTTCTAGTGACTACTCATCGCCGAGAAAATTTCGAGGCGATGAAGCAGATTGCTGGCGCGGTTCAAGACTTGGCGAGATCGTACCCCGATTGTGCATTTGTACTGCCGCTGCATCTGAATCCGAAGGTAAGAGATGCGATTCTCCCTGAAGTTCAAAATTTTCCTAATGTGATTATCGCTGACCCACTCCCTTACGATCAGTTCACTGCACTGATGGGGAGGTCGTATCTCGTGCTTACCGATTCTGGCGGTATCCAAGAAGAGGCCCCGTCTTTAGGGAAACCGGTACTTGTAATGCGAGAAAACACGGAGCGGCCAGAAGCAGTTGTCGCTGGAACAGTTAAACTAGTCGGTACAGACCGAAAACGTATCGTGAAAGAGGTTCGAGATCTGTTTGACCACGATTCGAGCTACCAGATGATGGCAAATTCTGTGAATCCTTATGGTGATGGTAGAGCGTCTTCCCGGGTGATTGCTGCGATCGCGGAGTTGACTGGAGTTGGTGAACGAATTGCTGAGTTTGAACCAGAAATGGGGTATAGCAGGAATTGTTGCCCACGGGGGTGCGATGGCTATAATTGACATCGGTAGATTGCTAGCCGGGGCTATAGTTCGTCGATTGGGATCGCGGAGTTATATTCCGTCGGTTCCGGTTTCGGGCTCCTGCTGGTCTTACGATTTATAGCTAGCAGGAGGAAGATACTGGTGCGCATCCTCCTGATTACTCAATATTGGGAGCCAGAAAATGGTGTTCCCCAGCGTCGTTGGGCTTGGTTGGCGAGTACGTTGGAAAAAGCAGGCCATGAAATCCTTGTAGTAGCTCCGCCTCCACACTATCAGCGAAACGTATCGTTGAAGGAGTGGATTGCTAGGAGGGGGTATCGTTGTCGTGAGGAAGAGCGTGATGTCAGCACCGCTCGAATTGTTCTTCGCTCCGGCTACGTCCCCGGCGGAAATTCTATTACCCGCAAAGTACTTAATCAGCTAGCCGTTGCCGTTGGTGAATTGCATGTTGTTTTTCGGCGTTCCGGTTCGCTAGCGAGTTTTCAACCGGACGTAGTGATAGGGACGGTTCCGGCTATTCCCACGGCGTTTGTAGCCGCGATTTCAGCATGGCGTTTTAAGGTTCCCTATATCATTGACTTACGTGACGCCTGGCCTGAGCTATTCTCTGTGTCAGACCGATGGAATGCCGCAGTTGGGAATCCTTCTCTACGTCAACGGGTACTTTCAAGGGGACCTTTGCAGGTTGTAGTGGGGGTCACAAATATGTGGCTGAACAGGGTGCTAGCTAGCGCCACCGCGGTCATATCTACTTCGAGCCGTTTAGCTACGAACTTGCAAAAACGTTCTTCTGCTGGCCAGAAGATTTTCACTGTGAGGAATGTTTTCCCTCCAGAAACGCTAATTGTGAAGCAACCGCGGCTTAGCGGGCCGAGCGATGTACTGAACGTTTTGTACGCTGGGACTCTGGGGCGGGCTCAGAACCTTGCAAACGCGCTACAGGCCGCGAAAAAAGCGGAGAATGCTAGTGTGCAGGTGCGTTTGCGGTTCGTAGGAGCTGGTGCTGCGAAGGCTGAGCTGATGGAAAAGGCGGCGCGACTAGGCGTTGAGGCTACGTTCGAGCAGCGACGTAGCGCAGAGCTGCTTCAAGAGTGCTATCAATGGGCGGACACTGCTCTTGTTCATCTGACTGACTGGGCCCCGCTTGAAGAGGCTGTGCCTTCGAAAACATATGAACTTATGAACCAGGGACTGCATATCTCAGGGGTTGTGGCGGGTGAGACCGCTGAAATTATTCGCAAGCTGCAAGCTGGAGATGTGGTTGAACCGGAAAATCCTGAGGCTTTGGCTCAGATGTGGGTAAATTTGGCCCAAAACAGATCAAAGCTCCAATTGCCTGAAACCGGGAAGCAGTGGGTGCATCATCAGCGGGAAACTGAATCTCCCGCAAGCCTTGCTGATTGTCTTGAATGGGCGCATAGGTTACGTTGATGAAGTTGGATTACCTACCGTTAGCTATTACGAACTACACTATGCAGGTGGTGCGGAACCCTACAGCATTTGCTTCTAAAGCAAGTGCCCGCCTATTCGGGCGCGGGTTCAAGCGACCATTGGCACCTGAACATCGCCAGCGAGACTTCCGTGTTCCCATCTTTGATTCACCAACTGGTGGCGGTTCCGCTGCGCCCCTGCATATCTTGACGAACTCATATCCTCATTCGACCGGTGGGTATGCGGTCCGGAGCCACCAGATCCTGAAAGCTCAGCGAGATGCGGGGATGAGTGCATCTGCGATCACCCGGATTTGTTATCCTGTCAACGTTGGACGTTTTCCCTCGAGCGCATGCGAAGATTTCGAGGGGCTAACTTACGCTCGTGTTCTTCCAACTCTTTGCCCAATGTTGTTTGCAAACCAAATTAAAGAATACGCAAGGGGGATTAGGGATGAGGCATTCCGCCGTGGTGCTACCGTCCTCCACACAACAACTCCATGGCCAAATGCAGCTGCTACATCCCTCGCTGCACGCGAACTCGGGATACCTTGGGTCTACGAGGTCCGGGGAGAGCCTGAAGCTACTTGGGAAGCACATCAACCCAAGGGGTCTGATCCTCAATCGACGGCCTTCTATAAAGCTTCTCGGTTGAAAGAAGAAGAAGCGATGCATGCCGCAGCTGCCGTAGTTGCGCTGAGCGAAGTTTCCGCTGTTTCCTTGCGCGATCGCGGGATAAGGAGTCTGATTGAAATTGTCCCAAATGCTGTTGACCCGCAGTGGTCTAGCCAGCGCATTCCCGCAGAGGAGGCCCAGCGCAGCCTTAGTTTGCCGCCGCGACAATACGTAGGCGCTGTGAGCTCAATTGTAGATTATGAAGGATTCGATGATCTAATTCTCGCGCTTCATCATCTCCCTAGAGACGTTTCAGTGCTCCTCGTTGGTGACGGTAGCCATCTGTCAGTTCTACGTGACCTTGCGCGGGCTGAGCAACTATTGGATCGTGTGGTGTTTTCCGGTTACCAATCACATGACGAAATTGCACGCTATTATAGCGCCCTTAATGTATTTGTCGCGCCCCGCAAAGATACGCCTGTGACCCGTAACATCACACCGATAAAGACACTACAGGCTCAGGCATTTGGTATCCCAATTGTGGCCAGCGACTTACCGGCTCTATGTGAGATAACCCGTGGCGTGGAACGTTATGTAGCGCCAGGTTCTCCCCGCGATATAGCTTCAGCTATCGTCGATGCACTGCATAGCCCAGTGCGTGCATCGCCTCATTTATTTACCTGGGCTGACGCGGCGCGTATCTATGGAGAACTCTATTCTGGGCTGTAATTTACCCCAGGAACGAATCCTATCCTTTCGAGCGCTAAGTCGTCATTTTCCACCACAGCCTCGAGCGAGGCACGGAATAACTCTTTCGGTGGGGCGACGTGGCCATCTCCCCAATTACCTAGAAGCAGCTGGACATTCAGTTCTGAGCCAAGTCGCTGCATAAACGGGTTTAAGTGTCTGCGGATATGGAAGGCGTCGGTGGAGTTCTGCATATAAAGCACGCGTGGCCTAGGCATAGACGCGTTTAACCTCTCTATTGCGGAGCTTTGGCCAGCTGCCACAAATTTCTTGCGGTCTCCACCCCAAGCAATATCAAGATATTTCTGTACGTGATACTCATGGTACAGAAGTACGTTGGTCTGAGCATTTGCTATGAGTGCTGTGGCTTGCGGAATTGCTGCTGCTTGAACGAGAGACGCAAAACCACCGCCTGACGATCCGAACAGAACAATGCGCTTCGCGCGTGTGGAGCGTGCAACCTTGCGAATGATCTTAGTGATTTGGCTCGCAAGGTCGGGCTGAAAAACACTACCTGCGTACCACGCAAGGGGGAGCTCCGGAGAAAGATACAAGCTGGGGTCTGTGAATGCTAAACGAGACGCTCTGAGGCCACGGGTTACATTCGCCCCCGGGAATAAGGGCAATGCAGCGTTGAGCTCTAAAGCACCATGAAAGACTACAAGTAATACGTCGGCCCGTGTTCTAGTGAGTTGAAAGTCGATCGGCAAGCCTTGGTGCCACACGGAATGCACACCCTTGCGGACGTGGTGAGTGTCCAGAAAAACATCGAGGTTCGGCCACACACGTTGGATCGTGGGGAAGAAACCGACCGCCCGGTCTCTTGCAATTCTCGAATCCGAGGGCACGTTAAAAAGCTCTGGGGTTAGGTAACTTGCAATTGAACGGGATAATGCGCGGCGTGCATGTATAAGCTGACGTCGGTAGGCTCGCTTTTGTTCGTACGACAGCTTCACTACTACACCTCCACATGTTTCAAGTTTTTACCAAACGTTTCTATTTCAGAATTCGCTAGGATCTCTGTTTCAGAAATTTGCCATGTGTGCTTATCATTCCCACGGACGCAAACATAATTGAAACTGTCCGCTGAGTATACTCGTCGGCCCTTTCTTTCGAGCCTTAGCAAGAAATCGCTATCTTCGCCCTTTGTGCGATTTGCAAATGGCGTTTCGACGAACACACTCCGCCATCCCACCAAAGTTGCTCCAGCTACGAAATTTCGCCAAATATGCTCTTGATGTTTCCAACGACGAGCTATGACGTCACTGCCCTGTAGATAGAAGTAAATTGATCCTTTACCAACTAGATCTGCGTTCATATTTATCAGCGTATTTACTTGGTCGCGGAGGTAGTTTGGAAGATAAAAGTCGTCATCGTCAAACTTCGCAATTATCTCGCCCGAACTAGCTTGTACAAGAGCATTTAAGCATTCCCCCAAACTAGTCGATGCGTCGCGGTGTAGAACTGTAAGCCTCTCTATTCCTAGTGCGCTAGCTTGCTTACCGAGGTTAGGGTTGAGGTGGACCCCGTGTCCCACTACGACTAATTCAATGTTGCTGTACGTTTGCCTAGCAACCTGCGTGAGGAGATGCTTTAATTCTATGTCACGATTAGTTGAGCATACGATGCTCACGAGCGGTGGCGATGATTTTTCGTCCCTAAACCCAAGGGCTTGGAGTAGTGAGTTCGCTCGATGGCGATAGGTATGCTCTTCCCAAACTCGCCGTAAAGCGAGGTGGGATGTGCGTCGTCGAAGCAGGTCTGACTCCAACAACGCACGCAAAACTAACTCAGCATCCTGAGCGCGGACTGAGGGTACTTCATTTACTTTGAAAAAGTTTCGTAAAGCCATCGATTCGGTGCTTACAACCGGTGTGCCTGAACCCGCGATTTCGAATACCCGACGCGCGCACATACTGGGGCTTTCGGTCACGGAATTCACATTGAGAAACACATTGAAAGATCGGTAAGCTGCGAGGACTTCTGCATATGGGAGTGAGCCAACTACATGTTGGCGCCATTTGAGTGGAAACTGGTACTTGGAGTCCCCTCCCGCATGGCGAGAAAAAATAGTGAAAGTCGCGTCAGATTGTTGACTGACACGGTGCGCCGCGGATAGTATTACGTCCATTTGCTCTCGTCGGTTTGAAAATTTATGGCGGAAATAAGTACCGGCAAAAGCTATGTCGCCAGCGGTTTCCATAATTCCGTTGCGCGCTGGATTTTGTAGCGCTGGCTGGGCGGCAAATGGAAGGACAAATGCCGTCGCAGATGGAAAAAGACTCTCGTATTCAGCCACCTTGTTCGAGTCCGTCGTTGCGATAAAGTCAAACAATTCCGCTGTGGACTGAAAGTCCTCAAAGTGTGACGGGTCTTCCTTATTCCAAAAAACTGTGGGGATATTACGGGATCGGCACTGTTCGATTATCTCGCGGAGAGCAGGCGAGGGCGCATTCTTTCCTACGAGCTGAAACTGCCACTTTCCCCCATCGCCTGCCCAAGCGGATTCCACGAGGACAAAATCTACCGGCGGCACATGTGTACCTGGTTCTAGTGGTACAAGTGCAAACTCTGGACTCCAAGCAGCGTACGAGAACTCATCGAGAATACACCCAACTGTGAAGGGAAAATGTGGTTTGCCAAGCGGCGTGGATAGCTCGCTGCCCGGGGTGACGGAAGGGAAACCACCAGCAGATGCGTGTTTGAGCTTTGCTGTCCTGAGGAGTTTCTGGGTGCGGCGTAGTTGGTGGATGACTGGTTTTGGTGCTTTTTGTAGGATTAGGCGTTTGACGAGTGTTGCTGTTGAACGCGCTGTTCGTATGTACATTTTAGTGTGTTTGGGCATTTCGGGTCGCTCCTTAGCCTTCAGTAGTATTTGGATTATAGATTGAGAGGAGTCCGGGAATGGGTCGAAGTCACTCGGAATCGGGTGCCGCTGGTGTTGGTGGTTCGTCAGAGGGTGTCGCTGCTGAGACATTGGTGGTCAATATGCGGCGGATGCGCAAGCTGAATGTTCGTCCTGCGCTGCCGCTTTATATGGCTCAGCTTTGGGAGCGGCGGTATTTTATTGTTACAGACGCGCGGTATCGTGCTTTCCGTACGGCAAAGAGCTACAACTTGTGGAGGTTTTGGCTGATCGCTCAGCCGATGTTGGATGCTGCGATGTACGGTTTGATTTTCGGTTTCCTGCTGAAAACATCGCGGGGTGTTGATAATTTTGTCGGGTTTTTGATTCTTGGTGTCACGTTTTTTGGGTTTATGACGTCTCTTGTCAATGGTGGGCAGTCTCTGATTCAAACTTCTAGGAATCTCATTCAGGCGTTCTCTTTTCCTAAAGCGACACTGGTTTTCTCCCAGTCGTTGCGATATCTTATCGATAATCTGCCGACACTGCTCGTGGCTGTTTTTGTGGGGTTGGTTACGCAGTGGAATAAGCCATTGTCCTGGACGATTATTTTTGTCGTACCTTTGACTCTGTTGATGTGGGCGTTCGGGACTGGCCTGATGTTTATCGTGGCGCGTATTACCTCGTTTCTTCCGGATTTTAAGGTCATTATTAATGTTGGTCTCCGGGGCTGGTTCTTTAGTTCTGGAATTTTTTTCCCGCTTGAGCGCTTCGCTCATTCGCCGACACTTTACGCTCTGTTTTCGTATAACCCGGGTTATGTTTTTCTCGACACGGGAAGGGATAGTGTTTTGTATTCTGTTGTCCCGTCTTTATCTACGTGTTTGACGCTTACCGGTTGGGGTGTGGGTCTTCTGGTCGTGGGATTGGTCTTTTTTTGGGGTGCTGAAGAGAGGTATATAAATGTCCGACAGTGACTGGCAAGGTAGTTTGCGTGGAGGCCTGCAGGAGACGGTTGTGGATGAGCCTGCTGTTGTGGCTCAGGGTTTAGGCAAGGAATATGTGCTCACTGGAGCTGCTGCTAGCGGTGGTCGGAATTTTGGGAAACACAAGCGCTCGCGAACAGTTGACGCGTTGCGGGGCGTTAGTTTTGTGGCAAGAAAAGGTGAGTCCATCGGTATTATTGGGCGTAACGGCTCGGGTAAATCGACTCTGCTCCGGATAATTTCCGGAAGTGAGGCGCCAACTACCGGAGTCATTCATGTTTCAAGCCAGCCGACGCTTCTTGGTGTGGCACCAGCACTCCAAAGTTGGTTGACGGGTGAGCAGAATGCTTACTTAGGTCTTCTCGCGTTGGGGATGCGAGCACAGGAGGCGCGGGACACGGTTCCTGAAATTATTGAATGGGCTGAGTTAGGCGAGGCTGCAACACGCCCCATGGGTACTTATTCCTCAGGTATGGGGTCAAAGCTTAGTTTCGCGATTTCTACTGCAGTGCGACCGGAAATTCTGCTCGTCGACGAGGCGCTTTCAACTGGGGACTCCGCATTTGGCTCTAAAGCGCAGGAGCGTATGGATTCGCTTTTGGAGGATGCTGGGAATATTTTCCTAGTGTCGCATACGCTTGCCGCGGTAAAACGTGCATGTGATAGGTGTATCTGGATTCATCGGGGAGATGTGATCGCGGATGGGCCGACGGATGAGATTACGTCTCAATACTCTGAGTTTTCCGGGCTTTTGAGGGAAGGGAAGAAGGTGAAATCTTCTGAGTTTCTTCAGGAAGTCCAGCGTAATTTATCGGTCGTGAGTATTAAGACTGTCAAAGAGCTATAGTTGTGGTTTCCATGTTACGTATGCGGGTAGAGTATTTGCCATGCAGTTTCCTCAGTTCTTTCGGATTAATCTTGGGCTTACTGCCCTCGGGTTCGTGACAATGGTGGCTTCTCGAATTGGGGCTTCTAGGCGTGGGCTCAGGTTCCAATCTGTGATAGATGGGGTCGGGATTGCGCTAATTGGGGCAGGCGAAGTCACAAAGCTGGTAAGGCTTGAGCGTGAATCTCAGAGGGCAGCTGAACGAGCAGGGGTTACTCAGAGGGCTTTGGGCCGGCTTGGGGCGAGAATAGGAACCGGCCCTCGAATCACACGGCCACACCAAAAGAAACTAACAAATAGCTTGAAGCTGAAGGATATTCGCGTCGCTGCAGTTTTGGACGAATTTTCGTACCAGAGTTTCGCTCCTGAATGCAATCTAGTGTCAGTAACTCCGAATAATTGGAGACAACAATTCGATCAGTTATCGCCTCAGCTGTTTCTATGTGAATCTGCGTGGTCTGGCCATGATTCAGAAAGGCGACCCTGGCAGGGAAAAGTCTATGCCTCGGAAAACTTTCCGCACGAGAATCGAACTGTCCTATTTGAAATGCTTGATTATTGTAAGAAGCAGGGCATCCCGACAGTCTTCTGGAACAAAGAGGACCCATCACATTTCGACGATCGGGTTCATAATTTTGTCGATACAGCTCTCAAGTTTGATCATATTTTTACCACAGACGTTGACTGTGTACGTCGCTATAGAGATGAGCACGGGCACCCTAGCGTGCATGTTCTGCAATTCGCGGCGCAACCTAAGCTGTTTAACCCGGTAGAGGTAGCTGAGCGAACTGATGATGCTGTTTTCGCTGGTGGTTGGTATCAGAACCATAGCCAACGATGCGAAGACATGGAGCACATTTTTGACACGGTCATTGACTCTAATCGCCAGCTTAAAATCTATGACAGGTTTTTCTACTTTAGAGACGACAACACACACAAGTACCCACTCCGTTACACGCCATATGTTTTTCCCCCGCTATCCGGGGAAAACGTGGCTAAGGCGTATAAAGAATCCGTTTTTGGTATTACTATCAATACTGAAACGGAGTCGGACACGATGTTCGCTCGTCGGATTTTCGAGCTAATGGCTTGCAATACTTTTGTTCTATCTAACTACTCAAGGGGCATCGACGAAATGTTCGGGGATACGGTGCTCTTCCTTGATCGCGATCCGGGCGCTCTGGATTCATTGAGTAGAGGAGATATAGACGAGTGGCGGAGAAGGAATCTTCGTACTGTCCTGCGCGACCACACCTATGCTAAACGATTCGAGGAGATAGTTCGGGTCTCAGGCATTTCCTTCGAATCAACTTCGCCGCATGTTGCAGCTGTCGCGGTACTTGCTGATGTACACGACATTGATCGGGTCTTTGATACGTTGTGTAATCTAAACGATCAAACGATTAAAGATCGGGTGATTATCGTTGGCCCAGCTATTAAGCCTTTCGACTATGGCCTTTTACTAAGGGACTACAACCGTAACGGTGTTCAAGTGATTCGTTTGGCAGAAGATGCTCCTCACGGGGGAGAGGTTCTTCGGGCAATAGATGCAGAACAATTTCTTATATTATGTTCGAATGAAATACCGGGCTTTATGGACTTAGACACTATAACTCGGGAACTACTGCTTCACTCCCAGTATTCATCGTATCCTGTTGCATTCGCGGGAGATCAACAACAGGCATACAATGTGGTGCAGCGTGGCCTTATGGGGCCGACCCTGGTGTCTGAAGGGGCAGTCCACGAAGTTTTGGGAGCCATTTTGAAAGGTTCCTCTTTCGGACAACTTCTAGTAGACGAGGGCTAAAAGTGAAGCAAGACATGAGCGTAATTGTTCCAATCTACAATCCCGGTCCGAAATTGGAACGATGTTTAACGTCTATTGACGCTCTACGTGACTTGATGGATATTCAGGTTGTGTTCGTCGATGACTGCTCATCCGACGGATCATACGGCAAAATTCTCGATTTCTATAGCCAAAGAGATTGGGCCACGACCAAGCGTCTCTCACATAATTCTGGATCGCCCTCTGAGCCAAGGAATATCGGTTTGACCCTCGCAACTGGTGACTATGTGATTTACCTGGATGCGGACGACGAGCTTCTTCCGGAAGGTGTTGTTGCTGCGCTCGACAGAGCACGACTAACAGGTGCTGACTTTGTCCGGGCTCCTTTGATACGTCGGGATGACAGCGGGGATCGGGTAATGAATGTAATTGAGAGTTGGAAAAAGGCGCGGACCCGCAGTGCACGGGCAGAGGCTATCGTCCGTTTTCATAGTACCACTCCGACCGCCGTATACTCTCGCGAGTTTCTAACGGCGAACTCCTTGACGTGGTGCACGGATCTACATATGGCGGAAGATGCCGTATTCCTCTATGAAGCTCTTGCTGTAGGCGATGTTGAATACTCTAATGAGCCACTGTACATCTATGACGCTTCGACCGTACGGGGACAAATTTCGGCGACTCAGCGGTACGGAGATGCTGAAATGCTAAACCATGTCGAAGCGTGGTCAAGGTCCCAACAGATTCTGATGGAGCTGGGCATTGACTACTTTGCTGTACGGGGGCAGGTCGCTCTGCAATCGGCAATCCAAAGCATGGTTGAAATAAACCGCAGCGGATTTAGTAGAAGTGCTTTTCGTCTCCTCGGGAACCTTCTGCGGAGCTACCCTGTAGTCGCTGAATATACATATCGTGATCGGTACAGTGAGATCCGGGACTTCATACTTGCGGATAGGTACGAAGAGTTTCTGCAGTCGATAAAACCAAGAATGGTGATTGCCGGGCATGACATGAAATTTATCCGTCCGGCGACGCCACTTCTTGAGCGACAATACAATATTAGATTCGATGATTGGGCGGATCATGACGAGCACGACGAAAGTCGTAGCATTGAGCTTTTGACCTGGGCGGATGTAATCTTCTGTGAATGGATGCTCGGTAACGCGGTTTGGTATTCAGAGCACAAGCTTCCTCATCAGCGCTTGTCTATTCGTGTCCATAGGTTTGAGCTGAATAGGAATTACGGCCTGCATGTAGTGGTAGAAAACGTTGATCAATTTGTAGTGATTGCACCTGCCTTGATGGATGAGCTACAACTGTCTTTCGGCATACCGCGAACGAAGATCGAATACCATCCGAACTACCTAGCTATTAATGAGTATGTTCAAGGTGATGATGGTGACCGCGTCTACAGGCTAGCGATGGTGGGAGTTGTGCCAAAGCTGAAAGGCCTTCATAGGGCACTAAGACTATTGGCCGACTTGCGAAAAAAAGACCCTAAATACACCCTGACTTTGCTCGGAAAACACCCATCTGATCTACCGTGGGTCGCGAACGATTCCGATGAGATGGCTTATTATCGAGAGTGCCAACGGTATATCGAAGACCATGATCTCGGAGAAGCCGTTGATTTTGCAGGTTGGGTAAATCCAAAGCGAGAACTGGCAAACTTTGGCATTGTACTATCATTGAGTGACATCGAAGGCTCACATGTGTCTGCCACAGAAATATTCTTTGCCGGCGGCATCGGAGTACTTAGGCCGTGGCCGGGAGCGTCCTTTGTTTACCCGGCGGAATTCATCCTTCCCGATCATGAATCAATGGTTGAATTTGTTCTTTCGTGCAGAAACTTACGAAAGTTTGAGTCGATTCAAGCTGGAGGCAAAGCCGCGTTGCTGCAACTGTACGGTCACGCTTCTGGAGAAAGTCGATAGCCAGCTTTTATAAGTTTAGGGTAAGATTTGGTCAGAGACGGTGGGGCAGTCAGGAATTTAGCCACCGACGGCCAGTTTTTACGGGGCTGATTCTGTCTGCAGTGTCTTTAAACATTTAAACGAGATATGGTTAATATAACCTTTAGCTGCAAGCAGTTCCGGGACGCACGCAGTCCAATCAAGCGGAAATCAACTACTGATGAGAGTGGCCTTGTTCGCATTTGAAAAGTGAGGCCGAAGATGAATCATTTTCGGCCCCCAAGTATGTCCCGTTTAGTCACGGATAATGAACCACGCGGTACTGGATAACAACTAACCGATCACCAACCGCATGTCAATTGAGCGCAAGACGTCTCGAAGTGCCCGTTCACCTTGCCCCCTAAATACGGGTAGACGGACAGTGCCAATCTCGAATGCCTCTGCAAATAGTACAGTCACCGCGATAAATGGTGACCACCATTCGCGCGTAAAGGGGGCGTAGGGGGCAGCGAATGCTCCTGCGTTAGAAGGAATGTCAATGTTGGGCAGGTCCATGCTCCAACCAACGCGCTTGCTCGAATCGTGGAAAGTAAGTTGAAACTCGCGATCCTGATCGAAGCTGTTGTCGATCGGCGGCAATGTGAGGCCACTCGATGATGTGTTCAGGAGGGCTGAGTTAGGTCGCCTGTTCGGATCTTTCGGCCTAAAAGTTACAGCGGAAAAGTGAACGAATGATTGCTCCAGGTAGCTTTGGAGGCTTTCTGCAACGGGCCGGTCGATTTCACCATCTACGCTGACCTTGCCTTCAATGAAAGGTCGAAAGGCAAGAACTCCCGCAGTGGCTAGGACGTTAGGCGGGATCGGACGGGGAGAAATGAATTCGCTCTGGAGCTTTCTCGGTGTTGGGCTCCCGTCGTAGTCTTCGGGGACTCCAACGATATCGCTGAAGCCAACTATATCGTCAAACGAATAACTAAACTTCATTACTTTTCACCTTCAATCGTCAAAAGGAAGTCTTGATCTCCTACCAAGTCATACACCATGGGGCCAAATTCTGGTTCTACGTTGTAGATATTTATCCACGACCGCTCTCCCCTAGGAGTGACTAACTCCAGGGCTGGCGAATCAGCTGCATCGTCGACGGTATTTTGGACCTTGACGAGATACATCCCGGGTTTACCGACCGCCGTCTCAACGGCACGGTAGAGTCCCTTTCGAACCATCCAATCTGTGTTTGCGGATGCGTTGTCGAAGAGTTCGATATCGTATCCGGCTTCTGATAGATCAAAAATGCTGGACCAACTGGAATCCTCCAACACTCCCCAGGAGTGGTGGGCTCTTCCGTCTTGCGACAGGACGGCATATTCACCCGAAAGCTGATGCTCATGTGGCATAGCGTTGGTCGTGTGCGTTCGATAGGCGAACACCTTGCGACTTGAGCGAGTTGAAGGCCCGTAAAGGGAAAGCAGGGTCTTCGGGGTGTTATTGCTTACGGCTACCCGAGGCGATTTTGAATCAGCGCCCTTTCGCTTGAATTTGCTTTGCGGAAGGGAAACGCTGGGGTGGCCAAATTGCTTAGAGGTTGCCCAAGATGCTCTTTGATAACCGCTGTCAGCATGAGTTACCTGTTTTTCATGAAGGCGCCGTAAGATCGCGAGCTTGCCGGTATGTTTGAGTTTCATGCCGTTGCGAAGCATTCGAAGCGCCATGTTCAGATCGGAACCTGATCGGAAAGTTTCATCGTAAGGCGTTGACTGCATTAGTGCACGACGCAGCATCAACGTCGGATGAAGGTATACTTGTCCGCCGAATCGGATCGCATCCTCCGAAAACTCACGGCCCGGAAACACTTCAAATCCTCCACCGGGTTTATCTTCGAAATCGACCCATCCCCCGTAAGTGCCGTCAACGTCCTCAGACAAGGCTGTGAAGTGGTCTTCGACTCGTGTAGGAAGCATTATGTCGTCATCATCGTGAATGATGATCCAGTCTGCAGTAGCTAGACTCGTTCCAATATTCCTAGCAGCTGCTAAACCGATACCGTCGGTTCGATGGATGGTGATCCGTGGGTCTCGGATTGAGCTTAGGAACTCCCAGGTTCCGTCGCTTGATCCATCGTCAATCACGACTAGCTGAAAATCTTGAACGGTTTGGATGAGTACAGACGCAAGTGCCTCCTTCAGGTAGTGAACTCTATCTTTAGTCGAAATCACCACACTAACCAGAGGTCTGGCATCTGATGGCTTATGCGTCCATCGGGTTAGGTTTCTTATTGGGCTATGATCGCTGACGAGGATCTCTGAGTTTCTGCGAACAGCATTGGATCCTTCCAAATAGCTTTCGCTGGCCGCTCTCGATGATGGGTGCCAGATATGATAGATAGCAATTTCAGGATCACTAATCCAGTCAAATCGGTACCCTAGTTTCCGCAACCGCTGTGCGAAATCAATATCTTCGCCACCGTACGTATGCATCCGTTCATCGAAGCCCCTAGCGCGGAGGTAAGCCTCGCGAGTGCAAGCGATCATTCCGCCCATGCCGTATCTGGGCCGGAAAAGCGATTCAGCTTCGCACTGATCGAAATCAATGGAGTCCAACCCGGCAAAATACTCTGCATCCATATACTCCGGTAGGTCCTTGCATTGGAGGATGCTCACCCGGGAGGTAGTGGCATTAAATCGATTCAATATGCCACTAATGGCATTCGGGGTGAAAATCATATCCGCATCTGTGCTGATGAGTATTCGTCCAGTTGATGCGGCAAATCCTGCATTGAGGGCACGGGAACGCGACCAGGGGTTGCCATTTTCTACGCGAACTGTTCTCGCGCCGACCGACCGAACGACCGTCTCAACGGCTTCCGGTTCGTCAGAGCCATAATCAACTACGATCACCTCACCTTCGGCCTTTTCCACCTGGGGTACAAGTGACGCCAGTGAAATGCTTAGACGCTCGAGCCCCCAATTTTTGAACCCAATGACGACAGATACTGTATTCACTCGTTTTACTCGCTTTCCGGTAGCTTAAAGGAGACAGTGCCCGAGGTGGTTTTCTGCTTAAGGAACACGGTCACTGCTTTTCGCGGGTCGCTTTGCTTACCCCACTGGTGTAGCTGCACTTCCATTCTAGCCGCCCCTGGTGGTACTTCCAGGGGCAGTAGCATCGGATTGTCTGGCCCGTATACGTCTGAGTCGGGGACGTACGCGAAAGGAGCTTGCAAAAAATCGGAATAGTTCAAGGCGTCAACTTTATCGCGAAGGGGTTCGCCCCTCTCATCCCAATAGCGGAATGCAGCGACGTAGTCTTTGAGGTTTACCCTCGTTGAGAAGCTAAAGATTAATGAGCTTGACGAAAAATCCACAGCTGTGGGGATGACGTATTTCGCAATATGGTTGGGGTGTGTGTTCGGTTCTGACATTTCGTCCTCTGTAGGTTCTTCCTGTGAAGGTGGGGTGCTTACGCGGGGAGTGGGCACAATATCATAGGCACCAGAAAGCACCGCGATCAATTGTTCCCATTGGGTGTATATCTTATCTGGGGAGTAGTCGGACGCTGCATTAAGGGCTGCTTTCGATCGATCTTTCCAGAGCTCATCGTCCTTGGAAAGGTCAGCCACAGCTTCCATGAACCGGGTCCGGTCACCTTTTGGAATGACGAAACCTGCCCCCCTGGAACTTGCAAACTCGCGTGTCCCCGGTCCTGCATCGTAGACCACACAGGGGGTTCCAACAGAACCTGCTTCCAGCAGCATCATTGGAAAACCTTCTCGTGGTGAACAGGAGACTACCATGCGGTGCTGGCTAAGGATATCCTGCGGGCGGGAAGTGAAACCGCAGAGTTCGACCCACTCCGAGAGGCCCTTTGTTGATACTAATTGCTTGAGGCGCCCTTCCAGTGGGCCAGTGCCGTAAATCTTCAGAGCCGGATACCCCTGGTTGCTGGCGATCGCATCCGCCCACACGTTCACTAATTCTTCTACGCCTTTTTCTGCATGCAAACGACCGACATATACACAGGCTGCATCACGATTCGCCGACGGGGGGCCAAGGTGATTTTCAATCGCATTCGGAATTGACATTCCATTGGTGATGCCGTCAGCTTCAAATTTTGAAAGATCCTCCGACGTCAAAAAGACCGCGCGATCACACGCCTGAAGAAGTCGTTCTAATAGGCGAAGGTAGCCAGCTTCTTTAGCATAATTCCATGAACTATGGTATGCGCCGATCAAATGAAATTGGCGATCAGCTTTTCGTAGAAAATTGGCATGCTCGAGATCGACCAAGCATCCATACTGGACAGCGATCACCACAGTACTGCTAGTGAGTCCGCCAAAAAATTGATTAATTTTGGTGTTGGCTCGAATCCGTGCCGAAAAAATAGCCTCATCAGATCCGGTGTTTTTCGGAGACCTGACGAGCTCTTGATATCCGGGCTCGTATATAAATTCTGTCGGGGCACCTTCCAAAAGGATGTCTGCAGAGTAATAGCGGGAAACGATGGATACCTTGAATCCCCTTCGAGTTATTTCCCTGGCAGAGTCAATAACGTGTTTTCGCACACCCCCTAACGCCGACGCGTCTTCCAAAAAATAGACGATGGAATCGATTGCCTTGCTGCTTGACCGTGCCAAAACTGGGGTCCTTTCTTCCGGTACAGTTGTCGAAATTAACCTACAGACCGACCGAGGGCACGAACCTTCCACCCGGCGGCTTTCCAATCGCTAATGGGAAGAACGTTTCGCCCATCGATTAGCAATCGCCTGTCAACGAGGTTCGCTGCCCAGACAGGATCCATCTCCCTGAATTCCCGCCACTCTGTCGCCAGGATAGTAATTTCGGCTCCGCTGAGAGCGTGCTCGAGCGAGGTGGCGTAGTCAAGAGTGGAGTTGACCTTGCGCGCATTATCCATGCCGTGAGGGTCGTAGACTCGCACCGAGGCGCCGGCAAGGGAAAGCTGATCTGCTACGGCAAGCGCTGGCGAATCGCGAACATCGTCAGAGTTTGGCTTGAATGTTGCTCCGAGAACCGTGGCTCTTCGGTCTCTAAGGCTGCCGAGCTCCTCGCGTGCGAGGTCGATCACACGCTGACGACGACGCATGTTGATTGCATCGACCTCGCGTAGGAACATCAGGGCCTGATCTGCCCCGACCTCGCCCGCACTCGCCATGAATGCACGGATGTCCTTAGGGAGACAGCCACCACCGAAGCCAAGGCCGGCACCCAGAAACTTTCGACCTATTCGATCGTCGTAACCGATGGCATCCGCAAGCTGAACCACGTCTGCGCCGGCTTTTTCGCAAACCTCGCTCACTGCATTAATGAAGGAGATCTTGGTTGCCAGAAACGCGTTCGCGGAAACCTTTACCAGTTCCGCAGTCTGCAGATTTGTCAAGATGAAGGGGGTGTCATTTGCCAGTGGGGTGGCGTAAACTTCCCGGACGATGGTTTCAGCGTTGCTGCTGCCGTGCGTGCCGAGGACTATGCGGTCTGGTTGGAGAGTGTCCTTGACTGCGTAGCCCTCGCGTAAAAACTCGGGATTCCAGGCAATCTCCACGGTCGCTCCGGGCTTAGCCAGTGCGTTGGCCCGCTCTTGCAACGCGGACGCGGTGCCGACGGGTACTGTGGATTTACCCACGATTAGGTGCTCGCCTTCGAGCTGGGGGACCAGGCTGTCGATCACTGCCTCGACGTGGCGAGTATCAGCGGCGTATGAGCCGCGCAACTGTGGAGTACCAACTCCGATGAAGTGCACGTTTGCAAAAGTGGCAGCCTCGGCATAGTCCTTCGTGAAATCCAAAAGACCTGCGTCGATGTTGCGCTTGAGGATCTTGGATAGCCCTGGTTCGTAGAACGGAACTTTTGAATTCCTCAGTGCTTCGATTTTACTTTCGTCAAGGTCTACGCCGAGCACTTCGTGGCCGAGTTCGGCCATGCAAGCCGCATGGGTCGCGCCTAGGTAACCAGTTCCAATTACTGTCATCCGCATAAGTGGACATTATGCCTTGTTTCATTCTGGATGTCCTCTTTGGGGATGAAGTTGCGCTAGGTCGCGTTAGCCTTTGCCCTCAGTGAAACTGTAGTCACGACGTGAGTAGTGTATGCGGTAAAAGGATGAAAGGATACAAACGTGGAGCAGTCGCCCATCACCCAGTTGACAGTCGTCGGCCTCGGATATATTGGCCTTCCAACTGCTGTGTTCTTCGCAAACGCCGGGTTAGCGGTGCAGGGTGTGGACACTAGTAGTCGGGTTCTTGACTCGCTCAACAATGGACAAGCCTCGTTCGATGAGCCGGGGTTCTCGCCGTTGTTGTGTGATGCGCTCGATAGCGGGTTACTGCAAGTCAGCGGGGTCGTCGAGCCGTCAGAAGCCTTCGTTATTGCTGTTCCGACGCCGTTGGGCAAGGGGCGTTCGTTCGATGATAGCTACATAAAATCGGCGGTCGATGCGATTGCACCTCACCTGAGGGGAGGTGAGTTGATTATTCTCGAATCGACTTCTACCCCTGGGACAACTGAAACAGTTGCTCGCAGGGTTCTCGGTCAACGTCCGGACCTTAGCCTCGAAGAAGGGAGGGATAACAGTGTTTATTTTGCGTATTGTCCTGAGCGCGTGATCCCAGGGAAAATAACATTGGAAATGCCCGCGAACGACCGTGTGGTTGGTGGTACCACAGAAACTGCCACTCTCATGGCTGAGGCGCTCTACTCAAATTTCGTAACTGGAAGCATCAGGTGTTCAAATGCTACAACTGCTGAGATGGTGAAGTTAACTGAGAATGCATTTCGCGATGTCAATATCGCATTTGCAAACGAACTATCGTTGATTTCTGCCGAATTGAGCGTCGACGTATGGGAATTGATAGAGCTCGCGAATCACCATCCGCGGGTGAATATTCTCTCTCCAGGCCCTGGAGTTGGTGGTCATTGTATCGCGGTTGATCCATGGTTTTTGGCGGCCTCTGCCTCCAGTGCACCATTGATACATGCAGCTAGAGCGGTTAATGATTCTAAGCCGACATTCGTTGTCGAAGAGATACAAAAAGCCATTGATTCCAATGAGTCTAAGGCGCTCTCCGTGTTCGGTCTTGCATTCAAAGCGGACGTAGGTGATCTGCGCGAATCGCCATCGCTGGAAATTGTACGAAACGTTGCCGAACGGAACCCTGCTGTTTCGGTAATGGTAGTTGAGCCGTATGTAACCTGTTTACCCCCGGCATTAAAAGATCTTGCAAACGTTACGTTGGTAAGCGTTGAAAAGGCGCTCGATGAAAGTACGTTGGCTGTAATGCTGGTGGGGCACAAGCAGTTTCTGACCGTCGATCAGGACCTGTTTGCAAGTGCCCAGTTGTTGGATTTCACGGGCAAATGGAGCAGCTAAGGCAATGTGACGCCGGTCTAATACAACTGACTTGGAGATATTGCTTGTATAGTCAGTTACGGGCGAGGCCTGGTGCGTTTGAAGTTTTAGATAATCAGTTAGAAGGGAAATCGGATGCGTGCATTAGTTACCGGGGGAGCGGGATTCATTGGTTCACATTTGGTGGATCAACTCGTAGGAAACGGCCACACTGTAACGGTCGTTGACAATCTGAGTAGTGGACGAACATCTAATCTGGCGGAGCACTCCTCGAATGGTGCAGTAGATCTGATCGAGCGAGATATTCGAGATGTTGATTTCGAATCCATCTTCAACAGCGTCGAGCCGGAAGTGGTTTTTCACCTCGCTGCTCAGATTGATGT
Source organism: Corynebacterium sp. NML 150383 (assembly GCF_002285085.1). Taxonomy (NCBI): domain Bacteria; kingdom Bacillati; phylum Actinomycetota; class Actinomycetes; order Mycobacteriales; family Corynebacteriaceae; genus Corynebacterium; species Corynebacterium sp. NML 150383. Next base: position 85,114 of record NZ_NSGK01000003.1, on the reverse strand, counting down.
ACGCAAATCCGTTAGTGATCCGATTTTAGACGCGGAAACTAATGTACTCGCGACAATTCGAATAGCTGAGGCAGCGAGGAAGTGCGGGGTACGTAAAGTTGTCCATACCTCTTCGGGCGGCTCGATTTACGGGGAGCCTGAGCAGCTACCGACTTGCGAGAAGGCTCCTGTGGATCCGAAATCTCCTTACGCAGCCTCGAAAGTCGCAGGCGAGCTGTACCTGAACGTGTACAGGCACCTTTATGGAGTTCAAACTAGCTTTATCGCACCTGCGAACGTTTACGGGCCGCGACAAAACCCATTTGGTGAGGCGGGCGTAGTTGCGATTTTTGCTCGCCATCTTCTGGACGGAACGGAAACATGCGTTTTCGGGGGCGGTACTAATACCCGCGACTATGTGTATGTCGAAGACGTTGCGCGCGCCTTTTGCCTAGCTGCCGGGATAAAAGGAGACGGAGAAAGGTTCAACATTGGTTCTGGAACTGAAACAACTGACAGCGAACTGCACTCTGCAGTAGCGAAAGCGGTAGGTTCTGTCGACCGTCCCACCAGTAGACCAGCACGGCTAGGTGACGTCGCGCGATCGTCGCTTTCTTCTGAAAAGGCAAAGAACGTTCTCGGATGGGAGCCCCTAGTGTCTCTGGATGAGGGCATACGACGCACCGTGGATTATTTTCGCAATAGCTAGGATTTTTCGTTATGGCGGTGGATATTCTCGCTGGGGTGTCCGTCAGGAGGTAGGGCCCAACCTGGCAGGCCATATGAGATTAGTCTTGTGAGCAAGCGGACATCCTGAATCGGGCGTGCAAAAAGGTGAGCGACGCTAAATTGTCACAGCACTTCACTCGTCCCAACATCTGTAGTGCGCCGGCCCAGTAGGGATTGCCTTCCGAAGATACCCCACAGGAACGATGGTGGCGACGCAACCACCAAACTTGTGGCGATTCTTGGATTATGCTCGGGTGCGCCAAGAAGGTGCATTCCCTGTGTTCGATTCCGTACCCTCATTGTCTTGAATAGGCGATATGTCGGAGGCGTAGCCGATAACGTCGTGGAATCCTTCACAGCCTATGATGGCGGATTCGTCATCTTAACGTGCCGCTGCCCGTTGCGCTGTGCCACAGGCAAACAGGCACAGAAATCTACATAAGCGACGTTAAAGAAGGAATGCTGCCAACTACCTTGGGCGAATCAGGAACAGTGGTAGTTCTGACCGAAGCTCGTAGTATTTGGATTATAGATTGAGAGGAGTCCGGGAATGGGTCGAAGTCGCTCGGAATCGGGTGCCGCTGGTGTTGGTGGTTCGTCAGAGGGTGTCGCTGCTGAGACATTGGTGGTCAATATGCGGCGGATGCGCAAGCTGAATGTTCGTCCTGCGCTGCCGCTTTATATGGCTCAGCTTTGGGAGCGGCGGTATTTTATTGTTACAGACGCGCGGTATCGTGCTTTCCGTACGGCAAAGAGCTACAACTTGTGGAGGTTTTGGCTGATCGCTCAGCCGATGTTGGATGCTGCGATGTACGGTTTGATTTTCGGTTTCCTGCTGAAAACATCGCGGGGTGTTGATAATTTTGTCGGGTTTTTGATTCTTGGTGTCACGTTTTTTGGGTTTATGACGTCTCTTGTCAATGGTGGGCAGTCTCTGATTCAAACTTCTAGGAATCTCATTCAGGCGTTCTCTTTTCCTAAAGCGACACTGGTTTTCTCCCAGTCGTTGCGATATCTTATCGATAATCTGCCGACACTGCTCGTGGCTGTTTTTGTGGGGTTGGTTACGCAGTGGAATAAGCCATTGTCCTGGACGATTATTTTTGTCGTACCTTTGACTCTGTTGATGTGGGCGTTCGGGACTGGCCTGATGTTTATCGTGGCGCGTATTACCTCGTTTCTTCCGGATTTTAAGGTCATTATTAATGTTGGTCTCCGGGGCTGGTTCTTTAGTTCTGGAATTTTTTTCCCGCTTGAGCGCTTCGCTCATTCGCCGACACTTTACGCTCTGTTTTCGTATAACCCGGGTTATGTTTTTCTCGACGCGGTAAGGGATAGTGTTTTGTATTCTGTTGTCCCGTCTTTATCTACGTGGTTGACGCTTACCGGTTGGGGTGTGGGTCTTCTGGTCGTGGGATTGGTCTTTTTTTGGGGTGCTGAAGAGAGGTATATAAATGTCCGACAGTGACTGGCAAGGTAGTTTGCGTGGAGGCCTGCAGGAGACGGTTGTGGATGAGCCTGCTGTTGTGGCTCAGGGTTTAGGCAAGGAATATGTGCTCACTGGAGCTGCTGCTAGCGGTGGTCGGAATTTTGGGAAACACAAGCGCTCGCGAACAGTTGACGCGTTGCGGGGCGTTAGTTTTGTGGCAAGAAAAGGTGAGTCCATCGGTATTATTGGGCGTAACGGCTCGGGTAAATCGACTCTGCTCCGGATAATTTCCGGAAGTGAGGCGCCAACTACCGGAGTCATTCATGTTTCAAGCCAGCCGACGCTTCTTGGTGTGGCACCAGCACTCCAAAGTTGGTTGACGGGTGAGCAGAATGCTTACTTAGGTCTTCTCGCGTTGGGGATGCGAGCACAGGAGGCGCGGGACACGGTTCCTGAAATTATTGAATGGGCTGAGTTAGGCGAGGCTGCAACACGCCCCATGGGTACTTATTCCTCAGGTATGGGGTCAAAGCTTAGTTTCGCGATTTCTACTGCAGTGCGACCGGACATTCTGCTCGTCGACGAGGCGCTTTCAACTGGGGACTCCGCATTTGGCTCTAAAGCGCAGGAGCGTATGGATTCGCTTTTGGAGGATGCTGGGAATATTTTCCTAGTGTCGCATACGCTTGCCGCGGTAAAACGTGCATGTGATAGGTGTATCTGGATTCATCGGGGAGATGTGATCGCGGATGGGCCGACGGATGAGATTACGTCTCAATACTCTGAGTTTTCCGGGCTTTTGAGGGAAGGGAAGAAGGTGAAATCTTCTGAGTTTCTTCAGGAAGTCCAGCGTAATTTATCGGTCGTGAGTATTAAGACTGTCAAAGAGCTATAGTTGTGGTTTCCATGTTACGTATGCGGGTAGAGTATTTGCCATGCAGTTTCCTCAGTTCTTTCGGATTAATCTTGGGCTTACTGCCCTCGGGTTCGTGACAATGGTGGCTTCTCGAATTGGGGCTTCTAGGCGTGGGCTCAGGTTCCAATCTGTGATAGATGGGGTCGGGATTGCGCTAATTGGGGCAGGCGAAGTCACAAAGCTGGTAAGGCTTGAGCGTGAATCTCAGAGGGCAGCTGAACGAGCAGGGGTTACTCAGAGGGCTTTGGGCCGGCTTGGGGCGAGAATAGGAACCGGCCCTCGAATCACACGGCCACACCAAAAGAAACTAACATTTCGGAGAGCACCGATTGGCGGGTCGGACGTTTAAGGGTTTTATCCGGCTGGTGGACGTACCATTTCATCTGAGATGCGCTTTAGCTTATTTTCGGACTTTGTAGGACGTAGAAACCAAGACACTATCTCAAGTTGTTTCGGGAATTAAGATCTGTGAGTTTGCGTCTGCTACCGGTGTGATCGGCCAGGCAGTGTTTCTTTGTCCAAGTGGTATCGGTGCTTTTCCGGTGCAAAAAGCTTTGGTTGTGAACCCGCCCCGCGACTCAATGGTGCGTAGCGTTGGTGATTTCAAGTACGTCTATATGTTGATTGTTTATTCCTTGGAAGTAGACTTGCTTGCATGTCTGATTTGCAGAAGTTGCTTGAGCCCGATACCCGTCCCGCAGTGGCCCAGGATCTGGCCGATCTGGCAGAGATCGCCACTACCAGCCAGTCTGGTCTTACCGGGATGGCATTGAGATCCGCACTGTCCGCTAGCAGGAAGGCTGATGCACAAGGAGTCCCCAAAGGCATGAGCAAGGTGCTTCCCAAGGTTGTTGAGGGGCTAAACCCTCATTGGTCGAAGTTCCAGGCCGAAGGGGGCACAGATTTTGGCAGCTACCTTGCCGACCACGAGGACGAGGTCGTCGAGGACTTGGTCAATACTGCCGACGCTGTGGTGAATGCAGCGCCGGTCCCGGTAAAGAAAGTATACGTTTCGCTGCGCAATAAGGCGGCGAATGTTGTCAGCCCTTCCCTGCCCAAGCTCGGCCAGATCGTACAGAAGCATGCGGAGTAAGTGAGAACGTAAGTAGCGTCGTGACAACTTTGAGTTTCCATAGGGGACCGCCGGCCAAGGTTTGGCGCGACGCGTGGGAGCGGGTGGTACCGTTTCTGCAGTTCCCACCCGCGGCTAGAAACCCGCGGCTAGAAACTTGCTCTACACGACCAACTCGATCGAGTCGCTCAACGCTGAGCTGTGTAAAGCGACTCGCAATCGGGGACAACTCCCCAATGATACGGCGGCGCTGAAAACGCTTTGGCTGATGATCTGCAACATTGAGGACAAGCGTGCTGCGCAGCGGGCGAAGAACACCAAGCGCGCTACCGACGGCAACGACTATATTGAAGGCGCGAAAGCCATCGGCGGAAACAAGCCATCAACCAACTGAAGCGTCCTGGGTTTAGTTCCGCTTCTTTTACGGCCCCGTACTGACGGGCTGCGTGAGATAGTACTCGGTTTCTACTTCCTGTGGGGTGGCGTAGCCCAATGCTTCGTGAAGTCGCTTAGTGTTCCACCAATGCACCCACCGCAAGGTGGCCAGTTCGACTTCTCCGACCGACGTCCACGGACCTTGGGCATGAATCAGTTCCGCCTTGTAGAGACCGTTGACGGTCTCCGCCAATGCGTTGTCATAGGAGTCGCCGACTGTTCCCACACTCGGGCGGATTCCTGACTCAGCTAGCGCAGTGGAATACTTCAGTGACACATACTGGCTGCCCCGATCGCTGTGGTCAATGAGGCTGGTTTCCATGGATTCGCCCTGCAGTCGTTAACGCATGCTCCAAAGCCTCCATCGGCAGCGCATCGGTACGCATCGTCGAGCGTGTAGCGACACCAACAATTTTTCGGCTGAATACATCCACGACAAACGCGGTATAGGCGAATCCTGACAGGGTGCGAACGTAGGTAATGTGTTGCGCGCGTGCATTTAGTAACACCGTGGTGAGTATCGAGTAACGCGATGGTGAGTATCGAGTAACACTGCAGTTTTCGGGGGAAGCTCTTTGGTGACCGCGTGACTTCGGGGCACGCGGCATTGCCAAAGGAGTCCGATTGTGACTGACTACAGGGCGGTGATGGACCTTGTGCTCAAAGGTTGGTCCGTTCGCCAGATCACAGCGGCGATGGGATGCTCGCATTCCACCGTGCAAAAAGTTCGTAAGATGCTGCAAGCAGAGCAGATCACGACCACGGCCCAGATTGCTGGGCTTAATGATGAAGCCGTAGCTGTGCTGTTTCATGACGGAAGATCCACAGGTCAGGGTGTGTTCGTCCCGATCGATTTCGATTCCGTGGTGAAAGCACGGACCGGAAGACATAAGACCACGCTGCAGGTCCTGTGGGGCAAGTACACCTCAACGCCAGCGCTGCCGGGGCAGCGGTACTACAGCTACGAGCGGTTTCGCCAGCTTGTGGCGCAGCATGTTGATGCCACCGGGGTAACCGCCCGGATCGTGCACGCACCAGCTCACACTATGCAGGTGGACTGGGCAGGAACGAAGATGCGCTTGTTCGACCCCACCGGGGGACGTCCAAGCAAGCTCAGTGTGTTTGTCGCCTCGCTGCCGTATTCCGGGATGCTGTTTGCTTGTGCGTGTAACAACGAACGACAACAAGCGTGGCTGGACGCGCATATGCAGGCGTTTGAGTACTTCGGCGGGGTGGCAGAGGTCATCGTCCCGGATAACGCCTCGACGGCATCGAACGCGATCAGCGCCGCTGATCGCAACCGTCGTGTCAACACCACCTACGAGGAGTTTCTGGAGCACTACAACACCGCTGCGCTGCCAGCGCGGGCAAGACGGCCGAAAGACAAGGCCAATGTTGAGGCAGCGGTCAAAATCGTTACCCAACAGGTCATCCATGCTCTTGACGATCATCAGTGCGTCAGCCTTGATGAGCTCAACAGCCGCATACTCAAACGAGTTGACACGATCAATGCGCACACCCCGTTTCGTGGCAACACCACCAGTCGGCGGCAGCTGTTTGAAGAGTTTGAAGCAGAGTTGCTCACTGACCTTCCCAAACAGCGGTAGCAGCGCACGGAATGGAAGCGGGCCAAAGTCGCTCCCGACTTCCATATCACCGTCGCCAGCGTGCATTACTCCGTGCCCTACACACTTGTCGGCCGCACTGTTGATGTACGCATCACCGGCAACACGCTTACGGTCTTCGATGCCGGCGAGCGGCAAGCAGTACATACACTTGGGCACCAACACGGCGCCTTCGTCACCGATACCGACCACATCCCGCCGCAGATGGCCAACACCCATGGACTTTGGACCTGTGAATACTTCCTGCGCGAAGCTGCCCGGGTAGGACCGCACACCCGCCGGGTCATCGCTGAGCTTATGGATGCGCGCCCAATCAAAGCACAAGCGTTCTTCTCATGCCGCAACGTGCTTTCCATGGGAAAACACGACAACAAGCCCGTCTTGGAAGAGGCCTGTAGACGGCTCGTCGACCTTGACGGCCGACGTCAGGCAGTGTCCTACACCGCCGTGAAAAACATGATGGCAGCCGTGCGCAAAGAAGACACGGTACGCACCACCACACAGCCTCAACCCAACGCGCGAGATGCCGCTGCCACCTCCACCACCGCAAAAGCGCCTAGCAAGCGTGATACGCGCGGTGCGTACCTCGGCGGCGCGGAGCAGTTCAGCATCGAAAACCTCACAAAGAAAGGAAACAACTAACCCATGGATGCGCCACAACCAGCATCAACAACCGCACGATTCTTAGACGAATCAGTCCTGCCCATCTTCACACAACTGCGGATGACCGCCTTCGGCCGCACGGTCATCGACATTGCCGCGGATCAAGCATTCGACCAGTGGAGCTTCTCCGACAAAATCCTCTACGCGCTCGATAAAGAAGTCGCGGCCAGGCACGAAAGACGAGTCAACAAACTGCTCAAAGCATCACGATCGCCAAACCCCGATGCTTGTGTTGAAGACATTGTCTACACGCCCAGCCGCAACATCAACAAAGAGCAAATCGCCCGACTTGCTCAATGCCAATGGTGCCAGGATTCGAAAAACGTTGTCATCCTGGGCAAATCCTCCGTTGGCAAGACCTACCTCGCCCAAGCACTGCTCAACGCAGCGTGCAGAAAGGACTACTCCGCTAAGTTCTTCCGCACCGACACCTTGGCCAACCAGCTTGCCGTGCTGCATCACTCGGATCCTGAACGCATGAAATTCCTCGAGGCCATTCACAACACCGATGTGCTCGTACTCGATGACTTTCTCACCACCCCGATCAACGAAGCCACCGCACACCAACTGTTGACCATCATTGCGGAACGAGAAAACCGAGGAGCGACCATCGTGACATCCCAGTTCGCCCCCATCGAATGGTGCAAGTCCATCCCCGACGCTGTCATCGCTGAGTCGATCCTCAACCGGCTCGCCGTCGGCGCCGAGATCATCACACTAGAAGGAGACAACATGCGCCTAACCCACTAACCCCACCCAACCCCAAACGCCCGGGTGTTACTGGATACTCACCCGGGCGTTACTCGATCCTCACCATGGCGTTACTAAATCAGTGGTCTGAACAGGTAATGTCGGCAACCCAAAGCCTGCCTGGCGCTTGTGCACGAAAGTCTCGCTGCACTAGGTCCGGGCGATGATCCGGTGTCTTCGGGCTAATCGTTGTCACAGGGGTTCGTCCACGTCGGCGGCCGGAAACACCTGCGAGTTTCATCAACCGGGCAGTCTTATCGCGGCCAATATGAAAGCCTTCACGGTTCATCGCGTGCCACATTTTGCGGATGCCGTAGACCGAGAAATTCTCCGCATGCACACGCTGTATCTCTTCGGATGAGCAGGCTATCGCTTAAGGCCCTTGCACTGGGAACACGTGTGGTGGCTTTCCGGTAGCCGCGTGAAGTAATGAATCCACGATCTGCTTGTTTAAGGACTCGGCAGATGGCCCTGGCCCCAAATTGATCTTTGTACGCGTCGATGTAGGAGATCATTTGGTCGTGGGTCGGTCGAGTTCCGCTGCGAAAAAGCCGAGGCAGTCTTGAGGATTCCGTTTGCTCGTTTCAGCTCACGGTTTTCGCGGCGCAGACGCTCCAAGCTCTTCTTCCATTGTTTCGCCGCCTGAAGCGTCAGAATTATCGCGTACTGAAGCGCTTTCACGGTACCAAGCCCGCAACGTGTGGTGGGATACTCCAAGCAGCTCACCGACCTCCGTGTAGGCGCGTTGCAGTGAGCAAGACTCCAGGCGGACCATTTCGATGATCTGATGGACCGCCTTCTCCTTGAATTCGGCGGAATATTTTCTGGGCATAGTGCCAATCCTTCCTTAGCAGAGGTAGGAACTAAACCCAGGACGCTTCAAGACACCGCTACCGGATACTCACTCAGGCGCTACCAGATACTCACCACACCGCTACCATTTCAGTCTTCTGAACATTCACCCTGCGCCACAGCGAGATCGAAGCCTACCACCAAATAGGACGACCAGGCCTCTTCGACAACGCTATAGACACCGACTACACCCACTCAATCGGCATCAAAAAACCAAATCTAACACCCCCACTCATGCCGAGCCAGACACACTGACCCTTAATCCCAAACATGACAGCAGATAACTCAAGCCGGCGAGAAGCATCGCGATGTTTCGTTACGAAATGGTCTCAGGCACCAGCTACTGCCGCGCAATAGTTGGCAGCCCCACCATTGGAGGGGGACCGCCAATATCCGCTACGGAAGAAACGGAATAGATTTGGTCAGTTCCCCTACACAGCTAAGCAATTTGTCGGATAGCGCTTAGACAAACCGCGCCTTCATACAGCTTAAAGTCTCAGCGACTTCGTACTATACGCAAATCGAATGCGGTCCTCAATACTGAGTCGCTCACTAGCAACCAGCCCCAAACGCACCAGCGCGACGATGAATTTTAGTGATATTTTCGCCTTCGCAGGGGATTCTAGCGAGGTAGATATTATGTGCTTCAAATCTGATTGATTGAGATAGTCACGAATGGCCGGGTGACTCAATGCCTCCGCAGCTTCTTCTCCAAAAGTCCGAAGACCGTATACTTGTTCTGGCGTGATCCCCAGTCGTTTCGATTCCAGTTGATCATTCTCGGTGATTTCATCCGGTAGGATTTCGTAACCCCTCAAGAATCGCGGTTCTAAATTAGGCGCCACAACCTCATTTCTCCCCTCTGGGAAATGGTATCGGGGAGGGTCGAAGCGTTCGCTCCGGTAGATGGCGGGGATGCGCTCATGGCCCGAACCATGAAACGGGTAGTTCAATAAGTAGGGGGCCATTTTGCGCATCGCGTCAAGACCAACGAAATTTGCGCGACGGCGATACCTGTCGAGTGTATTTGCAGCCGAGATTAATTCAGGACTGTAAAGGATGTCAAACCTCAGTTGTGCCCGCGAGCTCCAGTATGCGAGCTGGCCGATCCAGAATCTATTTCTCCCTTTTAGGTACAGGTAGTTACCGAGCTGGTCGTCACGCGCTCCAGCATGCCGCCCGCGCTCGAAAACACCTTCAACCCGGTCTTTAACTTTCGTTTCAAATTCGGGAAGAAAGATCCGCCGACCGTCTATCGACCAGGTGTATATCGGGTACTTGGAGAAAACCGCTTCAACGAAGCTTGTACCTGTAACGCCCTTATGCAAAAGCTCTTCAGAAATCAAATAGAAATCTCGGAAGGTTTCCCCGTACCCTCCAGATAGGGACGTAACAGGAGAGCGACCTGCAAAGTCCCGCGTGGAGTGGTTTATGGTACCGGAAGAATCTCGGGAACCTTCAAGACAACTGAATAAGAAGTTTGTATTTTCCTCAACCACAGAAGAGACCGGGTATATCCAGCTGATGGGCCTGCCACAGACTCTCGCAATTCCACAGGCTGTCTCCCACTCGCTTGAAGACTTCAAGCTGTAAAACGAAGCCTTATCTAGAATTTGTGCGTTATTCAGTCCAGATATTACGAGCCTGGAGTCAAACCCACCGGTAATATCCGCATAGATCTCCCCTTGCGAGGCTTTGGCGACAGCAAGTGCATTGTTCCTAACATTCCGCACACCCTCGCTTATCAGATCCTCGTATTCATTTCGGTTTGCGCTGTAGCATTTGTGATCTACCCCCAGCAGGTGTTCATCGTACGAACCATCAGGATGTAGTTTGATAACGGTGTCCGAGGCAATTAATTGGAAATCCTCAATAGGGGAGTCCGCGCCCAAATAGCCTGTACCGACACCTATGGCCCCCAGCTCGAATAAGGGATCCCTCTTCGTGACAAACCCGAATGAAGTGAGAACTCCTCTCAGGGATTCCACATCGAAACCAAACGCAACGACCCCATCGCCCTGGTATCGGAAAAGCATTCCACCCCCCAGAGGATCCGTCAGAAGGTAAGTCACCTCCGATTCACCGTCAAGAATTGAAGCTGTGAAAGAGCCTGTGCTAGCCGCAATGATTTGGGGGAGGTCATTAGCATCCCTACTGGATAGAACGGATTGTAGGCCAATCAGGTCAGACACAAACGTGCCTGCCACACGACCGCCACCACTAAAACTCTGAACCTCCAGATTTGCGCTGTCGGCACCGACTTGGCGGCCTCCAATCGAAATCCACCGCGACCTGTTCCAGCTATCCCCCACCGGGGACTCTTCTAGACACACATATACTGGACTATTGAACAAAGGCGTTCCTAACTGTTGGCTATTGTGAGGTGGCTCTACCTGCACGTCAAATCGAACTAAATCGGCGCTTCCACGAGCATACCTCGCCGACAGTATCAGCGAATCACTGTACATAACGAAAATTTAAGGGCCTATGGCAACTGATGAACCCCCAGTTCGTAAGCTTGACCCTGCCATAACATTGCAGCATCCGCTTTCGACAGCAGCCTCCACTGCGCTAATTTTTACACAAACTCTGATACCCTAAAGAATCCTAGGTTGATCCCCGCGGACAGTTAGCGTATGTCCATACTGAGAGTCGCGGGATCCAACTTTGTACACCTAAGAGATCAGGGAGTGAAACAGCGCGCGATGGATTCAAAGCGGTACATTAGATTAAAGGAATGGGGCCTTTCGCAGGACACGTTCAAAACCCCCCAGGACTCTTATTTGGAGCATACTGATGGTTCCCTTAGTTGCGAGCCCTACCATCTACAAACCGATTCAGCAGGTTTTATCAGAACTGGGAATACTATCCCTAACCCCGAGTCGAAGCGGAAAATAGTTATGCTCGGCGGATCGTTTGTAGAATCTCTCTTCTCTAGAGAGACCCTGCGGTTCCCTTCGCAAGTGGAGAAGATCCTCAACGAAGATGGGCATCCATTTCAGGTTTTAAATGGGGGATACTCTGGAGCAACTTTGCTTCATGTGTACAATATCGTCCTAAATAAGGTAATTCCTCTGTTCCGCGACACGGAACGTGTTTTGTTATTTACTTCAATGAGCGATAATCGCCCTCAAATTGACGCCGACTCATATTGGATTAAGCACAAAATGCATTCGCCCATAGTGCATGATCGAGCCACGACGTCGTATGGGAAGCAAGTCCCTGCGAACACCGAGCCGCAATTCGCACTTCTCCGCTCACTCATCGCGCTTTGTAACGAATTTGGTCAAGAACCAATCGTTGTTCTTTCCCCTTTTCGGTACGCCCCCTTAGGGGCGGATAGTTTCCTGACGGATCTCTTCCGCACCGAAGAAAGTCTTTCAAAGTACCGGGATCGATACAACGAAATTAACGAAACGGCTAAAAGGGCTGCACACTCCATGAATGTCCGCACTATAGACCTTGCCGCTGCTCTAAGCGGGAGACCAAGTCTTTTTTACGATACCCTCCATCTGAATCCCTTAGGCCACACTGTGGTTGCCGAGCTTCTAACTGACGAGCTAAAAAAGTTACTTTGATTTCGCTCGGTAGGTCTTTAACAGTTGAAAACAGTTTAGGATGTTGATTTGTGGTGGTTTGTGTCGCGAGTCCGCCAAGTTGGTTCCGGTGTTCCGCACGCCTGGTACAGAACGGGTTTTTTCATTGTTAATGTTTGCGTGAAATCACACTACGATGGTGTCGCGTCACCCTCTACTTAGAAGGTCCAGATCCTCAGCGCGATCAATAGGGTGAGCATTTCGCAGGCGTGATCCACAACTACCATTCGGGTAAAGACAACGTTCTTGGCGTCCTCTATCCTGCCGCAATGCTCGGCAGCAAACCCATCGGTTTTAAAGGCGCCGAGGAGTCTTTTGTAGAAAATCACGACGTGAGCGACGTGGTGCAGTCGCACTCCGACTACTACGAGAAGGTCAAGCTGGTAGGCAGCAGCCCGGCAGTAGGTGCGTAGGAACGGGCCGTTACGAATCGGTGCTTTGGAGCCGTGCGTGAAAAGCCGGGGAACAGCACCTTGGCGGTTGTGCCGACCCGGCTGGACGTCATTGTGACGGTGCCGAAGACGGAGAGGTGGCCGCCTGGGGCTGCGGAGATGATGGCTCCGCCGCCGGCGCGCACCGAAGTGGGGCTGAGCTTCTCCGGGGTTGGGTGAAGACTTCCAGCACAGTGTGCCCAACCAATTGTCTTCGACCTTTACTGCGGGACGAGGTACCCCGGTGGGCCGCACCTGGGGTGGGCCTTGCACGCTCTGTCGGATACGCAGAGGGTGCTGTGGCCGTCTCGGGCGTTGTAGATCTCGCAGCGCACGTCTCCTTGTCAGTTGGAGTAGGTGTGCGCGGAGGAGTGGGCTGCTGGTGCGGTCGTGGCGAACGCTGCAGCAGCAAGGGCGAGGGTGGTGCCGGCGAGTGCGGCGGTGCTACGTGTCTTTATGGTGACCTCCCGGGGATGGTTGGAGTGTTGGATGATGTGTGCCAAGTGTCACTTAAGATGGTGGTGGGTGGGGGATCGGGCAAGCGTCGATAGGCGAAAGCCCTGGGGTGAAGCCTTGCTTTCGCACGTCGCTGCTGCGCTTGCGGAATGCGGCGCTAAGCGCGGGCACGCGGTGGTCGTGGAAGTCGAAGGTGGTGGTGCCTTAGATGACGCGGCCGATTTGCTGGATGATGTTGCCTTTGAGCGCGACTGGGGACGCGAGGATGAGGGCGTCGAGAGTCGGGAGGTCTATGCCTTCGCCGGCGATCTGCGTCGTGGTCATGAGCACGACGCAGGGGCGCGATGGTGAGTGCATTCAAGGAATAAATTCCCTTATCGGTGAAGCTGCTTTCAAATCAGAGTCTCACAAACAAAATCACTGACACTTTCTGTTGAGGCGTTCCCTTACGATGCTCAAGTTAATGGTGGAACCAATTAGTCTTGATAGCTCTCTAATGTTCTTGTGCTGCCTAAGCGCCTCTTGCAAATTCGACTTGAGCTCTCGCTCGTTGAGTAGCTCCCTTTCATCGTCATGTAGATGGGACATTTGTTCATCTACCACTTTGTCGATGACGAATGCAATCTCGGAAGCGGTAAGTTGTTGAAACTCGATCATCGCGTCAAATCTTGAGGATAGAGGATCCCCCAATTCTTTTGAGGCTTCTTCTCTGCTTCTATAATTCGCAGTGCAGATAATCACTGCGGGCCCCACCTGTGCGCTGTAATTTTTGTCAACGAACACACCGTCATCAAACAATTGGTAAAACGCGCTATGAAGAACTTGATTTGCTTTGTCGAACTCATCGAGGAGTATGGCACCGTTGTCTCGCTCAAGTAAGTCGCGCGCAAAAGAAGCTTCGCTGTGCTCTCCTCCAAAAAGATACGGGAAGAACTTTTGACTGTTAAACATGGAGAACTGTTGCCTGAAAAGCGTTCCTCCGCATAGCGAGTTAATTAATTTTGCAGTTTCTGTCTTGCCGACACCAGATGGGCCATAAAAAAGTAGGACAATCGGCTTTCTTTGACGCTCTCTCGTAAGGGGGTAGAGGCTAGCGACGAGTTCTTCTTTCATCGCCTCTTGGCCGACAATTTCCTCCTGAAGCCTGTTTCTAAACTTTAACAACGCATCCCAATGAGGCCGTGGATATGTAAAGTGTTCTTCGGAGACTTTTTCGTAGACTTGTTGGAGCTGCTTTACCAAAGGTGACGGTGGGTTCTGAAGGATGAGTTCACGCGGATCTATCGATTGAATCATCGATGAAAAACTATTGATCGCCCCCTCTGTCAGCATGGCATAATCAGTGGTTTCAGCATATATTGAGCGTGGTCCCTCAAGAGGAGCATCATCTTTTACGGTTTGCCCATCGGAACTTACGTATATGTGCTGCCGTTGAGCATCTCTCTCCCTCACGATTTCAGCCAGAGACTGTGCATTTTTCGGTAGTTGCTCCAGAAACCAGTGAGACGGCCCGTAAAATACGCGGATGTTTGACTTAGTCTTGCTCACTGGGCTTCACTCCGGCAAATAGCACATCATAAACATTTAGCGTATTGGTCTTCTGCGCTTTTGGCCCATCTAGTATGGAGGACGGCGTGTGTTTGGGCTTAGACGTGTTGGGGTCGAGCTCAGACTCTGCGTCGAGACTGTCCTCTGCTGTCGTTCCAACCCTGATGCCGTGGTATTCTAGATTCATCCGTGGAAGATCAGGCAGCCCGTAATTGTTGCGGAAAGCCTCTAGGTTGAACCTCAATACGCACTTTTCTCCATCGTCGCGGGATGCGATCATTTCGTAGTAGCCCTTGGCGCTCGCCAAGACTTCGTCCATCCGCGAAAAGTCAAGCGGTAGTCCCTCATCTTTAATCAGGTTGATATATGGAGAAAACATTTTGACATGGGTAAGCGACTCTGGTGCAGGTGTCACCGAATAGCCGTTGAGTACCGTAATGCCTTTTGGGTTTTTCGTCTCCCTAAGGTAGTCGGTCAGGATTGTGTTTGAAAGGGTTTTGCTGAGCAAGCTACGTTTGCTTCTTCCCAGCTCTCCCTCGGCGGAGGCATCTACCCCAAAGGAAAAGAAATTGAGCCACTTGAATTTTGCGCCTGCCTCTGCTGCGGCCCTGGCAGCGGCTTCGTTATTCCGCTCCGCGATGTTCGTTTCTTCCTTATACACCTGCCCTCCTAGTCTCATATCGAGAAAATCAGAAGCAGAATCCTCGTCAAAATAGACTACCTTTACAAACGGTTGCCCAGGTGGTTCACTGCGTTTAGCCATATTCGCTCCTTGTCGTCATACTTATCTGGGGCGGTAGTGATCAGATCTGTCGGGCAAGCTGACCCCGCCTAACCCTAACCGTAGCCTATACGTTCGACCGGTTGCTGTTTCTGTTTTGGATCTCGTGCTGTTGGCTTCCTGAGGTGGACCGGTGTCGTGTGGCACCGGTCTTTTTGAAGATTGGGCAAGCGTGGACAGCCGAGTAGGAACCAAAGCTAATAAATAGTTAATCAATAATTGCTGCTCGGATTTTTGCACTGCGGTGCGAATGGATTTCCTCCCTTGGGACTCATGAGCTGCGTTTGAAGGCTGAAGTGGTCATCTGAGGACTGCCACCGGAGGCTGCACTTGTTGTCATTATCGCGATCGTGAACGGGGGATCTGGCAAGCGTCGATAAGCGAAAGCCCCGGGGTGAAGCCTTGCTGGCGCACGACGCGGCTGCGCTTGCGGAATGCGGCGGTAAGCGCGGGCACGCGGTGGTCGTGGAAGTCGAAGATGGTGGCGGAAGCTGTGGCGCCGCGGGTGACACGGCCGATCTGTTGGATGATGTTGCCTTTGAACGCGACTGGGGCGGCCAAGACGAGGGCGTCGAGAGCCGGGAGGTCCACGCCCTCGCCGGCGATCTGCGTCATGGCGATGAGCACGAAACGGGGCGCGGTGGTGAGCGACTTGCGGGTTGCTGTGCGGTCTTTCGCGTGCTGCGCGCCGTGAAGAGTGAAGACGGGGACGGGTAGGTCGGGGTGGTTGCGGGTGAGGAGCGTTTCGAGCGTGGTGATGTGTTCGCGGCGCTTCACCAGGACGAGGACGTTCTTACCACTAGTGGCGGCGCGGGCTATGGTTTCGGCGATGAGAGCGTTGCGGGCGGGGTCGGCGGCAAGGGCGTTGTCGAGGTCCGGCCAGTAGAGGTGCGGCTCGTCGAAGGTGAAGTCGGTGGTCTGCACGACGTAGTGCTTTGGGCCCGGGCGCTCAATCTCCATGGTGTGACGGATCGGGCCGCAGATAAGCGGTAGGAGGGCGTCAAGGCCGTCGGAGCGGAACGGAGTGGCGGTAAGCCCGGTGACGAAGCGGACATTGAGATCCGCGAGCACGCGGGTAAGCCCGGCGGCGCCAACGCGGTGGCACTCGTCGATGATGATGTAGCCGTAGTCGGCGAGGAAATCCGTCCGGGAGTCGGTGCGGCTGATCGACTGGGAAGTGATGATGTCGATGTCGCCGCTGAGCTTCTTCGACTTACCGCCGTACTGGCCGATGGTGGAGCTTTGTGTGGGGCTGTTTGCGGGGCTCTTGAGGAAGGTGGTGAGCGCGTCGCGCCACTGGCCGGCGAGCTCCACGTTGGGCACGATAATGGCGGTGGGGACTTGTCGTTGCGCGATCAACGCGCAGGCCATGACGGTCTTGCCCGCACCCGGCGGGGCGACGAGGATGCCGGTGCGATGTTTGCGCATTGCGGCGACGGCTGTGCGCTGTTCGGACCGCAGCTCGCCAGTGAACTCTGTGGGCATGATGCGCGGCTTTGGGGTTTTGCTGCGGCGGGTGACGGTGTAGCCGGCGGTTTTGAGGATGCTGATGGCTTCGTCGAGAGCGCCACGGTCGAGGGTGAGCGTGCCGTCGTGTTCGTCGAAACGGATGATCAGGCGCGGTGTCTGGTAGGTAGACAGACGCTGGGCCTGGCGGATGTAGAACTGCGGGTTGGGAATCGCGCCGAGGTGACGAAGTGCGGTGGCGGTGGTGGGGTCGACGCCCTCGAGACTGATGTGGACCCGGGAATCGTGCGTGACTCGGACCTTCCCGGAGCGTTTGAGCGCTTTGAGTTCTGCCTTGGTGGGTGGTTGGGGCAGTTGGGTCTCCGGGTCCGGCTCGAGTGCTGAGACGATCTCTTTGAGCTGTTGTATGGAGGCTTTGGTGGTGTTGGCGAGGGCGGCGAACTGGTCGTCGGCGGACTCGAAGTCGTTGTTGACGAAGACGGTGCGCTGCTCGGCTCGATGCTGACCGGCGAGCGGAAGTGCAATCAGGTTGCCGAAGCCACGGCGCTTGCCAGGCAGCGTGTCCTGGGAAGGAAAGAAACGGTCGAAGCTGGCGAAGTACTGCTTCGGGCTGGCCTTGGCCAGCAGTCCGATGCCTACGGTTCGGGCGAGGGAGGCCGGGACGGGCTCGTTGAAGAAGAGCCATACGTGTGCGCCAGTGCCGGAGCGGGAGAGCTCGATGAGCGGGTCGAGGCCGAACTCGCGACAGATTGTGGCGTAGGCGCGGGCCGCGGTGCGGAAGTCTGCATCGTCGAAATCGCACGCCAGGAGGAAGCAGGTATCGCCCTTGCACAGCGGGTACAGGCCGACGTGGAGGGTGTTGTCGCGGCGGAGGTGCTGCTCGAGGATTTGCGGGGTGAGCGGCTTGAGATTCGGGTTGTTCCGGTCGTAGCGTCCGTAGGAGGCGGGTGACCAGCCTTTCTTCTCGCCGTTGCGCCAGGCGGTGGCGAACACGTCCTCGCGGCCGCGAAAGTAGTCCGCGAACAGGCGGAGCTTCGCGTCCGGGGCGGTGGCGTTGGTGATTTTTGTGGTTTCTGCCGGTGTGCTTTTGGCTTCGGGTGCGGGTTCAGCTTGAGGTGCGGTTTCTGGGGCCAGCGGGAGCCGTGGAGCGGGGGTTTCTGTGCGGTCGGCGCTGGCGCTGCGGGATTCGGTACGGCGGTAGGTAGTTGTGGGCGCTGATTGCGTGAGGAAGGTCTCGAAGTCGTCGGTGCCGAGCAGTTTGGCGAGCGCGCGCTCCAGAAGCTGCACGCGGGCCTCGAGATCCTGCGCATCTGGCATTGGTGCTCCACGGAGTTGTGAGTGTGGGATTGTACGAGGTCAGTGTAGTTGGTGCGGAGAGTTTGGAATAGAGTGACTACCGTTATGGTGATAAACGATTGCCACTCCGAAGTGAGTATGTGGGTAGAATTTTCGCGAGGAGGGGGTCCCAAATGCAGTTAGAATTGAAGCGTACGAATGATGCAGAGCTGAGCGTCCGGAAGCGGAGCCTTTTGTCCGAGTTCGAAGCGTTGTTAGGCGAAAAAGATGCTGCACCGGAAAACTTACGGGTCTTAGCGGATTCAGGGGCTCTGACTCAGCAAGAACGCGCCATCTACGATGAATTGTGTCGCGTAAAGATTCTTTTGCAGGAGGACTGAATTTTGGGCGGGGGACTCAACAATATTCGGATCGGAAGGCACAGGAAGCGGTAAAATTCCTCCAGAATGCGCTAGACCTTGTTCTTGCGAGTTTCCCCCTTGAGACTCCAAATGACTTCGCGGCTTCAGTTGAGTTAAACGAAGATCGTGGAACAATTGTGGGGGATATTCTTGTACCGCTTGTTCATGGAGCGGGACAATATGACATTGACGTTTCTGCTTCGGTTGGGAGATTTTTTGGGTTCGAATTATTGAAGCCACAATCTGCCGAGCATCTTACGTAATAGCATTGGTGTCATGCCGGTGATGTATCGTTGGCGATGCGACGAGAGGAGGAGCACAATGAAACAGCTAAGCGCACGGCAAATTGCTGAATGGTTTGTAGCATGGGCCGAAGAAGTTGATGGTGCGGACATTACGCAACTCAAGCTGCAAAAGCTTCTCTACTACGCAAAAGGGCTGTACATGCGATCCTCAGCCGGACTCTCGCTCTTTGCAGATCGGATGGAGGCTTGGGCTCATGGGCCAGTGGTGGTCGACATTTATCACCAGGTCAAGAGCTATGGAAAGCTTCCTATTGACCCCAACGAGTTCGTCTCGAAAGATTTTAACTGGGACGATTACCGCGATGTTGAGCAAGTGCTGATCGAAACCTGGGATAAATACGGCCCATACTCCGCCTGGGCATTGCGCAACAAGACCCATGCTGAGTCCCCGTGGCAGAAGAATTTCGTAGACGGCGAGCGAGGAGCGGAGATCTCTGACGCCGACCTCAAAGAGCATTTCTGCTAGGAATGAGTAGTAAGCGTAAGGGGTCTCGGCCTTCCCGAGGAAAGCCAAGTGCTCCTGATCAAGATGTTTTAGCTTCACTGCGCGGTCAAAAAGACGAGTATCCGCTCCTTTCGATGAGGTTTCTTCAAAAGGATTGGGGTTTTAGTCCCTTGGACGACTCTATGCGCCTCGCCTTTCTGGAAAAGTGGCATAAACGATCGTCGTTCACGTGGAAAGAGTTGGCGCAGCACCAGAGACATGGATTGGGGTCGGAGTTTATCCCGAGTAGCCAAATCAAGCCAGCAATTCCCCGACAGTTCCAGGACGTAGAAAAATTTAGAGTTTTCCGTCATCAAGGAAACCTGCCATTTGTTGGTTGGAGGGATGGGGCCATTTTCTATCCCATCTGGATCGAAAAGGAATACAACGATCTTTACAACCACTCATAGTTGGCCCGGAGCAGCGCAAGAAGCCCTAGCGCAGTTGCGGTAGGGCGAACAGCATCTGCGGTGGCGGAAATGAGCCTTAACCGCCCTTTGGGGTGAAGAGTCAGCTGTAAGAATTCAAGCGCTGGAGCCCCAATGGGCGGCGAGGCCTATCGTCTCCGTTTAGGCAAGGTCTTTCACGAGGCGCTCTGCGAGCTCCTGCGACGATGCCGGGTTCTGCCCGGTGTAGAGGTTGCCGTCAACGGCGACGTAGGGTGCGGCCGGCTCTGGTGCCTTGGTGTACTCCGCCCCCAGGGCCACGAGACGGTCCTCGAGCAGCCACGGTGCCTTGCCGGCGAGCCCAGCGGCGCGTTCTTCATCATTGGAGAACCCGGTCAGCGTCCGCCCGGAGAACGGGGAGCCACCCTGCGCATTCTCGGTTGCAAGGACAGCGGCCGGGGCGTGGCAAAGAAGGGCCACTGGCGCGTTGTCTGCCATGCGCTCGGTGAGGATGCGGGCGGACGTCTCGTTGACCGCGAGGTCCTCCATCGGTCCATGCCCGCCGGGGTAGAAGACGAGGTCGTAGTCTTCGACCTTGACGTCGTCGAGATCAAGCGGTTTGGCCAGAACTGGCTCCAACGCCTCAAGTTTCGTTGTTACCGCTGCCAGGGTCTCCGCGTCGCCTGCGCTGTCATCCAGGCTGACCTTGTCTACGGTCGGAGCCTTGCCGTCCGGCGTTGCCACGTCCACGTCCCACCCAGCATCGGTGAAGATCGAGTACGGGGTCACCAGCTCTTCGGCCCAGAAGCCGGTGGGGTGGAGCGTGCCGTCGTTAAGCGTCCAATGCTCCGCTGCCGAAACAACCATCAGTACCTTGGTCATGGTGTCCGCCTAAAATTTGACGATCATTTTGCCGGTGTTGCCGCCCTCGAACAGTTCGAGGAACGCCTTCGGCATGGTGTCGATGCCCTCGCGCACCGTGGTCTCGTAGCCAATTGAACCGTCGACCACGAGTGGGGCGATCTTCTCCTGAAACTCCTCGGCAAGGTGGGAGTACTGGCCAACCACGAATCCGCGCAGCGTCAGGCACTTGCCGATGGCAAGCCCCAGGTTGCGCGGGCCTGGCGCCGGTTCAGTGTCGTTGTATTGGGCGATCGCCCCGCACATCGCGATGCGGCCAAACGTATTCGCGTTCGCGATCGCAGCTTCGAGGTGGTCACCGCCCACGTTGTCGAAGTAGACGTCGACGCCCTCGGGCGCAGCATCGGCGAGCTGGCCTGTCACGTCGCCGTCCTTGTAATTGAACGCCTCGTCGAAGCCGAGGCCGGTGATGTAGTCGATCTTTTCCGCGGAACCCGCAGACCCGATCACCTTCGCCGCGCCCAGGTGCTTCGCAATTTGTCCTGCCGCGGAGCCCACGGCGCCTGCCGCGCCTGAGATGAACACGACATCGCCCTCCTTCATCTCGCCGACGGCGGTCAGCCCGACGTATGCGGTCAAACCTGTCAGGCCCAGAATGCCCAAATACGCCTCGGCAGGAGCGATGCCGGTGTCAATCTGTTCCACCTGGTCCTCGTGCAACACAGCGTGGGTGCGCCACCCAGCAAAGTGCCGGACCGTGTCGCCCACCTTGAACTCTTCCGAGCGGGACTCTGCGACTGTGCCGACAGCAGTGCCGGTCAGAGGCTGGTCGATCTGAAACGGCTCGATGTAGGACTTCGTGTCGTTCATCCGGCCGCGCATATAAGGGTCGACGCTGGCGAAGGTGTTCTCTACAAGAATCTGGCCATCGGCCAGTTCAGGCAGCTCTACCTCTTCGAGTCGGAAGTTCTCGCTGCTCGGCGACCCCTCGGGGCGCGAGGCGAGAACCCACTGCTTGGCTGTAGTCAACGCATTCCTCCTTCATGGTGGTTCTCTCGGCGCCACCGCGGGCCCGTTCGGCGGGCCCGGCCATGGCACCTGAATACTCGTTGGAACGTCGTGCGCGACGCCGTTATTCCTTACCCCAAGCCGAACAATGGAAAACACCCCGCGACCAGCGTCCAGGCTAGTTGCGGGGTGTGTGCAAGCGCTCCTCCAACTGGGCTCGAACCAGTGACCCTTCGATTAACAGTCGAATGCTCTGCCAACTGAGCTATGGAGGAAAGTGTAACGATTATAAGAGGAAACGCTGCCGAATGGAAAATCGGCGAGGGAAGCGACGGGGCCGGAATTCGTATGCCACGGCTCGCGCGGTATAGTTTTTGGAGCGCATCGACGCTCAGAGAGGGGCTATAGCTCAGTCGGTTAGAGCCGCGGACTCATAATCCGCTGGTCGCGGGTTCGAGCCCCGCTGGCCCCACAACACAACCGGTGGCAGGAGAACACTTCCTGTCACCGGTTTGTTGTTGCGGTGGCGGTACTAGAACCCGTACTAGAACCCGGGGAATAGGACCTTGGTGGCGCTGCCGACTTGGATCAGTGCCATTTTGATGGTGTCGAGGACGAAGAGGTCGCCGCCTGGTGCTGCGAAGACGGTGGCGCCACCGCCGGAGCGTATGGACATGGGGCTGAGCTTTTGCGGGGGTTGGGTAAAGCCTTGGTTCCAACACAGTGTGCCGGCCCAGTCGTCTTCAACCTTGACGGCGGGGATGAGCGCTTCCGGTGGGTTGCATTCGGGGTGGGCCTTGCGGGCCTTGTCGGACACGCAGAGGGTGGTGTGGCCCTGTGGGGTGTTGTAGATCTCGCAGCGCACGTCGCCGCGTTGGTTGGAGTAGGTGTGCGTGGATGCGTGAGCTGCGGGGGCGGAAAGGGCGATGGCTGTGAGGGCGAGGGCGGCGCCTGCGAGCGCGGCGGTAGGGCGAGTGTGCATGGTGGTCTCCGGGGATGGTTGGATGATGTATGGCACGTGTCACTTAGGGTAATTGCAGGCACGGGTGACGGCAAGAGGAAATTGGGGGCTGCGCTGTGGAGGGATGGCGTAGGGGTGAAAGTAATGTGCGGAAAGCCTGCGCATACGCTTAACCCCGCACTATACCGACTCTGTCGGTATAGTGCGGGGTTTTGCAAGTACTGCTCCTCCAACTG
Source organism: Corynebacterium sp. NML 150383 (assembly GCF_002285085.1). Classification (NCBI taxonomy): domain Bacteria; kingdom Bacillati; phylum Actinomycetota; class Actinomycetes; order Mycobacteriales; family Corynebacteriaceae; genus Corynebacterium; species Corynebacterium sp. NML 150383. Next base: position 62,447 of record NZ_NSGK01000003.1, on the reverse strand, counting down.
GGCTCGAACCAGTGACCCTTCGATTAACAGTCGAATGCTCTGCCAACTGAGCTATGGAGGAATATTTACGTTGCCATTCTGTGCAACGGTTAATCATTCTGGCGTATATCTTTTCAAAAACAAAATCGCCAGTTCAGAAGGGGTAAATCGCGCATAAAGTACGCGCAAGTGTTAGTGTTTGATTCATGAATTCACGCATCATCGCCGCCGCTACCGCGCTCACGGTGGCCACTGCTTCGCTCACCGCCGCACCCGCCCACGCCGCGAATGGGGACACCGTCAATCTGGGCGGCATGCCTGTGGTCCGCCAGGACGCGTCCGAGATCGTGGACAGCATGAGCTCGGTGAAGAACAACTACGAAAAGGCCGCGGGCTCCAGCCTGGACGACCTGGTCGCGGGCAAGGGCGGCTCCTCCGAGCAGGGCAAGTCCACCACCACGGAGGTTGTTCTTTCCGTGCTGTTTGGCCTCGGCGCGGTCGCGGTGACCGGCTACTACATGGTGCAGGAGGGCATGATCCCCAACCCGCTGCCGGGCGTGCTGCCCTCGCCGCAGCCGAAGCAGGACCAGGACAGGGACAAGGACGACTCGCGCCACCTCGACGACGGCGCAGCCTCGCTCAAGGGCCGCGTCTAGTCGCCTCCACGTAGGGTGGGCCCATGCGTTTTATTGATCACGATGACGTCTTCCGCACGGTGTCGCCGGCGGAGGCCGTCGAGAAGCTGCGCCAGACCCTCGCCGCGGGTTTCGACCCCGCCACGGACCCGCTCCGCACCAAGGTGCCGCTCCCGCACGGAGAGATGCACCTCATGCCGTCGGCGGCCGGCACCGCGGTGGGCGTGAAGATCCTGGGCATCCAGCCCGCGGACTCCACGGTGGACGTCCCGCTCGTGCAGGGGTCCTACCTGCTCATGGGCTCCAAGACGCTCACGCCGCACACGCTTATCGACGCCACCGCGCTCACCACCCTCCGCACCCCCGCAGCCTCAATCGCTGGGGTGCTGGACCGGCTCACGGCCTCGAACGAACCGTTGGACGTGGCCATCTTCGGCACCGGGGCGCAGGGCCTCGGCCACGCCGCCACCCTGGAAAGCGTCCTGGAAGGGGTGCGCGAGCCGCGCATCACCTTCATCTCTCGCACGGAGCCCGCGGACCTGGCCTACCCCTGGGCCGCTTCCGGCTCTGCGGCGGCGCAGGACGCACTCGCCCGCGCCGGGCTGGTCATCACGGCGACCACGTCGCCTGAGCCCATCGTCACGGGAGCGGAGCTTCGCAAGGACGCCACTGTCCTCGCCGTCGGCGCCCACACCGCGGACGCCCGCGAGCTGGCCGCGGACGTCTTCACCGGCGCGCAGGTGATCGTGGAGGACCCGACCGTGGCCTACCGCGAGGGCGGGGACGTGGTGCTCGCCACCGAGGAAGGCACCGTGCGCCGCGAGGACCTCATCACGATGGCTCAGGTGGTGCGCGGCGAGGTCGCGCTCGACCCGAGCCGCCGCGTGGTGTTCAAGACGGTCGGCATGCCGTGGCAAGACCTCGCCACCGCCCAGGCCGTCGCGCAGGCGGCCGAAAACCCGTTAGAGTAGTGGGCATGAAGAACACGCTGCTTTCCCTCGGCGTCGCCTCCGCCGTCGCCGCCACCGCCGTTTGCCCCGCCTACGCCGCCGAACCGGCCCAGGAGTCTTCGTCGCTGAGCCCCGGCGCCATCGCCGGCATTAGCCTGGGCGTGCTGGCGCTCGTCGGCGCCGGCAGCTACTTCGCCGTCTCGCAGGGGCTTATCGACGTCCCCGGTTTGGAGATCCCGGAGGTCCCGGGGCTCGGCGAGCTCGCCGCGCTGGCGGGCGCCGCCGGCATCGCCATCCCGGCGCTCGGCGCCGGCGCAGCCAAGGGCGGCAATGCGAAGGCCGCGTCCTGTCAGCCGGGCGCGTTTGATCAGCTCGTCCCCGGATGGCCCAACCCCACCGGCACGAACGTGGACTACTGCGACGGCAAGTGGGCGGTTGCGGGCGCGAACCAGACCGACTGGATCGTCGCCTTCCGCGCTGACGGCGAGCAGTGGCACGTGGTCGAGCCCGACGGCAAGACGGAGACCGGCTTCAAGTGCTACAACACCGGCCGCCTGCGCGAGCAGGGCGCGCCCCAGGAGTTCACCGACAAGCTGCTCACCTGCGCGGCGTAGCTGCTACTGGCGCAGCGCCCGGGCCGCGATCGCGAGCTTGCGGTAATTGGGCACGCGCACGCGGGTGGTGCGTAGCTGGGCCGGAGGGGTCGCCTCGATGCGGTCGGTGAGGTCCTCGAAGAGGGCGGTGGCGACCTTCACCGCCGGGCGGACCCGGGCCGGTAGATTGGGGATCTGCTCCTTGGCCTGGGTGAGTTCGGTGCGGATTTGGGGGATGAAGGGGTGCACGGGGGCGTCGATAAGCGAGTGCTCGGTGTAGCTGCGGCCGAGGGCCGAGTCCTCGGCGACGTCGCGGAGGAAGTTGATTTTTTGGAACGCGGAGCCGAGCGCGCGGGCGCCGGCGGAGAGGTCGGGGGTGAGCGCGGCCTCGTTGCCGCGGAAGAAGACGCGCAGGCAGAGCAGGCCGATGACCTCGGCGGAGCCGTAGATGTAGTCGTCGAGCGGAAGGTCCGGCTGGTCGGGCAAGTCCGAGCGCATGGAGGCGAAGAAGGCGCGCAGCTCGGCATCGGGGAAGCGGCACGCGCGGGCCGTGGCGGCGAAGGCGTGCAGGACGGGATCGGTGTGGAAACGGTGCGCGGGCGCGTGGAGGACGGCGGCCTCATAGGCGTCGATGGCGGTTTCGGCGCACTCGTGGGCCTGGGCGGTGGTGCCGTCAACGATCTCGTCCGCGATCCGCACAACCGCGTACAGGTTGCGGATGTCGGTGCGCATGGGCTGTGGCAGGAGCCTGGTAGCCAGCGAGAAGCTGGTGGAGTAGTGGGCCATGACCTGCGCGGCTGTGCGGTTGCAGGCGGCGTCATAGGTGTCGAGGTAGTGGCCGGTCATGGTGCATAAGCGTAGTTTGTTGGTGCGCGTGTGGAGGGCGTGGGTAGCATCGGGCCCATGATTATTCCGCTTGGATGGCCGCGGCCACGCGCGTTGGCGGGAGGGCTGCTCGCGCTAGGCGTGGTGATGCTGCTCAGCGCCCGGGAGCTGCCCGATTGGCGAGCACTCACATTCCTCGGCCTGGCGCTGGCGGTGCCGAGCGCGGTGTGGCTCGCTGCGGATCTGTGGTTTGCGCGGCCGCGCGGGGTGCTGTGGTGGGTGCTCGTGGGCCTTGCCGTGGCGCTTGGTGTGTGGGGGATAGCACTGTTTCCGCCGCGGTGATTGGGAAATGCCCTGCGCAAGGAGAGGTTGACACGGGCAGAATTGGTGATTGCACTGCGGTCTTCGGGAGAGGCGATAGATGTGCCCGGGTTTTGTCCGTGTACGAGGGCAACGCAAGTTCAACTGTGCAAAATCTTGACCAAAAGCGCCAAAATCGGTTAAATTAAGACTACGACGAGCCGGATACCGGAACGTTGTCGCCTGGAGCCGCGTAGGCTCCAGAGCTTTTTCTGGGCTAAGGAAGCCACTTGCGCTCGTGGACGAGAGCGGGACCGAGTGCCTTTACGAGTCGCGCAGTTGCCCTGCGTGCCAACTTACTAGCGGTTGTTTCTTCTCGGTGGCGGCGTAGCACATAGACAGACATGTCTGCTGCCTGCACGCCCCTACTTTCCCTAGAGTCAACAAACTCGATGTCGCCGTCAACGCAAAGTAGTTTTTGACTGCGATAGCCCGGAGTGCTGACGCGGGTAACTCCTTGGATTGCCTCGTTAAAATCGTCTTGCTGCGGCACCATGTCGGCGATGACCTTGCACATCTCCCCGTTGCGTGCGCAGTACTCATTGACGCGCTCAAGCGTGTGGCGGAGCGCCACGTCGTGAGGGCTATCGGGGTACTTGTATCGCGCATTAAGCCGGTTAACATCAACGCCTTCAAGGTATACCCGGGCACCCGAGTTCTGTATTGCGTGCAGCACCTTTTGATAGATGGACACACACGCTCCAAAGTTGCCATTGAGGCTTTTCCAGTCGTCTAACCCATTCATCAAGGCATGGCCATGAAACTCGGGTGAGGCAAGCCAGCCGTTGCGTTCTCGCAGACCGTCAGCAAGCTCATCGAGTCGCGTCACCAAGGTCTCACATTGCTTTTCGTCAACGAGGACGCCCGCCACGTAATAGTGACCTTTCTGGTAGGACTCGTCAACGAAGAGTTGATACATGTGGGGTGTTCTCCTATCGGGTGGGCACTAAAGACCTTAACCCATGTGCCAACTCCACAACGAGACGTTGATAGCGCAGCCACGTGAATAGGGTGTATGCACAGATTTGGCTCACGCACCTGGGGATGGCCCACGTCGGTGCACTCGCTGTCGGTGGCACCGCCTCACACACAGACCTGTCCCTTGCATTGGTACAGCAAACGGGGAGTGGATCAGCTGAGGGGGGCATTCGGTATGAATACGCATGACGAAACCGCTGAAGGAAGCTTCGGGAACAAGCTGAAGAGGGCGCTGCACGGGAGTGGAACCAGTGCGTTGTACCGTTGTCAAATGCCTTGGCGAATACGGGCAGGGACGCCGCAGAGGACCGTTTTGAAGATGATGCGGGGACCCAATCCAGCCTTGATACTGTGAAGCTTCGCAGAACGGTTTTAACCGGAAGCCTTGGACATGAGCGCGTGCATGTATTTTACCGTGTTGTAAATCGTGAGCATCGAGGTAGTCGTTGCGGAGGGACTCTTTCCTCAACGCACAGGTGCAGGGCAGGCCGGGGAAGAGCAGGAACACGGGTAATGGAGTCGTGGCTCACTAGTGTGAGAAGTGTGTCATTGTTTTTCCTGTGCAAGGAGTACGAGTCAAAGTGAATCGTGTGATGGTGGCGCTCGGTGCGGCGTGCGTGCTGGTGCTTTCGAGTTGTTCGGGTTCTGGGGCCGGACCAGGGGAGGCGGAGTCGACGACGGTGACGTCGACAACCTCCGTGTCGGAGTTCGCGGCGGTTGGGGATACCCTGCCCGTTGGCTGCGACGGAGGGGAGTGCCAGGGCAGCCTTGAGGTCGAAGAGATCCTGCTTGGCGGGCAGTGTGCAGCTGGCGGGGACGCCGCCGTGGCTGAGGGAGAGACGCTCGTGCAGGTGCGTGGCGTACTCAGTGCGGAGGACGGGGAGGTTCGCCTTGACGCGCCGGTGGTGTGGGACAAGGAGAACTTCAAGAACACGGGCAAGCCTGTGGATGCGTGCGAGAAGCCATCGGGGTACGAGCCGTGGTCGACTGACGCATCCGCGGAGGAGAAGGTGCGTGTGTACGGGGCGTTTGCGGTCCCGGAGGCTGCGATGACGCTGGGGATTGAGGGCGCGAAATTCGACCTAGCGGAAGTGGAAACGGGCAGTGCTACCCACGCCTTTCCGGCGACGCAGGCTACGGAGTCGGCGGACGCGCCTGCATCGGAGGCCTCCGCAACTGTGGTTACTGAGCAGACCTTCCCGCCGGCCGAGGCTGAGCCCGCTGAACCCGTCATTGGCTTTACGGAGGCGCCGGGCAACGAGGCACCTCACGTGATGGACAAGCAGATTGCCTCGTGCGGCGACCCGAGCATCCACGAAACCGGGACCACGTTTTTCACTGATGGGACGAGCGGCTGGACGCAGCAGTGCGCGTCGCAAATGTGGCCCGCGCAGGAAGCGATGATCGCGGAGCAGGAGGCGGGCGCGGCTGGGGATGGGGCAGTCGGTGAGGGCATGGGCGCTGACGATTTGGAGTAGTCGCTAGCGCATACAAAAGTGGGCGGGGTTTGGTTTCAGACCCCGCCCACTCGCTGGTGCTGATTGGTTTTAGCGGTACAGCACACCGTTGATGATCGAGAGACCCTGACCATCCTTCTTGGGGAACTGAATCTTCAGTGTGTCAATCTTGCTGACAGGCACCTCGAATTTGATTGCGGCCCCCTTCTTCACGATCTTGCTCTGGTTGAGGTTGCCGTTGACGTAGATCTTGATCTCGCCCTCTTTGACTGCGTCGTTGACGACGTTCTCGTCCCACACCGCGGTGAAGGTGGCCTTTCGGAATTCGCTGTTCAGCTTGCGCTCCACGTAGCACCCGTTGTAGCGATAGCACTGGCCGTTACGCGCGGAGTTGGTGTAGACCTTATCGCCTGCCTTGACCTCGACGCCGTAGTCAACGTGGTCGTAGGTGATGCCGTCCCTGCTACCTGGGATAAGCAGCTTTTCCTTTGCAAGCTTCGGAGTCGAGCCGGGGTTGGAGGGCGCGACGGCTCCAGAGTCGCCGTTGCTCGGGTTGACGCTGCTGCCGTTCTCCGCCAGGCCAGCGACAGTACCGATGAGCGCGGTCAACGCGACGATTGCGCCGACAATTTGGGGGATGAGAGCTTCAACGTTGTTGAGGAGCTTGTTGATGTCTTTGAAGTTGTTCATGAAAAATCCTTCAAGATTACGAAAGGCCGGACAAACGTATTTAATAACCTGGCTGTCGCCTGCGCAACCTATCTCAGTAAGATCTCAGGGAACTAAAGGGCAGCTGAGTTGCTAGCGGGGGCGGTTGCGCTGTCAGTTTCCCCTCTTTGGTGGAGAGAGTGCCTCGGTAGGGAGTTCCCTAGGGGGGTGTGGGAGCCTGAGTGGTGTTTGACCATCAAGCGGGCAGTGGGGGGGGGGCGGCCGCTCAATGGTGTGGAGCGATCGTTTAGGTCCGCAACCCCACAAAAGCGATACAAAAACGTGTTACTGTGAGCGGCATGCAATATCGAGTCCCCGTCGTCGCCACCGCAATTGCAGTGGCCACCATGTCAATCTCCCCAATTTCTTCCCACGCAGCCACTCCAAGTCGTCCCAGCTACGACGAGTTCCAGCGAGACGCTACCGTAGTGGTCAACTCCGGCAGCTCGGTAAAGCACAGCTACGAGCGCGCCGTCGGCTCCAGCTTCGAGGATGCCATCGCCGCGGGCAGTCTCTCCGCGGTGGTGCGCAACGCGAGCCGCGCCGACATCGTGCTTACCGCGCTGCTCGGTGCATTCGCGGCCGGGTCGACCGGCTACTACATGGTGCTCCAGGGGATTGCGCCCAACCCGTTGCCTGGGATCATCCCGTCGACGTCGAAGTAAACGCCCAAAAACACCGAGGCCCCGCGCTCTCCCGGAACAGGGAAAGCGTGGGGCCGAATCGCGTCGTTGACTTAGACCTGGTAGTGCATCGGCGAGCCCGGGCCGAGCGGGATGCCCACGTAGTACCAGATGAGGAAGAAGATGAACCAGCCCGCCAGCATGGCAATCGTGTAAGGCAGGGCCAGCGACATGAGCGTGCCCACGCCGGCCTTCTTGTAGTAGCGCTGCAGGAACGTCAGCGCGAGGGCGAAGTACGGCGACATCGGGGTGATGATGTTGGACGGGGAATCGCCAATGCGGTAGAGCATCTGGGTCACCTCGGGGGCAACGCCTACGTACATCATCATCGGGACGACCACCGGGGCCATGAGCGCCCACTGCGCGGAGCCGGACGTGATGAACAGGTTGATCAGCGTGACCATGAGTACGAAGCCCAGGAAGAGCAGCACGTTTGGCAGGTTCCAGCGCTGCAGCAGCTCCGCGCCGTTGATCGCCGTCCAGGCGCCCAGGTTGGACCAGTTGAACCAGGCCAGGAACTGAGAGACGGCGAAGAAGAGCACCAGCATGGGCAGCAGCGTCTTCAGGCCGCGGGCCATGAACTCGGGGATGTCCGCGGCCGAGGTGATCGTGCCGACAATGAGGCCGTAGACCAGGCCCATGAGGAAGAACGCCAGGGAAATCGGGACTGCGATCGCGCGGATCAGCGGAGACTCCATAAAACCCTCCTCGGGGCGCGCGAACGGCGAACCCGGGATGAACAGCAGGCAGAAGTACGCGATCAGGAACAACACGAGCGCGATCGTGGACCACACCATGCCCTTCCATTCGATGGGGGAGAGCTTGAGCTGATCCTCGGTGAGCTCGCCCTCCTGGTAGTCGTCGGGGCGCCCGTCGGCCGCCGCGTTCTCGGCTGCGGCCTTCTCCTTGGTCTTTCCGGCGGCCTCCTCCAGCAGCGGGTCGCCGGATTCGGCCTCCTTCAGCGCCTTGGCGTGCTCGCGGCTCTCAATCTTGTCAAAGGAGAGCTCCTCGGTCTCGATGTGGTCGTGGTTGACCAGCGCCTGCGCCTTCTTGTCCACGTAGAACTCGGTCACGGCGGTGATCACCAGCGCGAGCACGATGGCGGACGGGATGACGAAGTAGATGTTGGCCAGCGGCGAGACCTCGTAGGCCTCGTCCACAATATTGGCGGCGGAGGTGGAGATACCGGCGAGCAGGAGGTCCGTGATGTTCAGGATCAGGGACGCATTGAAGCCTGCCGACGACGCCGCGAACGCCACCATCGCGCCCACCACCGGAGAGCGGCCAAGCGCGTGGAACGCCAGCGCGCCCAACGGGATGATGATGACGTAGATCGCGTCGGAGGCGACCGAGCCGGTCACGCCGGCCAGCGCCACCATGAAGGTGAGCATGCCGGGGCCGACCTTGGCCACCATCGCGCGCACCAGCGCGCCGAGGAAGCCGGTCTGCTCCGCCACGGCCACGCCCAGCATCACCGACAGCACCACGCCGAGCGGCGGGAAGGCGATGAAGTTTTCCACCGCGTCGGTCACCATGCGCGAGATGTTCTCGGTGGTCAGCAGGGACTGGACCTCGATCGTCTCGCCCGTGCCGGGGTCTACTGCGGACATGCCAGCCTTGTGGCCGATCCAGGAGGTCACGGCTACGACACCCGCGAGGATGACAAACAGCCAGAATGGGTCCGGCAGCTTGTTGCCGATCTTTTCAATGATGCCGAGGAAGCCAGCGCCCTCGCCGTGAGTGTCGTGCGCGCGGTGGTCGCGCTTGTCGGGTTTCGTCTTTGTGCCCGCGGAACCGGGCCTGACTTTGGAGGAACCGGTCATCGATTCTCCCTCTCGTGCTCGTTGGGGCCTGCCCGGATCCCCGAGCAGGCTGCGTGCAGTTATGAAGGCCGTTCGGCCGGTGACCCGTGGCCCGGAGGCACTTAGGTGAGAGCTAGCTTACACGCCACGTGTGTCACGTCCACATCAGTGGAGTGCAGGTACGCTCGGCACCATGGATTTCCGCCTCGACGACTACCTCGACACCTGGCCCGCCGACAACGTCAGCGCCGCCCTGATCGGCACGCGCACCGCCACCTACGGCGACGCCGAGCGCGTCTACGAACTCGCCAGCGTGACCAAGCTGCTCTCGGCCTACGGGTTCCTCCTCGCCGTCGAGGAAGGAGCTTTTTCCCTTGAGAGTGCCTGCGGGCCCGAAGGCGCGACCGTCCGCCACCTCCTCGCGCACGCCTCCGGCGTCGGCTTCGCCTCCCGCGAGCTGCAAAAGCCGGTGGGCGAGCGACGCATCTACTCCTCGGCCGGCTACGAGATCCTCGCGGACTACCTGGAACAAGAGACTGGGTTCGCCTTCGCGGACTACATGCGCGAGGGGGTCTTCGAGCCCCTGGGGATGCGTACGGCTGAAGTGTATGGGTCGGCGGGGCATGGCGGGAGGGCGTCGATAAGCGATCTCGCCCTGTTCGCGCAGGAGCTTATGGCGCCGAAGCTTTTGAGCGAGGAGACGCTGCGAGAGGCGTTCAGCAACCAGTTCGGGGACCTGCGCGGCGTGGTGCCCGGCTACGGGATGCAGAAGCCGTGCCCGTGGGGGCTGGGTTTTGAGATCAAGGGGGAGAAGGCGCCGCACTGGACGGGCGACGGGATGCCTGCAGACACGGTCGGCCACTTCGGTATGGCGGGCACCTACCTGTGGGTCGCCGATGGGCAGGCGATGGTGGCGCTGACGGACCGCGAGTTCGGCGACTGGGCCAAGCCCCTGTGGCAGGAGACCAACACCGCGATCTGGGCAGCGCTGGGGAAGTGATTTTGCACCCCATGCCCTAGGCTGATGGGTATGCAACCCAACCAGGCGCCCGGCGCGGCCGGGCACAAACTTCCGTCCTCGCAGGTCTGGCCGCTCATGCTGGCCCTGCTCACCGCTATTTTCGCATTCCAGCTCAACGCATCCATGCTCGCCCCGGCGCTGGCGACCATGGAGGTGGAGCTTAACGCTACCACCAACCAGATCGGAATGACGCAGACCGCGTTCTTCACCGCAGCGGCGCTGTTCTCCCTGTTCATGCCCCGCTGGGGAGACCTGATCGGGCGCCGCAAGGTGCTCGTGGCCATGATGTGCGTGACCGTGATCGGCTCCATCATCGCCGCCCTGTCCACCAACGTGCCAATGCTGTTCCTGGGGCGTGTGGTGCAGGGCGTGTCCGGCCCGACGGTGGCGCTGACCTCCGTCATGCTGCGCCAGGCCGTGCGCGATGAGAAGCAGTTCGCCCTGCTGGTTGGCGTGCTGACCTCCATCAACGGTGGTATCGCCGGCGTGGACGCCCTGCTCGGCGGCTGGCTCACCTCCGCCTTCGGCTTCCGCTCCCTGTTCTGGGTCATCGGCGCATTCGCGCTCGCAGCCGTCTTTACCATCCGCTTCGGCGTGGCGGAGACGAAGTCCAGCGAGACCCAGCGCATGGACTGGCTGGGCGTGGCCCTCCTGGTGGTGGCCATCGGCACGATCCTCACCGCGTTCAACGAGGCCGGCGCGCTCGCGGAGGCCAACTGGTTCCTGGTCATCGTGCTGCTCATCATCGGCGCGGTCGCGCTGTTCTTCTTCTGGCGCGCCGAAAATTCGAGCTCGCACCCGCTGGTCCAGCCCGAGTTGCTTACCCAGCGCCGCACCTGGGCGCTGCTGACCACCACCACGCTCACCATGACTGGCATCTTCGCTGTCATGAACGGCCTGGTGCCCAACCTGGCGCAGGACGCGACGAACGGCCCGGGCCTGTCCGCCGGCACCGTCTCCTTCTGGACGCTCACCCCCTACGCCATCGCCGGCCTCATCTTCGGGCCGATCGCGGGCTACATGGCTGGCCGCCTCGGCTACACCACGGTGCTCAAGATCGGCATCGGCGGCGCCGCCCTGTCCGTCCTGCTCGGCGTGTTCGTGGTGGGCAACCCGACGCCGTGGCTGCTCTTCCTCGTCTCCGTCGCCGCCGGCGTCACCTACGCAGGCATTGCCAACATCATGCTCGGCTCGCTCCACGTCGTGCTCGCGCCGAAGTCCAACCAGGGCTACCTGCCGGGTCTAAACGCGGGTGCGTTCAACCTGGGCGCCGGCATCTCCTTCACCGTCATCTTCGCCGTGGTCACCTCGTTTGCGGACAACGGCGGTGGCTACCGCGCGGGCATGATCGCCGGCCTGGTGCTGCTCATCGCCGCGTTCTGCACCTCGTTCCTCATCCCGCGCCCGCAGGACCTCCCCGACACGATCGCCGCCGAGGAGGCCGCGCGTGCGTAAGATCATCCTGGACTGCGACCCGGGCCACGACGATGCGGTAGCCATTCTCCTCGCCCTCGGCGACCCCTCGATCGAGCTGTTGTGCTTAACGACGATCGGCGGCAACCACACCATCGACAAGGTCACCCGTAACGCAGCCCAGGTGCTCACGGTGGCCGGCCGCACCGACGTGCCCGTCTACCGCGGCGCGCACCGCCCCCTGGTGCGCCCGGTGGAAACCGCTGAGGCCATCCACGGCGACTCCGGCATGGAGATCCACGGCTTCGACCTTCCGGAACCGGAGGTTGCGGTCCAGGAGGGGCACGCGGTGCGCGCGATCATCGACACCATCATGGCCGAGGAACCCGGCACCGTCACCCTCGTGCCCACGGGCCCGCTGACCAACATCGCCCTCGCCGCCCGCCTGGAGCCCCGAATCGTGGAGCGCGTCCGCGAGGTCGTGCTCATGGGCGGGGCCTACGGCACCGGCAACTGGACCGCATCCGCCGAGTTCAACGTGGTCGCCGACCCCGAGGCCGCCCACATCGTCTTCAACGAGTCCTGGCCCGTGGTGATGGTCGGCCTGGACCTCACTCACCAGGCCCTGGCCACGCCCGAGGTGGAGCAGCGGTTCGCCGCGCTCGGCACGCCCGTGGGCGACCTGGTCGTCGGGCTTTTCGGCGCGTTCCGCACCAACTACAAAGACAACCAGGGCTTTGACAACCCGCCGGTCCACGACCCCTGCTGCATCGCCTACCTCATCGACCCGTCGGTGGTAAAGACCGTGCCCGTGCCGGTGGACGTGGAGCTCTCCGGCGCACTCACCGCCGGCCGCACCGTCGCCGATTTCCGAGCCCCCGCCCCCGCCGGCTGCCACACCTCGGTAGCCACCGAGCTGGACGCCGACCGGTTCTGGGACCTGGTCGTGCGCGCCGCCGAGAACCTGGGGTAGGGGCCCGGGGTTGCCTCCGGGGTTGTCTCCGGGGCTGCGGGATGACGAGAATGCGTAAAATTTCCGCGGCCCCGCGACCCCCTCAAGCGTTTCCCCAGTTGGGACGGTCTAGGCCATTCGCGGGACGGGGAAGTATTGCGCGCCGTCCCCTCGCGGCACCCGACCAGATAGCATGAGTGCCTATGTTGCACCTCCCCATTGCGCTGGCGATCGGCGCGATCATCCCCATCCAAACCGCCGCCAACTCCCGCATGCGCCAGAGCGTGAACAATAAGCCGGTGGTCCCGGCGCTGACGTCGTTTAGCATCGCGCTGCTGCTGTCCATCCTGGCCACTACCGTGCTGGTAGGAAACCCATTGCCGCAGTTCGCGCCGGGCACGGAGACGCCGTGGTGGATCTGGCTCGGCGGACTCATGGGGTCCTGCTTCGTGCTGGGCAATATTTTGCTGTTTCCCAAGCTCGGCGCGGTGCAGACGGTGGTGCTGCCCATCCTTGGGCAGATCATCATGGGGTTAAGCATCGACCACTTCGGCCTGTTCCACTCGCCGCAGGAGCACGTGAGCTTCATGCGCATCGTCGGTGCCCTGGTGGTGCTGGTGGGCATCGTGGTCACGCTGGGCGTGGGCAGGAAGAATGTTGCGGGCGATGCTCACGGGCCCGAGGTGTGGCTCTACCGGCTCATCGGCGTGGGCGTGGGGATGTGCTCGTCGGTCCAGGCCGCTGTCAACGGGTACCTCGGCACGATCGCGGGCTCGTCGCTGCACGCGGCCGAGATCAACTTGGCGGTCGGCGCGGTGCTGCTGCTGATCGCGGTGCTGGCCACCAGTCCGAAGCAGCTGACCCGGAAGGTGCAGCCAGGGCCGTGGTGGATGTGGCTCGGCGGCGTGGTGGGCGCGATCTTCGTCATCGGCGGCGCCACGCTCGTGCCGATCCTGGGCACCGCCACCACGGTCATCGCGTTCAACGCGGGCACGATCGTCGGCGGCCAGGTGATGGAGTCGGTGGGGGCGTTCGGCGCGCGCAAGACGCCTATCGACGCCACCCGTGCCCTCGGCCTCGCAGTCATCATCGCCGGCGTGTTGGCGGTGCGGCTGCTGTAGGGGGCGCGGTGGCGTCGATAGGCAAACTGCTAGGAGGTGTGGTGGACCTCCGCGAGCTCGTAGACGGGGGTGGCCATGCCCTCGTAGCGGGCCTTGAGCTGGAGGGCGAGGTAGCGCGAGTAGTGGCGGGACTGGTGGAGGTTGCCGCCGTGGAACCACAGCTGGTCTACCTGGGTGGGCTTCCACATGTTGCGCAGCTCGCGCTCCCACGGGCCCGGGTCCTTGGTGGTGTCGGAGCCAAGGCCCCAGACGCGGCCGACGCGGTCGGCGGTCTCCTTGTCAATGAGGCGCTCGACCCAGCCGTTCATAGAGCCGTAGCCGGTGGCGAGCACGATGACGTCGGCGGGGAGTTCGGTGCCATTGTCAAGCACGACTGAATGCTCCTTGACCTCGGCGATCGTGGTGGGGGAGTGGACGGGGATCGAGCCGTCCGCGACGAGCTCGGAGGCGCCAACGTTGATGTAGTAGCCGGAGCCGCGGCGCAGGTACTTGAGGAAGAGGCCGGAGTCGTCGTCGCCGAAGTCCACCATGAAGCCGCGGTCTGCGAGCGAGTCGTAGAACTCGGCGTCGTCCTTGCGGATCTGGTCGAAGGCGGGACGCTGTGCGTCGGGGAGCACCTTGTACGGCCAGGAGGCGAACAGCAGGTCCGCGGTGTCGGTGTCGATGCCGGCCTCCACCGCATCCTCCGAGTACAGCGGGCCGAAGACGTACTTCATCAGCGAACTCGACTGCGAGATGTGGGTGGACGAGCGCTGGATCATCACCGGGCGCGCGCCGTTGTGCACCAGGTCAGCGGCGATGTCGTGGGCGGAGTTGTTTGCGCCGAGGATCACCACGTCCTTGCCAGCGTCCACATCACCGCCGGGATGCTCAGAAGAGTGGCGGATCTCGCCGGCGAAGTTTTCCTGGCCCTTCAGCTGCGGGCGGTTTGGCACACCAGACATGCCGGTGGCGAAGACGAGCTGGGTCGGGTGTAGCGTCATCTCGTTGCCGTCGCGGGTCAGGCGCACGTCCCAGCGCTGCTGGGCCTCGTCGAACTCCGCGTGCTTGACCTCGGCGTTGGTCCAGTAGTCCAGGTCCATGATGCCCACGTAGTGCTCGAGCCAGTCGCCCATCTTGTCCTTCGGGGTGAACACCGGCCAATCGTCGGGGAACGGCAGGTAGGGCATGTGGTCGTACCACACCGGGTCGTGCAGGCACAGGGAGTGGTAGCGGCCGCGCCACTGGTCGCCGGGGCGGTCCGCCTTATCGACGATCAGCGCGGGCACCCCCTGACGCTTCAGCCGCGCTCCCAGGGCGATGCCGCCTTGGCCACCGCCGATGATGAGCACGTACGGCTGCTCCGAAACGCCGAGGGCGGCGCGGCGCTTCTCCCTGCGATCCGCCCAGTTCTCCGGATCCTGCGTCGGGCCGTGCTGCGCGCCCAGCTCGCGGTTGCGGCCCTTCTTCTCCGGGAAGTCTTTCAGCTCGCGGCCGGAGATGAGCAGGGTCCACGCCTTGCCGCCACGAAGCCTGGCGATGCCGCGGCAGTGGAAATGGCCCGTATCGCAGGTGAAGTGCACGCGCGTGACGCCGTCGCCCTCGTCCGCGACGTCCGTGAGTTCCGTGTTGGTGATCGTGCTGTCCGGGTGCGTCGCGGCGACCATGCGCGCGATCTCTTCCCGTCCCTCAGCGGTGTAGAGGTTCCAGGTCATGCCGATGAGGTCGCGCCAGAACCCTTCGGGTTCGAAGAGGTCGGCGGCGGCCTGGCCCGCCGCGTCTGGGTCGGCTGTCGCCGTCGCCGCTTCCAGGTCGGCGAGCCATTGCTGTGCAGCGTCGCGCAACTGGTCGTTTTCGCTCACGTGTTCCGCGTTGGCCTGCAGGGTCTCAGTCATGGGATATCTTTCCGAAGTGATGGGTTAGGGTGTTGTTACACACACTAGACCCACGGGGGAGACATATCCCATATAAAGGGGTGGATGTGGTGGAACGCGGTGCGGCTTCGCCCGTGTTCGGGGCGCTCACCCTCTACCTCAGCTTGAGTAAATAGGGGGATCAACCTGGGGTTTAGGGTTGCCGGAGTGAACGTGTGTGGCGCAAGATTGGTCGCGTTAAGCCAGAGGCCGTTGGGGAAGACGAACCTCTCGTCTTGCACCCCGTCGGCGCGCCTAGTCACCGCGCCGGAACCCGCCTAGTCACCGGGTGTGGGGTGTTGTTCACCGAAACCGCGAAGCAATCCACGGAAGGTCCCCCACACCATGACTACGACATTGGTCGCGCCGTACACCTCGTTGACTGCGCGCGAAGCCACCCACACCCGCCAGCACAGCACCGCTACGGCCACGCTCACGGTGGCCGGGATGGAGGGGCGGCGGAGGCGTGGCGTCGAGAAGCTGCTCTGCGAGCTGCCCGAGGCCCCGACCACGAGCGAGGACGACGCGATCTGGTTTACCCGGTGGCGCCGCGCGGCCGACGGCACGTACGAGTGTCGCGAAACCTTGCGGGCGCCTGCGGAGGCGCTGGTCACGTTCGCCGAGAAGTTGGACGCATACGCAAAATCGCATGGGTTTGTAGCGAGCGTCACGCCACGGTCGTACGATGGAGCGCATGTCTAGTCAGTATCGCGTACAAAATCCCGTAAACAACCAGGTCGTCGAGACCTTCGACTTCATCTCCGACGAGGACCTCGCCACCGCGCTTGACCGCGCCGACGCCGCGTTCGCCAAGTGGCGCGAGGTCAGCTTTGAGGACCGCGCGGCCCTGCTGCACAAGGTCGCCGAGCTTTTCGACGCCAAGCGCCCCGAACTCACCCGCATTATCGCCGAGGAAATGGGCAAGCCGCTCGACCAGGGCGAAAACGAGCTCAACGACGTGGTCAACATCTTCAACTACTACGCCGACCACGGCGCCGAGCTCAGCGCCGACGAGCCGATCGAGCACACCGGCGGCGAGGCTGTGATCCGCAAGGTCCCCACCGGTGTGATCGTTGGCGTCATGCCGTGGAACTTCCCATACTACCAGGTCGCGCGCTTCGCTGCCCCGACCCTCATGGCGGGCAACACCGTGCTGCTCAAGCACGCCGAGATCTGCCCGCGCTCCGCCGAGGCCATCCAGGCAATTCTCGACGAAGCGATCCAGGCCACCAGCGCCCCGGCCCACCTGTACACCAACATCCGCGCCACCCACGACCAGGTCGCGAGCCTGCTTGAAGACATGCGCGTGCAGGGCGTCTCGCTCACCGGCTCCGAGCGTGCTGGACGCGCCGTCGCCGCCACCGCGGGTCAGAACCTGAAGAAGGCGCTGCTGGAGCTCGGCGGCACCGACGCCTACATCATCCTGGACACCGACGACGTTGAGGCCGCCGCCGACACCGCGTGGGGCAAGCGCATCGCCAACACCGGCCAGGCCTGCACCTCGAACAAGCGCATCATCGTCATGGAGGACATCTACGACGACTTCGTCGACGCCATGGTGCGACGCGCGAAGGCGTTCACCCAGGGCGACCCGATGAACCCCGAGGAGGGGCACTTCTACCCGCTGTCCTCCCGCGGCGCCGCGGAGATCCTGGACGAGCAGGTCAAGAAGGCTGTCGAGGAAGGCGCGACGCTGCACGTCGGCGGCGAGCTGACCGGCGACGGTGCCTACTTCACCCCCGCCGTGCTTACCGACGTCCCTGTCGGCTCCGAGTCCTACTACGCCGAGTTCTTCGGCCCCGTCGCCGAGATCTACAAGGTGGCCAGCGAGGACGAGGCCGTCGAGGTGGCCAACAACTCCAACTACGGCCTTGGCGGCGCCGTCTTCTCGCAGGACGAGGAGCGCGCGAAGAAGGTGGCCAACCGCGTGGTCACCGGCATGATCCACGTGAACATCCCGCAGGCGCGCGGCCCGGAGCTGCCGTTCGGCGGCGTGAAGAACTCCGGTTTCGGCCGCGAGCTGGGCACCCTCGGCATGGACGAGTTTGTGAACAAGCAGCGCTTCTACGTCGCTGACTAGTCCCCGAACGGCTCGCGGATCCGCCCAACCAGATCCGCGACCGAGTCCACGATCTGGGTGGGGCGGTACGGGTAGCGGGCGATCTCGGCGTCGTCGCTAATGCCCGTGCGCACGAGCACGGTGCGCATGCCGGCCTCCATGCCGGATTTCACGTCGGTGTCCATGCGGTCACCGATCATCACGGTGTGCTCGGAGTGGGCGCCAATGTTGTTCAGCGCCGAGCGCATCATTACCGGGTTCGGTTTGCCCACGTAGTAGGGCTCGCGGCCGGTCACCGCGGTGATCATGGCGGCGACCGCGCCCGTCGCCGGGATAACGCCGCTGGGCCCAGGGCCGGTGAGGTCCGGGTTGGTGGCGATGAAGCGGGCGCCGCCGCGGATCAGGTTGCAGGCCGTGGTCAGCGCTTCGAAGGAATAGGTGCGGGTCTCGCCCAGCACCACGAAGTCCGGATCCGCCTCGGTGAGGATCCAGCCCATCTCGTGCAGCGCGGTGGTCAGCCCGGCCTCGCCGATCACGTAGGCAGAGGCCTCGCCGGCCTGCTGGGAGAGGAACTTCGCCGTCGCCGTGGCAGAGGTCCAGATCCGCTCCGGCTCAATATGCAGGCCCATCCGCGTCAGCTTCGCGGACAGATCCCGCGGGGTCTGCATCGAGTTGTTCGTGAGCACCATGAACGGGATGTCCTCCTCGCGCAGCCGCGCGATGAATTGGTCTGCGCCCGGAATCATGTCGCCCTCGCGGTGCAGGACACCGTCCATGTCGGTTAAGTACGCGATGCTCACTCGTGTTCCTCCAAGTACTCTGCGAGTTGGCCAACAGTCTCGTATTCATCGTAGATCTGCTCGGTCACGCGCGCGCCGAACTCGTCCTCGATCCGGATGGCCAGCTCGACCCGGTCCAGCGAGGACACGTCCGCGTCCGCAAGCATTGTCTCGCGGTGCACGCTGTCCTCCTCGCCGGTGATGCGCTCGATCAGCGCGGCGAGCCGGGAGAACGCGTCGTTGCCTTCGGATTCGGTGGAGGTGTCGGTCGAGGGGGCGTCGACAAGCTTGCCCAAGTCCCCGAGATTGAGGCGTTGTGAGAGTTCCATACCCTCATAATAAGGTGTAAACATGCTGCATCCGCTCGCGTACCTTCGCACCCTCACTCCTGCCGCGCGCCGCAACCTGCTGGACACGCGCGCCAAGCTGCACGACGCCGACGGCGCCTTCGGCCTCAGCTACGAGCGCACGGGCACCACGCTTATCGACGCCACCGCCCACCACCCCAGCGTCCACTGGTACGAAGTCGGTCCGGCCGACCCCGCGGCGCCCACCGTCATCTACGTCCACGGCTTCAACATCTCCGCGGAGACCTTTTACATGCAGGTCCGGGACGTGCGCGAGCGGTGCCCCGAGGTGCGCCAGCTCCTCGTGGACCTGCCCGGCCACGGGCAGAACGCGACCGCGGCACCCGAAGCCCTGACCATCGACCACGCCGCCGACGCTTGCGTCGCCGTCCTCCGCGAGCGCGGCGCCACCGGCCCCGTGATCGTGGTGGGGCACTCGCTCGGAGGTCCGGTGTCGCTGTCCATGATGCGCCGCTACGCGGACGAGTTCACCTGGACCGGCAGTGTGCAGGTGTCCAGCGCCGTCGAGCCGTTCACCATGCAGGGTCTGCCGCAGGTGCTCGCGGGGCCTATCGGCGGGGTGCTGGAGAAGGCAGTGCGCTACACACCCGGGTTTGCCGAGGGCGTGCGCGAGATCGTGACGGACACCATCTCGCCCATCCTGGCGCTGGCGTTCTACTTCCGGCCGATGCCGTACGACATCGTGGACTTCCACGCCGCCATGATCCGCGAAACACCCCTGGAGACCTACGCCGGCTACTTCCAGGACCTGCTTTCTCACTCCGAGCTGCAAGCAGGTATAGTCCTTTCTGAGATCCCTGGGTATATCCTGGTGGGAGACCGTGATGACGTCACCCCCGTCACCCAGTCGGAGAAGTTGCACGAAATCTGGCCGCGCGCGTACATGCAGGTGTTGCCGGACTCCGGGCACATGCCTCCGCTCGACGCACCCGGTGCCGTCACCACCGCCATCGTCCGCCTGATCCAAGGAGCCTAGCCGTGCTGCGAATCGCCCCCACCTCGGTCACCTGCGCCGTTGCCCTCGCCGTGGGTGCGAGCGCCGTCGTCGCGCCCGCAGCACAGGCCGCCGAGGCAATGAAGGACGCCTACCAGCCCTACGTTTCCGCGGAGCCGCAGGTGGTGCGCACCGTCCCGGGGCAGTGGATCAGCACCTCAGCCTTCTTCGACCTCGAGGGCATGCCCGACGGGGCGACCTGGAAGCTGATCGCGCAGGACAACCTGACCAAGCCGCTGATGACCAAGCGTGAGAAGGACCAGCTGCAGGTCAACCTCACCCATTCGCGCCCCACCCTGGTGCACGCTGGGCCGAACACCTCGGACAAGGTGGACATCCGCATCAACTACCCGGACGGCTCGACTGAGATCGTGCAGGTGACCCCGAAGCTCACGCCCACCAGCGAATACCTCTACGAGCCGCTGTATGACTCCGTTGAGGGCGACCCCGGCCAGAAGCTGACCATCTCGCCGTTCAACCTGTACGAGACGCCGCTTGGCAGCGACGTGAACAGGTGGCACGTCGAGTCCTCCGAGAAGTGGAACGTGCACGTGGACGAGCACGGGACCGTCACCACGACGATCCCCAAGGACACGGCGTGGGGCTCCGAGTTCGCCGTCACCACTACCTACGCAGACGGGACCACTGACAGCACGACGTTCGTGGTGAGCAACACTGGCAAGGGCGTGAGCACGGGTACGGGTACTGCAGGCACTGCTGGCACCGGGAAGCCCGCGGAGCCGGGGAAGACCGGAACCGCGCAGGCGGGTTCCTCTAACGCGCAGGTGGCGGCCCTGGTCATCGGGCTGATTGCCGCCATCGGTGGCGCCGTCGCGTTCCTACTCCCGCAGCTGGCGGGTATTTTTGGCGACGGCATCACCGTCCCCACGCGCTCGGCCTAGAGTGTGAGCCTCGGGCGCGCCTGATGCGCGCTGTTTCCTGAAACGCGGGACGCCCCCGCCGCGCGTGGCGCGGCGGGGGCGACGGGGCGTCGAGAAGCGAAAGCTCCTTACTCGGTGCCGCCATTCGGGTTCGGCTCGGTCGGGTCGTCGATGTGCAGGTCCTTCGCTGCCTGGGCGGCGACGGACTTGTCAATCTTGCCTTCGTTGGCCAGGCCGAGGAGGGCGGCGACGGCCATAGACTCCGCGTCGATGTTGAAGTAGCGACGGGCACCCTCGCGGGTGTCCGCGAAGCCGAAGCCGTCCGCGCCGAGCACGATGTACTGGCCCGGAACGTAGGCGCGGATCTGCTCCTGCAGGCTGGTGGTGAAGTCCGAGGTGGCGATGTACGGGCCCTCGGTCTGCTTCAGCTGCGTGGTGGCGAACGCCTCGCCGGCGTCCTCACCCGGGTGGAGCAGCTGCTCCTTGGCAACGCGCGCGCCGTCGCGGGCCAGCTCGACCCACGAGGTGACGGAGTAGATCGCGGCGCCGACGTTGTACTGCTCCTGCAGGATTTCCTGTGCACGCAGCGCCTGCTGCATGCCCACGCCGGAGGCGAGCAGGGAGACGTTGTGCTCCTTCTTCTCGCCCTCGTCGTACAGGTAGATGCCCTTGTGCAGGCCCTCGACGTCCAGGTTCTCCGGGCGGGCCGGCTGGTGGGTCGGCTCGTTGTAGACGGTGATGTAGTACATCACGTTCTCGTCCTCGCCGGAGCCCTTACCGTACATGAGCTCGATGCCCTTGGACACCAGGTACGGCATCTCGTAGGCGAACGCCGGGTCGTAGGTGACCACGGCCGGGTTGGTGGAGGCCAGGACGGGGGAGTGGCCGTCCATGTGCTGCAGGCCCTCACCGGTCAGGGTGGTGCGGCCTGCGGTGGCGCCGATGATGAAGCCGCGGGCCATCTGGTCACCAGCAGCCCAGAAGTTATCGCCGGTGCGCTGGAAGCCGAACATGGAGTAGAAGATGTACATCGGGATCATCGGCTCGCCGTGGGTGGCGTAGGACGTACCGGCGGCGATGAAGGATGCGGAGGAGCCGTCCTCGTTGATGCCCTCGTGCAGGATCTGGCCCTGCGGCGACTCGCGGTAGGACAGCTGCAGGTCGTGGTCGACCGGCACGTAGTTCTGGCCCTTCGGGTTGTAGATCTTCTGCACCGGGAACCAGGAGTCCAGGCCGAAGGTGCGGGCCTCGTCCGGGATGATCGGGACGACGCGCTTGCCCAGCTCCTTGTCGCGCATCATGGCCTTGAAGGTACGTACAAGCGCCATGGTGGTCGCGACCTTCTGCTTGCCCGAGTCCTTGAACATGGCCTTGTAGGTCTTTTCAAAGTCGGCCTGCTCAAGCGGCGTGTACTGCTCGCGGCGCTCCGGCAGGAAGCCACCGAGCTCCTTGCGACGCTCCTTGAGGTACTTGATCTCTTCTGCGTCCTCGCCCGGGTGGTAATAGGGCGGCATGTAGGGATCCTTCTCCAGCTCTTCGTCGGAGATCGGGATTTCCTGCTTGTCGCGGAACTGCTTGAGGTCCTCGAGCGTGAGGTTCTTCATCTGGTGGGTCGCGTTGCGGCCCTCGAAGTTGTGGCCGAGCCCGTAGCCCTTGATGGTGTGCGCGAGGATGACGGTCGGCTTGCCCTTGGTCTCCAGTGCGCGCTTGTAGGCGGCGTAGACCTTGCGGTAGTCGTGGCCGCCGCGGCGCAGCGCCCAGATTTCCTCGTCGGTCATGTCCTCGACGAGCTTCTTCGTGCGCTCGTCGCGGCCGAAGAAGTGCTCGCGGACGTAGGCGCCATCGTTGGCCTTGAAGGTCTGGTAGTCACCATCCTTCGTGGTGTTCATGATGTTGACCAGCGCGCCGTCCTCGTCCTTCTCCAGCAGCTCGTCCCACTCGCGGCCCCACACGACCTTGATGACGTTCCAGCCAGCACCGATGAAGAAGGTCTCCAGCTCCTGAATGATCTGGCCGTTGCCGCGCACCGGGCCGTCGAGGCGCTGCAGGTTGCAGTTGATCACGAAGGTGAGGTTGTCCAGCTCGTACAGCGACGCCATCTGGAGCAGGCCGCGGGACTCCGGCTCGTCCATCTCGCCGTCGCCGAGGAATGCCCAGACGTGCTGCTCGTCGGTGTCCTTGATGCCGCGGTCCTGCAGGTACTTGTTAAAGCGTGCCTGGTAGATCGCGTTCATCGGGCCAAGGCCCATGGACACGGTCGGGTACTCCCAGAACTCGGGCATGCCGTGCGGGTGCGGGTAGGACGGCATGCCGCCCTGCGGGCGGGAGTGCTCCTGGCGGAAGCCGTCCAGGTCGTCCTCGCTCAGGCGGCCCTCGAGGAACGCGCGGGAGTACATGCCCGGGGAGGCGTGGCCCTGGAAGAAGACCTGGTCGCCGCGCTGCTCCGCGTCCTTGCCGTGGAAGAAGTGGTTGAAGCCGACCTCGTAGAGTGCGGCCGCAGAGGCGTAGGTGGAGATGTGGCCGCCGACCTTCACGCCCGGGCGCTGCGCGCGGTGGACCATGATGGCGGCGTTCCAGCGCATCCAACGGCGGTAGCGCTTCTCAATCTGCTCGTCGCCCGGGAACTCGGGCTCCATGGTGGTGGGGATGGTGTTGACAAAGTCGGTCGAGGACAGTGCGGGCAGGTGGACGCGCTTGGCGTTCGCCCGCTCGAGCAGGCGCAGCATGAGGTAACGCGCGCGCTCGGGGTCAGATTCCTCGAGCAGGCCGTCGAGCGAGTCCATCCACTCTTGGGTCTCTTCCGGGTCGCTGTCGTGTAGGTAAGACGCCACACCGTCGCGAATCAGCTCGATGTTTGACGCTTTGGCCTTGTCTTTCTCAGCCACGAGAAATCCTCCCTAAATGGTTGGGCAATGTTTCTTCCCACATTACTTGGTTTTTTGTTTTTGCCCCTGCGCGGGGGCAGTTGCCTATCGACGCCCCCATTTCCCCTTTCACCCCTCACTCCCATTACAACAGATGTAAGCTCTATTGCACTGTCGTTCATTACCAAACATGGAGGAAACAAGACTTTGGGCGCCGCAGGTGTCAACACGTACGCAGACCGCTTGGGCATTCACGCCGACGACATCGTGCAGGAGATCGGCTGGGACGAAGACGCCGATTCCTCCATCTCGGAGGCCATCGAGGACGCGGTCGGCGAACAGCTTCTGGACGAGTCCACCGACGAGCTCTGCGACGTTGTCCTGCTCTGGTTCCGCTCCGACGACGGCGACCTCGTCGACGCGCTCATGGATGCCATCCGCAACCTCGGCGACTCCGGCCGCGTCTGGCTCATGACCCCGGGCGCCTCCAAGCCCGGCGGCGTCCACCCGGGCGAGATCTCCGAGTCCGCCCAGCTCGCCGGACTGATGCAGACCAAGGCCGACCGCTTCGGCGAGTGGCAGGGCTCCTGCCTCACCCCCGCGGGCACCAAGAAGTAGCGTCGCGGCGCGCCTTGACCTGCGCGTTAGGCGGTCGGAGGCAAGTTCTGCTAGCCTTTACCGCTAGCGCGCCGTTAGCTCAGCTGGAAGAGCAACTGGTTTACACCCAGTAGGTCGGGGGTTCGAGCCCCTCATGGCGCACCAGGTCAAAGCCCCTTTCCGAGAAACCGGGAAGGGGCTTTTTCACTCCGCCACGACATTCCCACGACACGCGGAAGAAAACACTGCATCCAACCGCTCCGCCACGACATCCAAATCCCCATCAAAGAGATCGCTGTACCTGTCCAGGGTCATTGCCGCCGACGCGTGCCCCAGCTGCCGCTGCACCACTTTCACACTCGCCCCGGAACCAACCATGAGTCCGGCAGCCACGTGCCGGAGCCCGTGCGGGGTCAACTTCGACGGGAACGACGAGTCAGCGCCCTGGCAGCGCTTCACCGCATGCGCAAAGAATGAGGTGTGCCCCAACGGTCGCAGCGGCCCACCATCACCCGCCGACCACACCAAGTCCTCCTTGGCCTTTCCACGGGTGCGCTTCTCCAACATGCCAGCCACCCAGGCGGTGATAGCCACAGTGCGCCGCTCACCAGTCTTTGGTGTGCCGTACACCGGCCCGTCGCTGGTGTGGCGCACATTTCGCTCCACCCGCACACGACGCCGCAGGAAATCAATATCACCCACTCGTAGCGCGGTCGCCTCTCCGTAACGCAGGCCTGACGTGCCCAGCAGGGCGATGAGGTCGCCCATGTCCCCGCACTCGTCGACCAACTCTTGCAGCTGCTCGGGCGTGAGGTACACCTTCACCCCGGGGTTCTTCGTCGGCAGCTTCACTCCGCGGGCGGGGTTCGACGCGATCATCCGATCTTGCACGGCTAGGTCGAGGATTTGGGCGAGCACCATGTGGCAGTTGCGCACCGTCGTCGGCGACGCCGGCGAATCCGTCGGTTCCGGGTCTTTGCCGGACGTGTGCTACTTGATCGTGCCGAGCCACACCTGCACTTCCGACTGCCGGATCGTCTTTATCTGCCGGTCGCCCCACGCGGGCACCACGTGGATACGCCACGTCGATTCGTTGATACTCTTGGTCGCTGGTTTGAGATGCGCCCACGACTTTTCCCATGTTTTCGCGAGGTCCGCGATGGTGGTGGTGCCGAGTTCCGGGGCGATCCAATCACCGTCTGCGACGGCGACTGCGTGTTTGTCGGCCCATGCTTGGGCGTCGCTCTTGCGCGCAAACCCGCGTTTTGAGCGGACCTTGCCAGCAGGGTCGCGGTACTGGACACGCCAGCGTTTGCCGGATTTCGTGGTGTATGGTGTAATGCTTGCCATAATGGGTGTGTCCTTCCTTGTGGGTTGGATAGGTGGACCCTGGCACTCCTGATTTGGTTGTTGGCGAGTGCTGGGGTGGCTTGTTTTTATGTGGTGGCGTGGAGTGCCATGGTGCGCCATACGCTGATGAGGTGTGTAGTGACGCCGAGTTCGGCGGCGAGTCGTGGTGGTGATGACGACCTCCTGGAGCTCATCATCGAGCAGACCGCCTACCTCACCCACCACATCGACAAGCGAGTCAATACATCACCCCCGCGGGCAGAAGCGCGGCACAACTCCACAGTCATCTGCGCACTACTCGCGCAACAGGGGGTGAATGTGACACTGGAGCTGCTTCGGAAGTGGGCAGAACGAGGGAAGATTACCGCCACACACTGAGGGAGTCGGAACGAGTATCTACTCAGCGAGGTATTGCGAAGGGTAACGGATAAGCACGACAGTCAGTGTTGACCGGCCACACTCGCTGTCAACGCGAGCACCAAACCGCCTTATATCGCGTTCCTTAAGGCAAGCTGACAGGTCAATCATCAATATTCGTGTGGTGGTCGATGTTGATACTATCGATCCATGAATAGATCTACGGCTCCCACAATTCACCTTCCTCTTTCCGCTGAAGGGGCGGCATATTTCGTAGATGAGGCGGGGAGCAAAGGGAGCCTCGGCAAGCATTTCGTAACCGCGGCAGTTAGAACCACCGATCCCGACAAACTTAGTCGAACTATCAAGGCATGTCGAGACAAAAATCGATTTACTAATGCGGACGAGATCAAATTTTCAAAAGTGAATCGGAATTCCCAACCTATTCTCTCTGAAATCTTTTCTGAGGCCGTATCTTCGGGATGCACTTTTGGAGCTTTCGTGCTTGATAAGCGTCATTTTGACCCGTGGTCGGATAGAGACCAGTGGCAAGGGCATCTATTTGCAACCGACAGACTGCTGCGTGGACTTATTACTCGTCGCGAAGTCAGCGTTGCATTGCTGGATCATATTGATGTCCCGGCGGGAATCTCATACGGTGATGAACTCGCAGCTTCCTTAAATTGTCGATTTGGTAACAAGCGTGTAATCACCGCAGTCAGCTTAGATTCGAGGACTTGCCCAGCTTTACAGGTTGCGGATCTTCTGGCCAGCGCCGTATTTCACACAAGGAAGAAAATAGAAGACCATGGACTTGAGAGGTTCCTAGAAGATAGAACACCAAAGGCCCGGTTAGCTAAGGATATCGCTGCAGCACTAGGTGAAACACACTTTGCTGATTGCCGAACTCATTTGCTGAAACTCCAAACCAGTCACAAAAAGTCTTTGACGGAGTTGACGAGAGCGCGTCATGAAGTAGTCTAGAGATAGACGCTCAAGCCATAGTCGCAGACTAACAGCGCGCGTCGCTCGGGCCGAGTCTCAGACTCACAACCCGTGAACAGCGGATATCGTAACCGCATCTGTTACCGTACTTATCGCGACGCCTCACCTAAAGGTGGGGCGTTTGCTTTGCGGTACATTCTGTGGGTTAGAGGGTCTCATTGGCAGGGCGCTCGTTATCGCCAATGAGCAGCAGGTTTGTCGGGCGGTGTGCGGTTTCACCGGTGTATGAGGAGTACTTCGTGGATGCTTTTGCTGGTGGGTGGCAGCCGAGTGCGTCCATCAGCTCACGCACGATTTTTTCCGATATGCGATGCCCGCTGCGAACAAGCCACGCGTGGATGCGCCGGTAGCCGTAGCTTTGCCCGCACTCATCGACGGCTTGGCGGATGAGTACCTTGTACTTGTCGCGGCGTGCCTTGCGTTTTGCCACACTGCGTTGGTGTTTGCCCTGGTGGTGATAAAACGTTGACTGCGCGATCCCGGCAAGCGCGCATGCTTTGGCGATACTGATGTGGTGGGTGTCCGTAAGGGCGCAGTCCACAGCAGCTTTCGCAGCTGTGGACAATGCACCATCACGGACGAGGGCTTTTCCCGATGCATCACCACTGCCCTGGGTGTGTTCGCTGCCGCCCATGAGCACTTCAATGATCGCGTCTTTGACCGCTTGGCGTTCGCGTTCCTGGGCGAGGAGTTTCTTTAACTCTGCAGGGTCATCAGGCAGCGCATCCATATCAGGGACAGGACCTGGGCCTGGCAACCAGGAATCTACCGGTGCCGGGCGAGGCGAGGCGTTGTGCTTATCAGCGATGCGTCGTTGGTGCTTGGTGCGTTTGCTTCTGCGGTCTTTGCTCACACGCTCCATTGTGATCGCATAGACCTCGTCGAACGGCAGCGACGCGGCAGCGGCAACCTCTTGCGCATCGGGCCAGTACCGCGAAGTCCATTTCCGCACTGACACACTGGCGACGCCAACTTGGTCGCCGATAATTGCAAACGACTGTGTTGAGGTCACACGACGTGCGACCGCATCAGCGACTGTTTCCGGGGCATGCATACCCGACTGCGGGCTAAGAGGGCGACCGTAACGCCTTTGTCTGACCCATAACCCGACCGTAGACGCAGAAGGGCGTTGGCCATAGCTTTCTTCCAGCCAATCGCAGATGCGCTTGTACGGCATGCCTTCAAAGAACTTATCAACTGCTTGCTCCCGAATCTCACGGGGAAACCGAGCAGACATCGAAGAAACCTCTCCGCCCCCGGGGACACTCCAACCTTTTGTCCGCGATCCCATTTCGTTGCTTTTCGTCATGCTGGTATCGGTATCTGGCCAAGCGGGGGCGCAACCGGAGCACATCAGGGCGCAACCGAGGCGCACCAGGCGCGCGCAGGTGCCCACCCGGACCACGCGCACTCCGCGCACGGGCCGCCCACTAGCCTGGAGGGAACAGTCGCGCGACGCGGAGGAGGATGTCAGCGGTGGGCCAGGACAGCGGGTATGCGGTCATCGACCTCGAGACCACGGGGTTTGGCAAGTTCGACCGGATCGTGGAGATCGGTGTCGTCCAATTGGGGCCGGACCTGTCGGCGGAGCGGACGTGGCGGACGCTGGTGCAGCCCATGCGTGACATCCCCAACACGCACATTCACGGCATTTCCGCGACCGATGTGGTTGACGCGCCGACGTTTGACCAGGTCGCGGACGAATTGCGCGGCCTAATGCAGGGGCGCACGCCGGTCGCCCACAACGCGTCGTTTGAGAAGCGGTTCCTGCAGACCGAGCTGGCCAGGGTGGGGATGGCCAACTGGGTGCCGGAGGCGTGGGTGGATACGATGCGGCTGGCCAGGGAGTATATGGGCGTCGGTAAGCTGAGCGAAGCTCTCGCGCTGGCGAACATCACGAACAAGCGGGCGCACTCCGCGTTGGCGGACGCCGAGGCCACGGCGGAGCTCCTGCGGTACTTCTACAGCCAGCAGGCGCGGCAGGCGGGCACGCGGATTGCGCAGCTTTCGCGCGCGCTGCCGTCGAGCGGCGAGTGGGGCGAGGAGACGTATCGGCGCAGGCTGGCGCACGCGCTCAAGGATAAGGAGATCACCCGCGCCGAGGCGCGCCTGCTCGAGGCCGCCGCGACCGGGTTGGCGGCGGAGGACGTCGAGGCGATCAACGAGGAGTTCACCCGGCAGCTCGTCGTCGAGGCCTGGTCCGATGGGGTGATCACCGACGATGAGCGCGCGGAGCTGCTCGCGGTCGCCGAAGCCCTGGGCGTGAACACAGCAGGCCTGCTCGAAGACCCGCAATCTGACGACGACGGCGTCGTGCTCAAGCCCGGCGACCGGGTCGCGTTCACCGGCGCGCTGGACATCCCGCGCGACACGTGGACCGAGCGCGCCACGGCCGCGGGCCTGGACGTGGGCGGGGTGACCAAGAAGTGCGCGGTGCTCGTCGCCGCCAACCCCGACTCCATGAGCGGCAAGGCGCGCAAGGCCCGTGAGTACGGCGTGCCAATCGTCAAAGAGACCCGGTTTGCCCAGCTCATCGCCGCAATGGGCTCAGGCAGTGCGGGGGCGATTATCGACGCCACCGCCACCGCCCCCTTCTCCTGGCTCACCCCCGAGGACGCGCAACGGACGGGCGCGTCGCCGGCGCAGATCGCGGCGCTGTGGATCGCACGCAACCCCGAACGCCCGCTGTACGAGATGTCCGACCACCTCCGCCCGGAGCACCGGCCCGAGGCGACGGGCACCGGGATTGACAAGTACCTCGATGCCTGGCGCGAGCAGCACCCGCTGATGCTCAAGGCCAGCGCCGCCCACCTGCTTCAGCTGCGCGGCGTGGGGGAGAAGCGCTGCAGCAAGCTCGTGGAGCTCGTCGTGGAGCTCGCCGCCGACGGCGCGCCCGAGCCGGCAGCGCCTGAAGCGCTGGTAGAGCCAGCGCCGGAGCCGCTCCCGCGCCCGGTGGCCACGCCGGTGCCGGGGAGTCCGTATGCGTACTCGGCTGCGGATGAGTTGTTTGAGGACCCGTTGGCGTCGTCAAGCACCCCGGCGAGCACCCCGTCGAGCACGGTGACCGTGCCGGACGAGGCGCCGCTGGCGAAGAAGCGGAACGGCGCCGTGCGGGTGTGCAAGTGGTCGGCGATCACGATGGCCGTGACCGCCGTGCTGATCATCGTGCTCGGTGCCGGGCTGGGAATGCCGGGCGAGCACCCGGTCGCGATCACGGTCGCGCTCGTGTTCATGGGGGCGGCGCTCAGCACGATCCTGTCCGGAATCGTCGCCGTGATTAAACTGCTGCGGAAGTAGCTCCCGCGAACGTCGCGGTGTCGATGACGAAGCGGAACTTCACGTCGCCCGCCACGACGCGCTCGTAGGCGGCGTCGACGTCGTCCACGCCGATCTTCTCAATCACCGCGCCGATGCCGTGTTCTGCGCAGAAGTCGAGCATCTCCTGGGTCTCGGCGATGCCACCGATGTTGTTGCCGGTCAGGACCTTACCGCCGCCGACCAGGCTGCCCATGTGTACGCCCAGCTGCTCCGGCGGCAGGCCGACGACGGACATGATGCCGCGCGGCTTGAGAAGCTGCAGGTAGTCATCAAGCGAGTAGTGCGCGGAGATGGTGGACAGGATCACGTCGAACGCGCCGCGGTGGTTGGCAAAGAAGTCCTCGTCCTCGCCGGTGGCCAGCACGTGGTGGGCGCCGAGCTCGTACGCCTCCTTCTCCTTGCGCAGCGAGCGCGAGATCACGGTGACCTCGGCGCCCTTCGCGGCGGCGATTTGCACGCCCATGTGGCCGAGCCCGCCGAGCCCGACGATGGCCACCTTGTCGCCTTCCTTCACGTTCCAGCGGGCGAGCGGCCCGTAGGTGGTGATGCCGGCGCAGAGGAGGGGCGCGGCGACGTCGAAATCCAGCCCGTCGGGGATCGTGCACACAAACCCCTCGTTGACCACGACTTTCTCGGCGTAGCCGCCCTGGGTGATCGTGCCGTCGACGTCCTCGGAGTTGTACGTGCCCACGTTGCCGTTCAGGCAGTTCTGCTCCTGGCCGTTCTTGCACTGCTCGCACTCGCCGCAGGAGTTGACCAGGCAGCCGACGCCCACGCGGTCGCCGACCTTGAACTTGGTCACCTTGCTGCCCACCGCTTCGACCACGCCCGCGATCTCGTGGCCCACGGTGAGCGGGAAGTGGGCCTCGCCCCACTCGTTGCGGATCGTGTGGATGTCGGAGTGGCAGATACCCGCGGCCTTGATGTCAATGACCACGTCGTCTTCGCGCGGGTCGCGGCGCTCGATCTCGACGACCTTGAACGGTGCGTCGGGGCTGACTTTCTGCAGGACTTTGCTGGTGATTGTCATGTCACCAACCCTACGCGTCTGCTTCGGACTCCGCAGCCAGGACCGTGAGCAGGTTGTCAATCGCCGTGTTGCGCTCCGCCGCCCGCGCGGCCGCGGCGGTGACCGGCTTCTTTGCATCCGGGGAGGTGTGCGGCGCGGGGCGGCCGTGCGCAACGCCCGCATCCGTGCCGGTCTCCGGCGTGAGGTAGATGATCGCGGTGTCGCCGTCGGCGGTGGCAAAGAGGGCGGCCTCCCCGCCCGTCGGCAGTGCGGCGGCGATGAGGTCGGGGACCAGCCCGCGCGACCCGTTCACGCGGTCCGGCTCCCAGCCACCGTTCGCCAGGTCGTAGGAGACGTCGACCACGTCCCACTCGCCGAACTGGAGGCGCAGCGTGCCGGCAGTAGCGGAGCCCGGGTCGGGCACGACGGCGACGTCGCGTAGGTCCGTGCCGGCGGGGTCGCAGATCGCGTGCACGTAGGCCGGCAGCTGCGCGTGCGTGGTGGGGATGCGGGGACCGTCGAGTCCGTCGGAGAAGGTGACGGAGGTGAAGAAGGGGTGTGCGTCGGCGTCGATAAGCGAAAGCACCGTTGTCGCGGGGGCAACGCGGAAGCCCTCGAGGTCGTCGCAGACGCCGTCCTCAACGTCGGCGATCTCGATGCCGGGTGCGAGCGTCAGCCCGGCGCGGCGGAAAAGGTCCAGGTGGGCGGCGAGAATGTCGTGGTCGGTGACGGTCAGTTGCGGTGGCATCGGGATCCTTCCTGCGCCGGGGTCAGCGTTCCTCCTGCCTATCGTAGGCGCGCTGCCACGGGTTGCGCCGACCGTCGCCGTAGCGCGCCCGCGACCGCGCGGGGGCCGGGGGCATTGGGGCATGCTTTTCGACGCCACCCTGACCCTCCCCATCCGCAGACTCGGGGTCGGGCCCGGGGCCGGAGGCGGGGGCGTCGAAAAGCATTTGCTCCTGCTCCTCGCGGAAGCGACGGCGCTCGCGGGTCTCGGCGACGATGAAGTAAATGAGGCCCGCCGGCGCCATGATGCCGAACGCGATCCACTGCAGGCCGTAGGAGAGGTGGTTGCCGGTCTCGAGCACGGGCAGCGGGATGGCGGTGAGCTCGCCGGGCTGGCCGGAGAGCAGCTGCAGGTAGGGGGCGACCAGCTCGGTGCCGGTGAGCTCGCCGACCTGGGCGGGGGCGATGGAGTAGACCATGTCGTAGCCCTGGTCCTGCATCGGCGCCTTGGAGTGCGTGGGCTCGCCCGCCAGGAGCATGGCTTCCAGCGTGACGTCGCCGGTGGGGGCGGGCGCGATGTCGGGCACCTGGGTGGAGTTCTCGGCGGGGACCCACCCGCGATTGATCAGGATGGTGGGGCCGTTGTCCAGCGCGAAGGGGGTGAGGACCTGGAAGGCGGGGTTGCGGTCCACGGGGCGCAGGCGCAGCAGCACGGTGCGGTCTAGGTAGTGGCCGGTGGCGGTGACGCGGGCCCACTCGCTGTCCTGGCTGATGGTGCCGTCCGCTCCGAGCAGGTCCGAAAGCGGGACCGGGTCGTGGTCGAACGCTTCGCTGATGTGCTCGTTGCGCTGCTCGAGCGCCTCGTTCTTCCCCAGCTGCCAGGGGGCGAGGAAGGTGAACGCGTAGTAGGAGAACAGGGCGATCAGGATCGCGGCGATGATCCAGCCCGGGGTGAGAAAGGTTTTCCACCACCGCTTCTCAGCGGTTCCGCGCGTGCTGTCTCGTTTCTGTTCTCGTTCCTGTTCGCCCTTCACGCTGGCCTAGTTTAGTCGGTGCGGGGCTGGGACTGAACCCGGTCGCGGACCCAGGCGACGATGCCGTCGGCGGCGGCCTCGATCTGCTCTCGCATGGTGGTAAAGCCGGCCGGGCCGCCGTAGTAGGGGTCGGCGACCCCGGCGCCCTCGGGCGCGGCGGGGTCGAAGGAGCGGATCAGGCGCACGCGCTGCTCCGGTACGCCGCGCGCGACGAGCTCGGAGACGTGGTTGGTATCCAGGGCAACGATGAGGTCGGCGTCGAAGCGGTCGCCGCCGAACTGCGCGGCTCTGTGCTGCGAGCCGTTGTAGCCGTGTGCGGCGAGCTCGGCTTGCGCGCGCTCGTCCGCCGGGCCGCCGACGTGCCAGCCGCCGATGCCAGAGGAAGTGACGCGGACATCGCCACCCAGTCCCGCTGCGGTGAGCGCGTCGCGCACGATGACCTCGGCCATCGGCGAGCGGCAGATGTTGCCGGTGCAGACGAAGTCGATGTGCAAGGGGTTAGCAGTACTCACGGACAATGTCCTCCAGTTCAGTCGAAGTGTGCGCCACGTAGGTGGCCTGTTCCCATTCTTCTTCGGCGCCGTAGCCCCAGGTCACGGCTATGGACGGCAGGCCGAACTCGGCCGCGCCGGCGAAGTCGTGAATCCGGTCGCCCACCATCACCGGGTGGTACGGGTCCGCGTTGTCCAGAACGTACTGGATGACCTCGATCTTTGTGCTGCGCCCGGCGTCCCAGTTCGCCGCGCCGAGGAAGTCGATGTGCTCAAGCACGCCCGCGCGCTCCAGCGCCAGCCGCGCGAAGTGCTCGCTTTTCGACGTCGCCGTGCACACCTTCCACCCCTCGTCCTCCCACCGGGCGATGAGCTCCGCCATGCCGTCGAAGACGGTGAAGCGCTGCCAGCCCTCGCTGCTCATGTAGTCGGAGTACGCCTGCATGGCACGCTCGACCTGGTCGGGTCCCAGGCCCGCTGCCGCCATGGAGTCGCGCATCGGCGGACCGGGGATGCGGCGGATGAAGTCCTCGGCGGGGCGCGTCGCGCCCACTGCGTCGAGCCCGCGGAGGAATCCTTCGCGGATGCCGGGATAGGAATCGATGATGGTGCCGTCCACGTCAAGCAGGATGGTGTCCTGCCCGCCGTTGTTTGCTCTATCAATCACGGACCCCAGCATGGCAAATTTGTAGGCTTGGTGCCATGACTGTTGTAGCTGATGTTGTCCGCGCCCTGGAGACCGCCTACCCGCCGCAGCTGGCCGAGAGCTGGGACAAGGTGGGCCTGGTCTGCGGGGACCCGGACGCGGAGGTGACCAAGGTGGCCTTCGCCCTCGACTGCACGCTGGAGGTTGCGCAGGCCGCGGTGGACGCGGGCGCGCAACTCCTCGTGGTCCACCACCCGCTGCTGCTGCGCGGGGTGAGCTCGGTGGCGGCGAACACCCCGAAGGGCAAGGTGGTCCACACCCTGATCGCGGGCGGTTGCGCCCTGTTCGCCGCGCACACGAATGCGGATTCCGCCCGGCCGGGCGTGTCCGACAAGCTCGCCGAGCTGGTGGGCATCACCCCGGGCCGCCCGATCAAGCCGATCTTCCTCGACGGCACCGACCGCTGGGGCGTCCACGTGCCGCCCGCCGATGCTGACAGCGTCAAGCGCGCGCTGTTCGACGCCGGCGCCGGCGCGATTGGCAACTACCGCGAGTGCGCGTTCAGCCACGACGGTACCGGCGAGTTCACCCCCGTCGAGGGCGCCGACCCCACCGACGGCGAGGTGGGTGCACACTTCACCGCGCCCGAGGTCCGCGTCGAGTTCGTCGCCCCCACGCGCCTGCGCGCCTCGCTTACCGACGCCCTCCGCGCCTCCCACCCCTACGAGGAGCCCGCCTTCGACGTGGTCCAGATGTCGCGGCCCGCGGGCACACGCGAGCTGGAGGGCGCCTACGGGCTCGGCCGCGTGGGCGAGCTGCCCGAGCCGATGACGCTGCGCGAGTTTACGCAGCAGGTGGCCGACGCGCTGCCGGAAACGGTGTGGGGCGTGCGCGCTGCGGGGGACCCGGACCGGCTGGTGCGCCGCGTCGCGGTGTCCTCGGGGGCGGGGGATGGGTTCCTCGGTGACGTCGCAAAGCTTGGCGTTGACGTATACGTGACCTCGGACCTGCGGCACCACCCGGTGGACGAACACCTGCGCGCGGGCGGGCCCGCCGTGATTGATACGGCGCACTGGGCGAGCGAGTTTCCGTGGACGGAGCAGGCGGCGAGTATCGTTGAGCCGCTAGGCGTGCAGACACAGGTGCTGGACATCCGCACCGACCCGTGGACGGTGTCTGCACACCCCGGGCGCCCCGGGGCAGAGAAGTAAGACAAGGGAGGAGTACCCGTGAAGCTTTCCGCAGAGGAGCAGCCGATCCTGCTCGAGTTGGCCAAGGCGGACCGCGTGGCCGCGCACCCGGACTCGGCGCGGCCGGAGGAGCAGGAGCTGGAGAGGCTGCTCAAGGAGCGCAAGGACCTGCAAGCGGCGTCGGCCGCCGCGCAGATGGCCGTGGACGACATGGAGCTGGAGATCCTGCGCATCCAGGAGGACGAGCGCAAGCTGAAGAAGCGCGAGATTGATGACAAGCGCCAGCTCGGCGCCGAGACCAACCCGGAGCGCCGCAAGGACCTGGAGCACGACCGCTACGCGGCGAAGTCGCGCATCGCGGACCTGCTCTCCGAGCTCAAGGAGGCGCACAACGAGATCGCCGCGCTGCGCAACAACCGCGACAACCACGGCGCGCGCCTGGACGAGGCGGACCGCAAGGTGGAGGCCGCCCGCCGCGCCGTCGAGGCGCTGCCGGACCGCGAGCAGGTGGACACCGCCGCGCTGCGCCACAAGCTCCCCGACGACGTCCTCGAGGTTTACGACGAGATGGGTGCCGCCGCGTTCAACGGCCGCACCTGCAACGCCTGCTTCATCCAGCTGCCCGCCTCCGAGCGCGCCGCGGTGATGGGCACGCCCGCCGACGAGGTTCCCACCTGCCCGAACTGCGGCGCCTTGCTCGTGCGCGTGCGCCTCACCCCGGACGAGGCTGCGGCCCGCACCGGACTGACCATCGAGGAGTAGGGGAGCCGATGAAGGTCAGCGTCTTTACTGACGGCGGCTCGCGCGGCAACCCCGGCGTGGCCGGCTCCGGCGCCGTTGTCTACGGCGAGGGCGGAGAGACCCTCGCCGAGATCGTCTACGTGGTGGGCTCCAAGTCCTCCAACAACGTCGCCGAGTACCACGGCCTGCTGCGCGGCCTCGAGGCCGCCGCCGAGCTGGGAGCCACCGAGGTGGCGGTGTCCATGGACTCCAAGCTGGTTGTCGAGCAGATGAACGGCCGCTGGAAGATCAAGCACCCTGACATGCAGAAGCTCGCCGTCAAGGCCCGCAAGCTCGCCGGCGGCTTCGACCGCGTCACCTACACCTGGGTGCCGCGCGCGAAGAACAAGAAGGCCGACGAGCTGTCCAACAAGGCGATGGACGCCGCGACGAAGGACGGCACGCCCCGCATCGTGGAGGAAGCAAGCCTGCACAGCGGGCCGCCCGCCCGCGCTACCGCCAAAGCTCCGAACGACCGGGCAGCAGCCGGCCACCCCGGCGCGCTGGTCTACGGCAACGGCGGCGCAACCCGCACGCGCTTCATCCTGCTGCGCCACGGGCAGACCGCGCACTCCGCGGAGCACCGCCTCTCCGGCACCTCCAACCCGGAGCTGACCGAGCTGGGCCGGGCGCAGGCGCGCCGGGCCGCCGGGGCGCTCACCGCGCTGGCGCAGGAGTCGCAGTTTGGGCCTATCGACGCGATCGTCGCCTCGCCGCAGGCGCGCGCCCAGCAGACCGCGGAAGCTGCGGCCGACGCGCTCGGGTTCGACGCGTTTGCAACCAACGACGGATTCCGAGAGATCAACTTCGGCGACTTCGAGGGGCTGACGAGGGACGAGGCCCGGGGGAAGTTTCCGCAGGAGTTTGGGGAATGGGAGGCGTCGGTAAGCAAAGCCCCGCCGCGGGGCGAATCGCTCGCCGCGCTGCACCGTCGGGTGACCCGCGCGCGGCTGAAGCTACAGGAGGAGCGCGCCGGGCAGACCATCCTGGTGGTCAGCCACATGATGCCGATCAAGAGTGTGATCCGGCAGGGGCTCGGCGCCGGGGCTGAGGTGTTCAAGCACACCTATCTGGACCTGGCCAGCGTGTCCGTGGTGGATTTCTACGACGATTTTGGGGTCGTACGCTGCGTCAACGATGTCGCGCACCACAGGTAAGGTACAATGACGGCTTGCGAATGAGTCGGCCGGGTGACCGCGGCCGCCCGAACCGCCGCGCATGCGGGCTGGCGGGTGGCCGAGGAAAGTCCGGACTCCACAGGGCACGGTGGTTGCTAACGGCAACCCGGAGTGATCCGCGGGAAAGTGCAACAGAAAGTAGACCGCCTCGCGCTAGTCGCGGGGTAAGGGTGAAAGGGTGCGGTAAGAGCGCACCGGCGCTGGTGGTGACATCGGCGGCCAGGTAAACCCCACCGGGAGCAAGGCAAGAACCGCTGCGCGTGCGCAGGGGTCGTCGGACGCGATGAGGCTGCCCGCCCATGTCCGAAGGTAGCTGCTTGAGGCGCCCAGCGATGGGTGGCCCAGATGGATGGTCACCGCCCCGTCCGGGGCACAGAATCCGGCTCATAGGCCGGCTCATTCGCACTGCGCGCTCCCGCAGACTCTGGCACGATGGCGGGGTATGAAACTGTATGCCGCGCCGCTGAACTTTCGCGCTATCGCGAGCGAATTTTCCGTCCCCACCGACTTCCCTCCGCAGGTGCTCGAGGAAGCGACGCAGCTCACCGATCGGTTCGCCGGGCAGCGTATCGACGCCCGCTCGATCCCCCTCGTCACCATCGACCCAGTCGGCTCCCGCGACCTGGACCAGGCGGTGCACATCGCCGAGCGCGGCGAAGGAGGAGGCGGCGGCTACACCGTCACGTACGCGATCGCGGACGTCGCCG
Organism: Corynebacterium sp. NML 150383; assembly: GCF_002285085.1. Classification (NCBI taxonomy): domain Bacteria; kingdom Bacillati; phylum Actinomycetota; class Actinomycetes; order Mycobacteriales; family Corynebacteriaceae; genus Corynebacterium; species Corynebacterium sp. NML 150383. The sequence goes on along the minus strand of NZ_NSGK01000003.1, from coordinate 24,745 downwards.
CCTTTGTGGAGCCGGGCGGGGCGGTGAGGGACGAGTCGCTGCAGCGCGGCCAGACCATCTACCTTCCCGACGAGCCGGCACGCCTGCACCCGCCGAGCCTGAGCGAGGGTTCCGCCTCGCTGCTGCCGGACGTGGACCGGCCGGCGGTGTTGTGGACGTTCGAGCTGGACCAGGACGGCGAGGTGGACAGCGCCCACGTCGAGCGCGCCCTGGTGCGCTCGGTGGCCCGGCTGGACTACGACAGGGTGCACGAGGACTTCGTGCGGGGGGAGCCGCACGCGTCGATACGCTTGCTTCCCGAGGTCGGTCAGCTGCGGCAGCGTAGCTCGCTGCGGCGCGAGGCGATCAACCTGCGGCTGCCCAGCGTGCGCGTGGTCGGCGAGGGCGGGACCTTCGAGCTGGTCATCGAGCCGCGCCACCCCGTCATGGACTACAACTCGGAGATCTCCCTGCTCACCGGCATGGTGGCGGGCAACATGATGGTGGAGGCTGGCGTCGGGTTCCTGCGCACGCTCGGGCCCGCGACCGGTGAGGCGGAGGCTGAGTTCCGGCGCGAGGCGTCGAACCTGGGCTACGAGGTCGGCGGCAACATCGGCGAGTTCCTCGCCGGGATCGACGCGGACACCCCGCGCGGGATGGCCATGATGCGCGAGGCGCAGAAGCTGCTGCGCGGAGCGGGCTACGTGGACCTGTCGGAGAAGGAGCCGGAGGTACACGCGGGCATCGGCGGCTACTACAGTCACGTCACCGCGCCGCTGCGCCGGCTGGTCGACCGCTACGCCACCGAAGTCTGCCTGGCTATCTGCGCGGGCGCGGAGGTGCCGGAGTGGGTGCGCGAGGACGCACCAAGGGTGATGAAGACGATGGGGCGGACGTCCCAGCTGGCCAACACCGTGGACAAGGCGTGCTTGAACCTGACCGAGGCGACCGTGCTCGAGCCGTGGGTCGGCCACAACTTCGAGGGCGTGACGCTCACGGTCAACGAGGAGGACCGCGCCCGCATCTTCATCGCGGACCCGCCGGTGCTCGCGCCGTCCGTCGGCGCGCCGGGGGAGGGCACGGAGACGAAGTTTTCGCTCGTGCTTGCCGACGCCACCCAGCGCGAAGTCTCCTTCGCCTGGCCCGCCGACTAGGTCTGCCGACTAGGTTTTGCCGACTAGGTTTGCCGGCTAGGACGCGGGGCGTCCTCGAGGCGCGCGGTGGTGCCCGGCGTGATCTCGACGACGTCGAACTGCTCGGCCATGCGGCGGGCGAACTCGTCCGCGTCCCGGCGCGGCACGAGCGCGAGCACCGCCCTGGAGGTGCCGGTGGCCGCGGGCCGTGCCGCGAGCGCGCCCCGCTCGCGGCACAGGGCCACGAGCTCGGTGGGGACAGTGAGTCCGCGCAGCTCGGTTGGCGAGTTCACCAGGGCGAACAGGTCGTTGGTGTGGCGAGAGCGCAGCGCCCTGGCTACGGCCATGCTGCGCAGCGTCTCCGCCTCGCAGAAGTGGACCCACGCCCGTGCCGTCTCCGGCGCTGGCGCGGTGGTGTCGCCGACGGTGTGGCGCGCCTGGACCCACTCGACGACGCGCTCGATGGCGTCGGGCAGCTTGCGCAGCGAGTGGACGCCGAAGTTGGCGCACGCCGCGCTGATGAACGCGCGGTGGGTGGCGATGCCCTCCACCTGGCCCGCGTCCGCCTCACCGAACGTCTCCGCGACGGAGAAGATGCGCACGCCCTCGCGGGTCGGGTGCGGCGCCTCGGTGAGCGAGCCGTCCGCGTAATCGATCACGGCGATGCCGTTGCCGGTGGCGCGCAGGGCCGCGGTGTGGCGGGAGCGCAGGCCGTTGAGCGACGAGTACGTCTCCACCGCGTGGGCGGCGATGTCGGCGAGGCGGGCGCGGAAGGGCGCGTCGTTGATGTCGCCGTGCCCGGCGGCGAGGGCGAGGCACATGGCCGAGTCCGCGGCCCAAAGCGCCCCGAGCCCGGCGCCGAGCGGGATGTCGGAAACGACCGTCACGTCTAGGCCCGCCGTTTCTCGCGAGAGCACCTGTCGTTGGATCAGCTGGTGGACCAGGCCGGCCCACCGCTTGCCCAGGGGGTGGTCGGCGCCGTCGGGGTCGCCGAGCGGGGCGGTGGTCAGGACCGGCTCCGAGCCCGGCGCGGAGGCCGCGAAGCGGAGCTTATGGTCGTCGCGCGGGCTTACCGCCACCGCGGCGCGCAGCCCGCCGAGCCCGATGAGCGTGGCGCCGCCGAAGTGGTCCACGTTTTCCCCGGCGAGGATCCACGTTGCCGGGGCGGATGCGACGTGTGTCGGCTGCGCGCCAACGCGCCGTTCGTGCTCCTTGCGAGCGCGTTCCACCAGGTCGGATGGTTGGGCGTCGGGGGCAGGCCACAAAGACATAAAGCGTTCTCCACTCTGCGCAAAGGGGGATTGGTACGAGGAAACTCCAGACTACCAACCGCCGTCGGCGGGTATGGTGGGGCAAAATGTCCACCGTTTGCGGCCCACCGCGAACCCCCGGAATACACGAAGGAGCCGACCATGGCAGACGAAAAGTTCTACTTCAACCCGTCCACCGGCGAGGTCACCCAGGGCAAGGTTGCGTCCTGGGACAACCGCATGGGCCCGTACGACACCCGCGAGGAGGCGGAGCGCGCGCTGGAGACCGCGGCGCAGCGCAACCAGGTCGCCGACGACCAGGATGAGGCCTGGGAGGACTAGGACGCGAGCCGTGCGCCCGAGGGGAACCCGCTCCATGACGAGAAGGGGATGACGAGGGTGCGACAAAAATTCCGCATCTTCGTCACCCCCTGTTCGTCATCCAGCTACAAGGCCTGCAACGCGCCCCCCGGCTCTACACCTGCTTGAATGCCTTCTTGATGTCCTTGATCGCCTTCGGGTAGTCCTCGAGCGCTGCGCGCCCGATCTCCAGTTCTCGCTGGTAGAGGATGCCGTACGCGAAGGTATCTTCGCCGCGGTCGCGCGCCGCCCGAGCGAGGCGCTCGATGTGCTCGCGCGCGGTCACCGCGTCCTGGAAATCGCCGAGGATGGTCTGCAGCCGCTTGCACGCCTTGGCCAGCGGCCCAGTCTTCAGGCCCGCGTCCTTGGCGGCTACCGCGGCGTAGCGCAGCTTCTTCGCCGTCTTGCGCACGTCGTGCACGTACGACTCGCGCTGCAGCAGCGGCAGGGAGGTGTCGCCGTAGTATTTTTCCACCTTTGCGTTGCGCTTCTTCAGCTTCTTGTACGCCGCCCGCAGGTGCGCGTAGAGCACCGCGTCGGCGGGTTCCTCGGGCTCATGCTTGTCCGCGCCACCCTCATCCTCATCAACCTCACCGGGGAGGTGGGGCGTGAGGGCGTCGTGAAGCAGCGCGTCGACCTCGGCGAGCAGGGCGGTGAAGCGCTCGGAGTCGAACATGTCGACGATGTCGGCGTGGGCCTCCTCGTAGACGCCGCGCATGTCGCGGTTGATGTGGGCGGCGGTGATCACGTCGATCTTGTCGGACTGGTCGCTGGCCAGCAGGTCGTGGAAGCGCTGCTCGACCACCTCGGCGTCGCGGGCCATGCCGAGGACCGCCGCGGCGTGCTTGAGCTCCGCCTCGAGGTGGGCGAGGTCGCCGGCGGTAATCACGCCGTCGAAAGTCTCCAGCAAGGAGCGCAGCTCGCGGGTGGCTACGCGCATCTGGTGGACCGAGTCGTATTCGTCGGCGCGCACGCGCGGCTCCCAGCTCATGATGGCGTCGCGCTTGTCGCGCAGGGAGGCGTACACGGCGTCGGCGGCCGCGTCGCCGGTGCCCGCGGACGGCAGGGGCGCGTTGTTGAAGCTGTCGCCAAGCGCCGTGGCCAGCTTGGACGGCGAGTCCGCGCGGCGGGCGCCCGCGGCCAGCATCGCCTCGGTGGCGCGGCTGAGCAGGCGCTCGCCGGCGGGGGTGCCGGCGATGGCGTCGGTGAGCTCAAGCTCCCACTCGCGCCACTCGGAGGCCGTGCCGCCGGGCAGGTAGGACTCGGCGGAGACGTGGTCGTCGCAGAACTCCGCCACCGCGAGCGAGTCGGCCGGGTCCGGGTAGCGCACGCCGATCACGGTTTCCACGCGTCGGTTGTCCACGCGCGCGATCGGCTTCAGCGGCGGGTGGACGGGGCCGAGGACGTCGCGCACCGCGTCCAGCAGCGGCTCGGGGACGGTGTCGGCATCGCTGCCAACTCCGTTGCCACTACCGGTGCCGTCCGACAGCGGGTGCTGCAGCTCGCGGCGCCCGCCGGACTCGCCGGGTAGCTTGACGTGCCAGCCGGCGTCCTTGCCGCCGGTGCGGCGGCGCAGGGTGATCTTGGAGCGCGTCAGGCGCAGGTCCGCGGTATCGAAGTAGATGGCGGAAAGTTCGTGGGTGGTGGTGGAGATGGGGGACAGTGTGGCGTCGATAAGCGAAAGCCTGGGTGGCTTTGTGTCGGCGTCGACGGCGAGCTTGACCTCGAGTTCCAGAAATTCCTGTGGTTGTGGCATACGTTCCTCTCCTCACTTCGGCTGGCATAGAGTCTAGCCCGGCTACAGTGGGCCGTATGAACACTCAACAGGAAGAGGTCCTGCGCAAGGTAGAGCAGCAGGACATCGCGTTTCTGCGGCTCTGGTTCACCGACATCTTCGGCTCGCTGAAAACCGTGATGATGTCGCCCGCGGAGCTGGAATCCGCGTTTGATGAGGGCGCGGGGTTTGACGGCTCCTCCATCGAGGGCTTCACCCGCATCTCCGAGTCCGACACGCTGCTGAAGCCGGACCCGTCGACCTACCAGGCGCTGCCGTTTGACGAGGACTCCGGGCTGCAGACCGCGCGCATGTTCTGCGACATCACCATGCCGGACGGCGACCCGCTCTACGCGGACCCGCGGCAGGTGCTGCGCCGCCAGATCCAGAACGCCCGCGACATGGGCTTTGAGTTCCTGGCCAGCCCCGAGATCGAGTTCTACGTGGTCAAGCCCTTCGAACCGGGCGAGCATCCGCGGCCGGCCGACAAGGGCGGCTACTTCGACCAGGCCAAGCGCAACGAGGCGCCGAAGCTGCGCCGGCAGGCGATCAGCGCCCTGGAGTACATGGGCATCGTCACCGAGTTTTCGCACCACGAGGCCAGCGCCGGCCAGCAGGAGATCGATCTGCGCCACACTGACGCGCTGACCATGGCGGACAACGTGGTGACGTTCCGCTACATCGTGAAGACGGTCGCCGAAGCCAACGGCGTGCACGCCACGTTTATGCCCAAGCCGTTCCGGGACATGGACGGCTCCGCCATGCACACGCACTTCTCCCTGTTCGAGGGCGACGAGAATGCCTTCCACGACCCGGACGATGAGATCAGCCTGTCGCGCACCGGCCGCCAGTTCATCGCCGGCATCATCGAGCACGCCAACGAGATCTCCGCCCTGACCAACCAGTACGTCAACTCCTACAAGCGCCTCCAGTTCGGCTCCGAGGCACCCACCGCCGCGACCTGGGGCGTGTCCAACCGCTCCGCGATGGTCCGCGTGCCCACCTACCGGCTGCACAAGGCGGAGTCGCGCCGCGTGGAGGTCCGCTCGCTGGACTCCGCCGCGAACCCCTACCTGGCCTACGCGGCGGTCCTGGCCGCCGGCCTGCGCGGGATCGAGCAGGGCTACGAGTTGGACGAGCCCGCCCGCGACGACGTCTTCTCGCTCACCCGCCGCGAGCGCCGCGCGATGGGCTACCGCGACCTGCCCAACTCGCTCGACCAGGCGCTGCGCTACCTCGAGCAGTCCGAGTTCATGGCCGAGGTGCTCGGCGAGCAGGTCTTCGAGTACTTCCTGCGCGCCAAGTGGGACGAGTGGCACGACTACACCTGCCAGGTCACCCCGTGGGAGCTGGAGAGCGGGATGGACCTTTAATATGGCGCTTCCCACCCCAGCAAAACTCGGCCTCGTCTCGCCGCGCGCCGCGGAGGACATCGAGGAGCTTTCGCTTGTCGACGCCCCCTCGCTCTGGACCCTCGCCGGCACCGGTGACCCCGACCTGGCCCTGAACAACACGCACCGTTTCGCCGGGGCGCTGCAGGAGCACGCGCCGGGCGAGTGGGCCGAGGTGCGCGACCAGCTGGCGGCCGATCCGGCGTTTTGCACGCGCTTCTTCGCGCTGCTCGGCGGCTCGACGGCGCTGGCGGACCACTTGGTGGCCAACCCGGAGCAGTGGCGCGCGCTGGCGGGCGAGTTGCCCACCGCCGAGGAGATGCGCGAGGCGATGCTCGCCGCCGTGGACGCCGCGCCGATCGCGGAGGCGACGTACCGCGCCGGCGCGCGCTTCGACGACAAGCACGCCGCGAAGGAGGCGCTGCGCGACGCGTACCGCACGCTCATGATGCGGGTCGCCGCCGCGGACCTGGCGGGCACGTTCGCCCCGGTGAAAGGCTACGGCGGGACGGAACCGCTCGGCTACACCCGCACCACCGAGACGCTGACCGCGCTTGCCGACGCCGCGCTGACCGCCGCCCTCGCCGTCGCCGTCCGCCACATCTACGGCGACGAGGAACCGGACACACGGCTCGCCGTCGTCGCCATGGGCAAGTGCGGCGCCCGCGAGCTGAACTACATCTCCGACGTGGACGTCATCTTCGTCGCCGACGACGCCACCGCCAAGGCGACCCGCACCGCCAGCGAGTTCATGCAGCTGGGCACCGCCTGCTTCTTCGAGGTGGACGGCAACCTGCGCCCCGAGGGCAAGGCCGGCGCGCTCGTGCGCACCCTGGACAGCCACGTGGCGTACTACAAGCGGTGGGCCGAGACGTGGGAGTTCCAGGCCCTGCTCAAGGCGCGGCCGCTGACGGGGTCGCTGGAGTTGGGGCAGTGCTACGTCGATACGCTTGCTCCGCTCGTGTGGGAGGCCTCCCAGCGCGAATCCTTCGTGGAGGACGTGCAGGCGATGCGGCGGCGCGTGCTGGCCAACGTGCCCGAGTCGCTGCGGCAGCGCGAGCTGAAGCTGGGGGAGGGAGGCCTGCGCGACGTGGAGTTCGCCGTGCAGCTGCTGCAGCTCGTGCACGGGCGCATCGACGCCGACCTGCGCAACCCCAACACGGTCGCGGCGCTCGAATCGCTTCGCGACGGCGGCTACGTCGGCCGCGAAGACACGAGCAAACTCATCCGCGCCTACGAGTTCCTCCGACTCCTGGAGCACCGCCTGCAGCTGCAGCGCTTCAAGCGGACCCACCAGCTGCCCGACGCGGACGACGAGAAGCGGCTGCGCTGGCTCGCCCGCGCCGCCGGGTTTCAGGCCACCGCGCGCCGCACCGCGGTCGAGGAGATGCAGCGGGCGCTGTCGCAGCTGCGCCAGGTGGTGTCCAACCTGCACGAGCGCCTCTTCTACCGCCCGCTGCTGGAGGCCGTCGTAGACCTGTCCATCGGCGAGGCGACCTTCTCCGCCGACGCGGTCAAGGCGCAGCTGGCCGCGCTGGGCTACCGCCACCCCGCCCGCGCCTACGACCACCTCAACGCGCTGGTTAAGGGCACCTCGCGCAAGGCGAAGCTGCAGGCGATCCTCCTGCCCACGCTCATGCACTGGCTCGCCGGCACTGCCGACCCGGGCGCGGGCCTGCTCAACTACCGCAAACTGTCGGACGCCGCGCTGGATCGCAGCTGGTTTCTGCGCATGCTTCGCGACGAAAGCGTCGTCGGCATGCGCCTCATGCACATCCTGGGCAACTCGCCGTACACCTCCGACCTCATCATCTCCGCCCCCGACGTGGTCAAGCTGCTCGGCGACGGCTCCAGCGGGCCGCGCCTGCTCGAACCCGCGCCGGACCAGGTGTACAAGGCGATCATCAACTCCGCCAACCGGCACCGAGGCAACCCCGACAAGGCCGTCGCGGTGGCGCGCTCCCTGCGCCGCGCGGAGCTGGCACGCATCGCGTCTGCGGACCTGCTGGGCCTGATGGAGGTGCGCCAGGTGTGCACCGAGCTAACCATCGTGTGGGAGGCGGTGCTGCAGGCGGCGCTGGAATCTGAAATCTACGCCGACCTGCAGGACCAGGAGCTGGCCGAGCAGCCGGCGCGCATCGCGTTTATTGGCATGGGCCGCCTCGGCGGCGCGGAGCTTGGCTACGGCTCCGACGCCGACGTCATGGTGGTTGCCGAGCCCGTGGGGGAGACCTCGGAGTCCGACGCCACCGCGTGGGCGGCGCGCATCGTGGACCAGATGCGCAAGCGCCTGGCCAAGCCGTCGGGCGACCCGCCGCTCGAGGTGGACCTGGGGCTGCGCCCCGAGGGCCGCTCCGGCGCCGTCGCGCGCACGATCGCCTCCTACGAGCGCTACTACCGCGAGTGGGGCGAGGTGTGGGAGAAGCAGGCGCTGCTGCGCGCCACCGGCGTCGCCGGCCACGCGCCGCTCGGCGAGCAGTTCCTACAGATGATTGACCAGTTCCGCTACCCCAAGGGCGGGGCGAGCAGGGCCGACATCCGCGAGATCCGCCGCATCAAAGCCCGCGTGGACAACGAGCGCCTCCCACGCGGCGCCGACCGCGCCACCCACACCAAGCTGGGGCGCGGGGCGCTTGCCGACGTCGAGTGGACCGTCCAGCTCCTCACCATGATGCACGCCCACGAGCACCAGGGGCTCCACACCACGTCCACCCTGGACTCGCTGGACTTCCTCGCGGAGTTAGACGACCCGGAGGTGCTGGCCGCGTCGAAGGCGGAGATCCTCCGGACCGCCTGGCTCACGGCCACGCGCGCCCGCAGCGCGCTCGTGCTGGTCGCGGGCAAGCGCACCGACCAGCTGCCCGCGCCGGGGCCGCACCTGGCGCAGGTGGCGGGCTCCGCCGGCTACGACCCGGACGACCAGCAGCAGTTCTTGGAGGACTACCTGCGCATTACGCGCCGGGCTCACCAGGTGATTGAAGAGGTGTTCTGGGGAGAAAAGCCCACCCGCGAGTTTGATTAGCGCCGTCTCCCGCTCGCGCCCGTAGAGTGGGGGCATGGCTGTTCACTTTTCTATTGATCTGACCGATGCGACCTACGCCGACCTGGTGGCGCTGGTGGAGGGGGCGCGTGTGGCTGGCGTCGATAAGCGTGCCGCGCTGCACCTTGAAGATACGACGCTGTCGCTCGAGGTCGAGCCCGAAGTGCGGGCCGAGCGGGGCGCCGCGCGGGGCGAGCACGCGCCGGCGACGGGCGGGCAGCTGCCGCAGCTTGGCGACGCCGCCATCCGCTCCGTCGTGGACATCCTGACCGGGCGCCAGGAGCCGCCCCGGCGGTAACGGCTACGCGTCCTGCAGCTTCTGCCGCTCGGCGGGCGCCTCGTTGACGATCTTGACGCGCGGTGTCGCGGTGAGGCGCTTCGCCTTGCGGCGCGACACGAGCAGGCCGATGAGCAACACGGCGGCCGTGACGTAGAAGGCGATCCAGGCGAGCTGGAAGTCGTGCCACTGGTAGGCTTGCCCGTGTGAGGAGTGGTCGAGCAGCACGCCGACGGTCTGCGCGCCGATCATGGTCGCTACGAACCCGCCCATGTTGCCCAGGCCGGTGCCGGTGGCGACCATGTTGGTGGGCAGGTTTTCGCGCACGGCGTCGAAGCCGAAGTTCGAGGTGGGCACGCACAGGCCCATGATGATGGCCATGGTGAGGATGGCCGCGTAGCTGCGCGGCTCGCTGGGCAGGAAGAAGATGATCCACGCCAGCGGGGTGACGCCGCCGAGGATGAGGGCGCCGAGGTCGCGGCTCGAGCCCATGCGGGCGGAGACCGCGCCGACGAACGGCGCCGAGGCGATGTTGACCACCGTGAACAGGATGAGCACGGTGCCGGCCTGGCTTTCGGTAAGGCCCATGCCGAGCGTCATGAGCGGCAGGCCCCACAGGAGGCAGAAGCTGAACATCCAGAAGATGACCCAGCCGTGGATGAAGAATGCCTCCCAGGCGATGGGGGAGCGCAGGACCACGCCGAGCACCTCCTTCATCGGGGTGCGGTCGTCCTGGCGCTGCTGCTTGATCTCGCGGCGCTGGCCGGGCGTCATCTCGGCCCATTCCGGGGTGTCGGCGACTGCGATCGCGGCGAGGAGCGCGACAAGTAGGCCGAGCGCGCCGAGGGAGACGAAGGAGACGGTCCAGCCCTTGGCGGTGAGCAGGGCGAGGAAGGGGACCGCGGAGAGGAACTGGCCGAGCTGGCCGAGCGCCGCGGTGAGCTGGGTGAACAGCGGGGTCTTCCGCGGCGGGAACCAGTAGGGCAGGATGCGCATGCCGGACAGGAACGCGGTGGCGTCGCCGGCGCCGATGAGGACGCGGGCGACAATGGCCACGCCGTACGACGTGGTCAGGCCGAGGACGATCTGCCCCACGGCCATGATGATGGCGCCGGCGACGAGCATGAAGCGAGGGCCGAGCCTGTCGATGAGCAGCCCGGTGGGGATCTGCGCGAAGGCGTAGACACCGACCTGGACTGCGGTAAAGACTGCGATTCGTGATGCGTCGACGTTGAATCTGTCGATAGCTTCCACGCTTGCCACACCGAAGGAGGTGCGGCCGAGGATGGCTACGGCATACACAGCGACTGCGCCGAACCACACGATAAGGGCTTTGGTTGTCAGTTGTTCGCGTGGATGATTGTTTGCCATGGCAATGAATGGTAGTACCCTAACGCCCGTTATGTTTAATTGGGATTACCTTTGAGGCAGCTGGTGCGCGTTGCACAGCCCGATGCGCCGCAAAAATATCTACGAATTCCAACCCGGTCCCGTAAACTCGACGCCCGTGGATTACATTTCAACTCGCGATACGACCGCCTCACCGCACAAGTTCACCGACATCCTGCTCGGGGGATTGAGCGCCGACGGCGGTCTGTTCATGCCGGCCACGTATCCGCGCCTGGAGCCTTCGCTTCTCGACGCCTGGCGTGACCTCCTCGCCGCCGAGGGGTACGCAGCCCTTGCGGCCGAGGTTGTGAAGCTGTTCGTGGACGACATCCCGCCAGCGGTGATCGAGGAACTCACCGCCAAGGCCTACAGCACTCCCAAGTTCGCCCACCCGGACATCGTGCCGGTCACGGAGCTGGACGAAACGCTCTCCATCGCCCACCTGTCCGAGGGCCCCACCGCCGCGTTCAAGGACATGGCGATGCAGCTGCTCGGCGAGCTGTTCGAGTACGAGCTGACCCGCCGCGGCGAGGCGCTCGCCGTGTTGGGCGCGACCTCGGGCGACACCGGCTCGTCCGCCGAGTACGCGATGCGCGGACGCAACAACATCCGCGTCTTCATGCTCACCCCCGCCGGCCGCATGACCCCGTTCCAGCAGGCGCAGATGTTCGGGCTGGACGACCCGAACATCCACAACATCGCTCTCGACGGCGTCTTCGACGATTGCCAGGACGTGGTCAAGGAGGTCAACGCCGACGCCGCCTTCAAGGCCAAGTACTCCATCGGCGCGGTGAACTCCATCAACTGGGCGCGCCTGCTTGCGCAGACCGTCTACTACATCTCGACCTACCTGCGCGTGACCGAGTCGAACGACGAAAAACTCTCGTTCGCTGTCCCGACCGGCAACTTTGGCGACGTGTGCGCGGGGTACGTCGTTAAGCGCATGGGCCTGCCCATCGACCGCCTCATCGTGGCCACGAACGAAAACGACGTGCTCGACGAGTTCTTCCGCACCGGCAACTACCGCCCGCGTTCCTCGGCGGAAACCCAGGCCACCTCGTCGCCGTCCATGGACATCTCGAAGGCATCCAACTTCGAGCGCATGCTTTTCGACGCCCTCCAGCGCGACGCCTCCGCCACCAAGCGCCTCTTCGGTACCAAGGTGAAGGAGGGCGGCTTCGACCTGGACGATCTGGGCGGCCAGGAGGTCCTGGACCGCATCCGGAACGACTTCGGCTTCGTCTCGGGCTCGTCCACCCATGCCGACCGACTCGCCACGATCAAGCAGACGTGGGAGGAGCACGGGGTAATGGTGGACCCGCACACCGCCGACGGCATCCACGTCGCACGCGACCTTGCCGGCGAGACCGACACCCGCATCGTGGTCCTGGAGACCGCGCTGCCGGTCAAGTTCGCCGACACAATCGTCGAGGCAACCGGCCGCGAGCCGGAGGTGCCGGAGCGCTTCGCCTCCATCTTGGCCGCCGACCGCCACGTCACGGACCTGCCCAACGACGCGGAGCGCGTCAAGCAGTTCATCGTCGATACCCTCGGGCAGTAAGCCCCAGCACGAAAAAGGAGCACACCATGGCACAAGAACAGTTCGCCGGCCCCGACTACTTCACCGAGTTCGACCCGGAGAAGTTCATCCGCGACCTGAAGATCCAGGCATCCGGCGATGCTGAGTCGGAAAACGACGAGGAGGAGCACTCGGACGCCGAGTAGCGTGACCCACTCAAACGATTCATCGACCGGCAACCACGCCAGGAAGTACCAGCCGACCTACGGCGAGCGCTGGACGTTCCCGGAGCCCGCGCCGCAGCACCGCGCCGCACCCGCCCCGCGCAGCACCACGGCACGCACCGTGAGCTGGGTGGTCTGCATCGTCGCGGTCGCCCTGTTCGTCGCCTCCGTGGTGTGGCTCGGCTTGACCACCTCGCAGCTGCCCACCGGCTCCGTCGAGGAGCGCCAGGCGCGCGAGGCGGTGCAGACCCCGCTGGAGACGGAGGCCGCCGAGTCTGACGGCCAGGCCAACCAGGTCCGCGTGCCAGCGTTCGCGCTGTGGGCGCCCGGCACGCGCATCCAGACGACGGACCACCAGCCGCAGCCCGGCGAGAGCTTCACGGCGCAGTCGTGCACCGTCGCGTTCAGCTTCAGCGACGCGGCGGGCCAGCACTACGCCGTCACCGCGGGGCACTGCGGCCACGCCGGTGACCTCGTGTGGCCCACGAACGCCTCGCGCGCCTTCGACTACGCGCACGAGGTCGGCCAGTTCGTCTACTCGGGGCTGTTTGCTCACGACGCCAGCGCTTCCGACGGCATCGACGTTGGCATCATCAAGATCACCGACCCGGACCGCTACATGGACGTGATTGGCGACCCAATCCCCACCGGCATCGCCGACGAAGTCCCGCCGGTGGGCCACGTCTGCAAAACCGGCGCCACCACCGGCTACACCTGCGGCGAGTTCGAAGACACGCAGCGGGTGCAGATCGTGAACGCGGGTGACGACGAGGACCGCGAAACCTTCGGCGACATCGCCGCAGTCTGCGCCGCCGCCGGTGACTCTGGCGGCCCGGTGTTCACCCACGTCAACGGCCGCGCCGTAATCATCGGCATCGTCTCCGGCACGGAGGCCGGCCGCAGCGGCGAGGACTGCTGGGAGGGGATGGAGAACCCGAAGCTCATGTCCTACTCAAACGTCGAGCAGATGATGACCGTGATCGACCAGGTCGTGCCGGACGCACAGTGGGAGACGCAGCGCTGGTAGCGCTGCGCTGCGAAGCTACCAGGATTGGCCAGGCTCCGGCATGCCCCACTTCTCGCGCAGCGCCGCGCCGGTCGGTTCGTGCTTGTAGGTGTGCGGCCGCGAGGGATTCGCCTCCATGATGGTGAGCTCGTCCTCCGTGAACGCCTCGAAGGTCGCGCGGTCCAGGTACGGGCGCAGGCCGAACTCCTCCCACGCCGGCTGCAGCGCCTCCACCTGCTCGTGCGTCGCGTCGAGCCAGTACAGCTGCGCGAGTTGACCGCCACCCTGGCGCTCCAGGTTGTTGGTCACCGTGACCGAGTTGGCACCGTGCTCGTCGCCGAAGTGGAGGAGGTCGGCGATGGTCTGGGGCGGGAGCGTCGTGAAGCAAAAGCCCAGCAGCTCGAAGCGCATGTTGTCGGGTGTCTCGAGAGTGAGCGTGTCCAGGCAGTTCTGCTCGAGCAGGCGCGAGATATGGCCGGCGGTCTCCGCACTCACCATGGCGGTGGGGGTGAGGTCACCGCGCAGCATCACACCGGTCTTCGTGGCGCCTACCTGCGCGTCGGCGATGACGTTGGGGCGGACGCTGGCGGCGACGTTGGGGGCGTCGGCAGGCGCGGGGTTCCAGGCGGTAACCGGCGGCGCCGGCGTCGTCTGCGTGGTGCGCGCGTTGGTCTGGTAGCTGGTCAGCGCCGCGATCATGACCACGAGCGCGATCAGCACCGCGCCGTAGACGGTGATAAATACGGCTTTGGGGAGGCGCTTCAGGGTGTGCATCGCAGCTATCCTAGCCGACGTAGACTCGTGGGCACGCGAACGACGAACGAAAGGACACGCCGTGCCAATCCCGGAATTTATCGTGCAGATCCGCGAGAAGATCGGCCACGACCCGCTCTGGCTGCCGTCGGTCGCCGCGATCGTGCTGCGCGATTCCGCCGACCAGTCCGCCTGGGCGGTGCCGGACGTGCTGCTCGTGCGCCGCGCGGACAACGGCGAGTGGACACCGGTGACCGGGATCGCAGAGCCGGGGGAGCAGCCGCACGACGCGGCGGTGCGCGAGGTGCGCGAGGAGACCGGCATCGAGGCTACGCCCGCCGCGATCCTTGGCGCGGGGTCCGTCGGCCCTCTCGTGCACGCCAACGGCGACCAGGCCAGCTACATGTCCGTGCAGCTGCGCCTCGAGCCGGTAAACCCCGCCGCGGAGCCGGTGGTGGGCGACGACGAGTCGACCGAGGTCGGCTGGTTCCCCATCTCGCGCATGCCCGTCACGGACCCGAAGTGGCGCCTGGCCATCGCGGACGCGGCCGCCCAGCGCCGCCACCCCGAGTCGTTCACTCCGCGGATGGGGCTGTCAAAGCGGTGAGGCTCGGCGTCGACTGCTCCGAATACCAGGCCGGCCTCGACTTCGCAGGCTTCGATTTCGCGGTCCTTCGCACCACCGACGGCACCTACCAGGACCCGTGCTTCGAGCAATTGCTTCTCGACGCCCACTCGTCCCACTGCTCCCTGTCCACCTACCACTACCTACGCAGCCCGTCGGAGGGCACGACCGTCGCCGAGCAGGTCGGCGCCGCCCTCGACGTGTTGGGCGGGAGGCGGCTGCCGATGTGGCTCGACGTGGAGTCACCCGCGGGGCTTTCGCTTGCCGACGTCCGCGCCGCCGCCACCGCCTTCCGTGCCGCCGACGTCCCCGTCGCCGGTATCTACACCACCGCCCGCTACTGGCGACGCCACATGCGCCTTGCCAACCCGGCGGAGTTCGGCGCGCTGTGGCTGGCGCAGTGGGGCGACAACTCCGTGACCGACCCCGCGCGCCTCGGGCCGTGGCCGCGGCCGCTCGGGTTCCCGGCACCGCAGGTGTGGCAGTTCACGTCCCGCGGGCGCGTCGGCGGGATCGCGGTGGATCTCAACCTTGCGGTTGCGGGGTGCATGGGGGTGGGCTAGGTTGTGGGCCTATGGGGGAGGAACAACTACGGGCCTTTTTGGCCTTCCGCGCTGGGGGTATTGCCACGCTCCGGCTCGTCGACGAGGCCGGGCTCGACGCGCCCGCGCTGGTGGGGATGGGCGCGGCCGAGGACTACGCGGATACGCTGGTGCGGCTCGCGCGGCGGTTCTTTCGGCCGACCAGCCACTCGCGCTACCAGGCCGAGGCACGCTCCGCGGCGGAAGCCAACAGTCACTGCATTGAGACGCTGGAGCTGATCGAGCGCACCGCTCGCCGCATCAGCAACCCGACCAAGCGTTGGGAATACACCGCCGAGCTGTGCGCCGCGCAGGGGGATACCGCCACCATCGCAAAGAAAGCCGCCCGGCTGCGCAAGGACTTCATCGCGCCGCGCGTGCCCGAGGACGGGGTGCGGATCCAGCGCGACATGAAAAACGACAAGTTCATCATCCGGCTCACCGGCCCTACTAACCGGCTGCAGGACGTGGTCACCACCTTTGAGACGCCCGACGAGCGGGGCAAGCCCATCGATGCGATCGACTGGATTGTCAACAACCGGCGCATCGTCCAGGCGCCGGTGGCGGTGCACGCGATTGTCACCGACAAGGACATCGACCACGTGCTCGCCGGCACCGACGACAGCGACGACACCGAGCCGGTCGTCGTCACCAACACCGGGGTCCGCATGACCACCAGCCAGTTGCTCAAGCGCCGGATCCTGCCGGACGGCTACATCACGCTCGCCGCGGAGCACCTTGGCCCGATCAACACCCACCGCATGCGCCTCGCGTCCCGGGTGCAGCGGCTCGCGTTGGAGGTGGACTCGCCGACGTGCTGCTGGCCTGACTGCAACGCGCCGATTTCCAAGTGCCAGGCCCACCACCTCACCGAGTACGCGCACGGGGGAGAGACCACCCCGGCGAACATGTGCTGGCTGTGCCCGCACCACAATGCCGTCAACGGCGACCCAAAGCGCGGCCGCATGACCCGCATCGACGGGCGCATCGCGTGGGTCGGTCCGAAGTACGCCGCGCCGCGCTTCACCGGCCGGGCCTACGCCGATACCGGCGCCGTGATCGGCGGGCCGGCCCAGGGCGCGCCGGCCGGTGAGCCCACCTACGCGGGGCCGTCGCCGCCGGAGTAAAGGCGCACGCGGCGGCGTGCGCGCGGATAGACTGTGCACCATGAAGGTGGTGTGCATTGGTGCGGGCGCGATCGGCGGGTACTTCGGCGGCGTGCTCGCAGAGGCTGGTCACGAGGTGTCGTTTGTCGCGCGCGGGGAGACGCTCGCGGCGCTCAGGCAGCGCGGCGTGCTGCTCAGCCGCGGCGACGAGCCGGCGCGCGCCGTCCGGGTCCACGCGGCGGAGCACGCCGGGGAGGCCGCGGACCTGATGGGCGGGGCGGACATCGTGGTTGTCGCCACGAAGGCGCTGCCGGATAACCCGACGTTCGCGGACCTCGCGGACGCGCGGCAGCTCGGCGGCGTGCCCATCGTCACGACGCAGAACTCGGTCGAAATCCACGACACCGCCGCGCGCATTTTCGGCGCCGACCGGGTCCTCGCCGGGGTGGCCCGCTGCTACGCCACGCGTGTCGGGCCGGCAGAGATCGTGCTCAATCCCGGGCCTTTGGCGTTGAGCTTTGGGCCGGTGGCGGGGGCGTCGATAAGCGAAACTGCCCGGGCGTTCCGCGCGGCGCTGGATGAGGCGGGGATCGGCGGCGAGCTGTACGCGCCGGGCGACGTGCTTACGGACGTATGGTCAAAAGCCATGTTTGTCACCACCACGGGCGCGCTCGGCGCGGTTGCCGGCGTGCCGATGGGCGTGCTTCGCGACGCTTTGCGCCCCCAACTCCGCGCCCTGATGAAAGAAGTCGAGGCCGCAGCCCGCGGGCTTGGCGTGCGGCTGCCGGCGGACGCGGTCTCGCAAACCCTCGCGTTTGCGGACCAGCAATACGCGGGCGCGACGAGCTCGATGCAGCGCGACATCGCGGACGGACTGCCGAGCGAGCTCGACGCGCAGGTCGGCGCGATCCGCCGGCAGGCCGCCGCTGCGGGCGTGCCCACCCCGCTGCTGGATTACACCTACGCGGTGCTCGCGGTGCGCGCCTAGCTCGTGCGCCCCTCCGCCACCCAACTGACGAACCGGCTCGAGCACAGCGCCCAGTGCGCGACGAGCAGCACCGGGATGCTCAGTGCGATCGCGTCCAGCCACTGCGACCCGCTGACCATCGCCATCTGGTGTCCGCCCATGCTGACGGTGCCCGGCGGGAAGGTGCACGACCACCATGCCGGAGAGTACGGTACCCAGCGCGCGGCGTTGGGGTAGAAGGTGATCATGGCGTATATCGCGAGCGGGATCGCGATGATCAGCGCGACCAGGCCGTAGTAGATGGAGACTGGGCCGGGGAAGAGGATCTGCATCGCGGTGGTGGATTGCCCGACCACGCCGAGTGGCACCCACGCGGTGGCGGACTTCGCGCCCTCGAAGTCGACGCGGCCGTGCCAGGCGGCCCAGTAGACGCGGGCGAACGTCGGCACCGCGGTAAGCAGCGACATGACAAACAGGGCGGTGCCCATCACGTGGTAGAGCGGGCCGTAGTCGTGTGCGAGCCAGCCGGAGACGGACGCGGAAATCATCGGCCCGACCAGCGGCAGACCCCAGGTGAACCGGGGCTCGCCGTCGAATCGCGTGAGCTGGATCGCCCAGGTGATGACGGTGACTGGGCCGCCGATCCAGAAGCCGATGAGCCTGTACACGCCGTCGCCGGTGAGCCCGGACAGCGCGGCGCCGAGCGCGAGGATGCCGATAAAGTACATCGACCACTCGGCCATCGTGGTGCGCTCGAAGCTGGGCTGGCGGTAGCGCGCAAAGCCTACGGTGAGCACGACCAGGATCACGCACGCGATGGCGGCGAAGACGCCGGCGAGGAAGAGGAGGTCCTCCTCGACGAGCAGGCGCGCGACGATCGAGGTGCCCATGAGGCTGCCGCCCCACGCGGGGCCCGGTGGCGGGAGTTGGCGAAATTTGTCAGTCACGGGCTTATGGTAATCCCTATTGCTTCACGACGCCACGTTACCCCACCCCAGCGGCGTATCATGAAGTTATGGGTTCCTATCATATGCTCGGCCGCGACGGGGCGCCGCGCGTTGCCTGGTGGCGTCCGCTTCTCGAGTTCGTCGTCGTCCTCATACTCTTCTTCGGCATCTACGCCGCGATGCTCGCGCTTTTCAGCGCGGCGGATCAGTTCTTCAACCCGTCGGTCAAAGCGATGGGCGAGTTCGAGTTCGTGGACACGCCCTGGCTCGCGCTCGCGGCGGGGTCAATAGAGGCCGCGACGATCCCTGCGGCGTTCATCGCCGCGTGGTTGCGGGGCCGGCGCCCGTCCGCGCTGTGGTCGGTGGAGCGCCGCTTCCGGTGGCGCATCTTTGGCATCGCGCTGGTGCCGGCGCTCGTCGCGTTCGGTGCGGAGCTAGGGTACACGCTGTGGCGGAGCGAACCCGCGGACGGTGCGTTCACCGCAGAGAACTTCGGTGCGTTGTGCATCCTCGTCGCGCTCATCCCGCTGCAGGCGCTGTCGGAAGAGCTGGTGTTTCGCGGCTCGCTGGTGCAGGCAGTAGGGCAGTGGACCCGCTCGCCGTGGGTGGCCTACCTCGTCCCCGCGTTGATGTTCGTCTCCGTCCACGACTACGGCTGGCGAGGCCAGCTCAGCGTCGCGACGTTCGCGCTCTGCGGCGCGTTCCTCACGTGGGCAACGGGCGGGCTAGAGGCGTCGTTGGCAGTGCACGCCGTGGCGAACACGCTCGCGATCCTACCGGATCCCTTCCACGTGCCCGTTGCGGGCTTGGCTGAGGCGACGGTGGGGGATGCGGTGGCGTCGATAGGCGCGACCGTGCTTGCCACCGCAGCGATTTGGTGGCTGGTGGCTAGCGGTACTGCTGCGAAATCTCGTTGAAGCGAGTCTGCTCCTTGCCAACCTGCTTGCGCTGCTGCTTCGCGCGCTTCTTCCTGCGCACCTGGTTCGGGGTGTCGCGCTCCTCGTAGCGCAAGCCCGGAATACCGGTGCGCATCGTGCGCGTGCGGCCGCCGTTGGAGTTGAACGTGTAGCGGAACGGCCCGGAGCCGACGGACGCGGAGAGGCCGGAGCCGGACAGGGTGAATCGGAACGGCCCGAACTTCTTGGAGCGGCGGAAACGGAACGGCATGGGGGCTCCTTATCGACGTAGCGTAAAAGTCCCTCAAGCGTAGCAAAGACCACCCCACACTCGACCTTGGTGCGCGGTGGCAGGACCGTAACGCTTTCATGAGACGTGTTCGTTCCGCGGGAGATCGCGCCTGGGCGCCGGTACGTTGGTCCGCATGGCTAACCAGATCGTACGGAAATTGACCACCAAGACGGCTGCCGCGGCAGCGATCGGCGCGCTGGCGCTCAGCGGCGTCGGTACGGCGGGGGCGCAGGACCTGTCGTCTGTGCCGAGCGTCGCAAACCTGAACGTGACCGACTACGTCGATACCGACCGCCTTGGCGAGCTCAACGCCACCGTACTTGGCGGCGCGAGCGGGAAGGCGGCGGAGCAGCGCGCGTCGCAGTCTTCCGTCGTGACCACCCTGCCCGCCGACGCGCAGCCGCTGCCCAAGTCCCAGGCGCAGCGCGCGGTGACCGGGCTGCTCGAGGCTAAGCAGAGCCAGGCGATGACCGTGGAGCTGCGCGCCGACGGCACGCTTACCTACAGCGACGGCTGCAACTCCGGCAACGGCCTGTACACCATCGACGACGCCGGCGCGCTGCACGTCAGCGGCCTTTCGGAGACCCGCGTCATGTGCGATTCCGCGACGATGAACAACGCCGCCGCGCTGAAGTCGGTGCTGCAGTCCACCCCGGCCGTGTACGAGGTCGCCGGTGGTGTCGCGCTCGGGAGCGAGGCGAAGGCGATCGAGTTTACAAAGGTCGCCGCGCAGTAGTTACCCGGCGGCGATGAGCGCGTCGCGGTTGATCTTGCCCGCCAGCGAGCGCGCCACCACGAACGGGATCCAGAGCATCTGGCAGAAGAGCAGTTTGGCAAAGAACAGCGCCACGTCCACGTTTGAAGGTTCGAATCCGAGGCGCGTCGCGAGCGCCAAGAATCCTGCTAGGACAAACATGGCGGTCGAGGAGAAGATGGACCAGCTTAGTCCCTCGTCGCGGGCCTCGATGTGCCGCTGGGTTTCATACTCGTCGAGCTCGGCGCGCGGCAGGTCGGCCCGCCGATGGACTTGCGAAGCAGCAAGAGTCCGACCGCGGCGAGCGCACCCCCGCCGAGCCACAGCGCAGTGGACACGGTGGGGTTGAATAATTGGAGGACCGCAGCGAGCAGTACGATCGCGATTCCGACGTCGGTGGCCAGAGTGAGTCGCTTTCGCTTCACGACGCTCGCGTGAACATCTTTCGGTGCCATGGGGAGTCCTTTCGGGGTTTAGGGTGTGCGGTAGATCTCGGTTGACATTGGCGTGAACTCGGTACGGGAGAACACGGCTTCCACCGGCAGCCCGAAGACGTCGCAGATTTTGAAGGCGAGGTCGAGGCTGGGGTAGTGGTCGCCGCGTTCGAGCGCTCCGATGGTTTGTGGATTGACTTCAACCGCTTCCGCGAGTTGCCCGCGCGACATGTCCCGTTCGGTGCGCAGCACGCGGATACGGTTGAAGATCGGATCCACAGGTTTTTTCTTTGGGGACATGACTCAGAGTGTTGTATAAACACAACGGATTGTCAACTGTTCGCGTTAATTTTCATGCGATGTTCAGCTTCGACCGCCGCGTTTAGGAGCGCCCTGGAGATACCGTTCTAGTTCTCTCAAGGTGGTTGATTTGGCGGTTTTGCTCGGTAGGTTGAGAGCCATGGCTTCCAAGATCATGAAGAAACTGTCCACCGCTACCCTTGCCGTCGCCCTGATGGGTGGCGCCACCGGCACCGCCCACGCGCAGGAGCTGCCGCAGGGCCTGTCGTCTGACCCTGCGATCGTCGAGACCGCAGTCGGGTTGAGCTCCACCCTGCTCGGCGGCGCACCGCAGCTGCCGGGCTCCAGCGCTCAGCAGCCGGGTGATCCGGCCGAGCAGGGCGGCCTGATCACCGCGCTGCCCGAGTACGCGCAGCAGGCTCCCGAGCACCTGTGGGCTTCTTCCGTCGAGCGCCCGCTGCAGGCGAAGGCCAACGAGAACGTGACCATCGAATTCAGCCCGGATGGCACCTTCTCCTACGGCGACGGATGCAACTCAGGCAACGGGACCTATCACTTCGATGAGCAGGGCAAGCTGCACGTCGGCGATCTTGCACAGACCCAGGCGCTGTGCGACCCGGCGGCAGAGGCTGCCGCCAAGGACCTGAAGACGATTCTGCAGGCCAACCCGGCGGTCTACCTCATCGACCGAGAGACCATTGCCCTGGGAAGCCAGGGGCAGGGTATCGAATTCGTGGAGGCGAAGGCCACGATCATCGAGCCGCAGGAAGGCTAAGAACGCGACCCACGAGAAACGATGCACTCGCGGCCCGGGCCACTTTGGTCCGGGCCGCGTAGCTTTACCCTGTGACTGCACACAGAAAACCGATTCCAAAAGTCGCCTACGCGCCAATGCTCGGGCTGGAAACGTACGTCCGAGCGCGCGTCGACAAGCGCTATCAGCACCTGGTGCAGCTGCGGGCTTCCGCGCTCAACCAGTGCGTGTATTGCCTGGCCATGCACCGTCGTGAGGCGAAGAAGGACGGCTGGAGCGAAGAAAAGATCAGCAGCACCGAGCGCTGGACCGACTACAAGGAGCAATTCTCCGACGAAGAGTGCGCAGCGCTCGAGCTCACCGACGCAGTGACGTGAATCCACGGGGAGGAGTCCGTGCCGGACGAGCTCTGGGATCGGGTCGAGCACCTGCACGGGGAGAAGGGTGCGAGAAACCTGCTCATGGCGATCGTAGCGATCAACGCCCGGAATCGGATCGGCATCACCACACGACTTAACCCGCGAAGCCTCTCCGGAGTTGACGACTTCGACCTAGGCATCCGGGCATAAGCAAACCCCGAGGGAACACCCTCGAGGTTTTGACTTACGCGCGCGGAGACGTTTGTGAAACCGGGTGGCCAGGAGCCGCGCGTAGCCATTTACCCCGGTCCCCGGCAAACCCGACCCGGTTCTCCCGCGCCGTGCTAGTTCGGGGAGGTCACGGGCGAACTCACCGCCAGGAGTTTCGCCCACGTACCGGAGTCCCGAATGTCCTTCTCGTAGGCGATGACGTAGCCCACCTTCAGATCGCGCATGTCAGGGTCCGCAGCCATGAGGTTGATTGCCTCCTCGGCAGCGGCCCGCTTGCGCTGCACCTCGTCGTCGGTTCGTCCACGTTCGTCCTTGCCTTCAACAATCCAGGTCCGCCCGTCCTTGTCACGGACGATGAAGTCCGGGTGGTGGGTGGAGCTGGCCCCGTCCTCGCGGTAGAGCCGGGTCCACCACTTAATGCCGGGGGAGACGTCGAGGTCGCAGGCCAGTTTGGCCTCGCCCGCTTCAGAGTCTAATGCGGCGGCGTTGTACAGGTTGTTCTCCCAGCCGGTGTAGAACTGGTACCGCACGTACTTTTCGCCGTTGCCAGGGCGGGGTGCGATGGTTTTGCCCGCCGCGAGTGCGTAGGACCGGCGGGCACAGTTTGACCACGGGTTGCAGTGTCTTTGCGAACGCGGCGACCTCGCGGTCAACGAGTTCACTAAGCAACGTCGCGGCCACGGCGAGCGTGTCCATTGTCCATGTGTGAAGTGGTACGGCGCGCAGGAACTCGGGTAGGATACGGTTGTCAATCTGTCCAATGTTGTCGTTGTTCGGCTCAATCAGCCGGTGGCGCAAAAGCGTCGTCTTGAGTTCCCTGCGCACGGTTTCAGCGTCCACTTCCAGCCCGGCCACGGGTTGCTGGCGCAGTCGCTCCGGCGTAATGGTGTGCGGCTTGAAGTTCGGTTTGTAGCGCTCCATCACCGCCGTGTCCATCTCCGTGACGCGGTAGGCGGCCCGCTCCACTTCGCTGTTGGGCAGTTTGCTCAGCGAGTAGTAGGAGTCCTCGCGCACGCGCGTGGTGCGCGGGAACAGGAACGACACGGTGCGAAAACGTTCCACGAGTTCAACCACGGCGCGCGGCGTGGGCGTGAGGTGCCACTTCTCGGGGTCCGTGCCGTCGCCGCCGAGTTCGCGCAGCGTCGTCGCGGGGTCCGGGTCCGGTGAGGGCGCGGGGGCTGGGGGCGAACCAGTACCCGCGCCGGTTCCGGTGCCCGGCTGTGGTGCCGGGTCCAGCACCTTCTCCACGCCGAACGAGCGCAGCACCTTCTCGCTATCGAGCAGGAGACGGAACGAATCGTGCGCCACCACGTCGAGCGTGTCAATGGGTTCCTCCTCCGTGTACTTGCCGAACGGCAGTCGCAGGCCACGGCCCAGGGTCTGCTGGGTCAAAATATCCGAGTCCATCGCGCGCAACGTCACCATCACCGCAATCGAACGGGTATCCCAGCCCCGTTTGGTGTACCGATGACAGGGGTGCTTTAACCCGCTGTGAGAAAGGTCATTCTTGCTGCTAGTTCGACTTGTACATGGTGTTTACAGGGGGAGGTGGACGTGTCGAGCTAACAACTTCCTCGGAATACATGGATAATTGGGGCGGTTAGAAGTAATCGAGCAAACCCGCTACATGAGTGAAAGGAGCAAGTCATGGCACGTGTGAACGATGTAGCAAGGTACATTTTGGAGCGTCAAGGCGGTCACGTGAGCACCATGAAGCTTCAGAAGCTCGTGTACTACTCGCAAGCATGGAACTTGGTTTGGGATGAAAAGCCGCTTTTCAACGCCCGGATTGAAGCGTGGGCCAATGGTCCGGTGACGCGGGAGCTTTACGGTTATCACCGTGGCGAGTTCACCGCGAACGTTAACATGTTCCCCGGTGATTCCGACCGTCTCACTGCCGACGAAAAAGAAACTATTGACACGGTTCTTGGTGCGTATGGTCACCTAAGCGGGCAACAGTTGAGCGACTTGTCCCATAGCGAGCGTCCTTGGCGTGAGGCGCGTGAGGGTGTGGTAGATGGTGCCTCTTCTACTAACGAAGTTAGTCAAGAAGTCATGCAAGATTTCTACAGTGCCATGCAGTCGGCTTCTACTGTCTAGCGGTGGGTAGTAAGAAGCGAGAGAAGAAGAAGCTTGCGCGTCAGCAAAACAACGCCGGTGGCAAATACGTCCCACCGGTCAGTCCGGTTGCTAACGACAAAGCTGTTCCTTCTACCGCAACTGGCGATGAGTCATATCGGGAGAAGCTTGTTCGGTGGACAGTGAGCGAGCTAGATGTGTC
The DNA here is from genome assembly GCF_002285085.1 of Corynebacterium sp. NML 150383. Taxonomy (NCBI): domain Bacteria; kingdom Bacillati; phylum Actinomycetota; class Actinomycetes; order Mycobacteriales; family Corynebacteriaceae; genus Corynebacterium; species Corynebacterium sp. NML 150383. The sequence goes on along the minus strand of NZ_NSGK01000003.1, from coordinate 123 downwards.
ATGTCTAGGGACTTTTTGGACAAGGAGTCCAGGAAGTTTTTGGACAGGATGTCTAGTAGCTTTTTGGACGCCTGCAGCGGTGGAATAGCCGGATGGCTATTCCACTACACAAGCGCAGAAAGG
>NZ_NSGK01000022.1:0-1307 GCF_002285085.1 Corynebacterium sp. NML 150383 | reverse complement strand
TTGACCGGGAGCTTGTCCAGGTTGGTGATGGCCTTCTTTGCGGCGTCGTTGGTCACCTTCGCGCCGACCTTGGTAGCGATACCGTCGCCGACGATCGGGTCGTTGACCTCTGCGTCTGTGCGGCGCTCAACGGTGAGGTCGGTCTGGATCTCTTCGCTGGTGCCGTCGGGGTAGGTGACTTCGACGGTCACCTTCTTGGTGCCCACGGAAGAGGTGTCGACCTTGCCCTTGAAGTTCGCAGTGATGCCCTTCGGTAGTTCATCCTTGTTGGAGATTGCCGCGAGCGGGTCGGCGGTTTCGCCTTCCTTGATGGAGATACCGGTTGGAGCCGGGGTGTACTTCTCGGCGTCGGTGAGGTCGTTGACGTGGACGTCGACCTTTACCTCGTCCGTGCTTCCGTCGGTGTAGGAAACGACGATGGTGGCGGTGGTATCGCCGGGCTTTGAGGTATCGACCGCGTTCTTGAAGGTGACGTCTTTGACCGGGAGCTTGTCCAGGTTGGTGATGGCCTTCTTTGCGGCGTCGTTGGTCACCTTCGCGCCGACCTTGGTAGCGATACCGTCGCCGACGATCGGGTCGTTGACCTCTGCGTCTGTGCGGCGCTTGATGGTGAGGTCGGTCTGGATCTCTTCGCTGGTGCCGTCGGGGTAGGTGACTTCGACGGTCACCTTCTTGGTGCCGACGGAGCCGGTGTCGACATTGTCCTTGAAGTTCGCAGTGATGCCCTTCGGTAGTTCATCCTTGTTGGAGATTGCCGCGAGCGGGTCGGCGGTTTCGCCTTCCTTGATGGAGATACCGGTTGGAGCCGGGGTGTACTTCTCGGCGTCGGTGAGGTCGTTGACGTGGACGTCGACCTTTACCTCGTCCGTGCTTCCGTCGGTGTAGGAAACGACGATGGTGGCGGTGGTATCGCCGGGCTTTGAGGTATCGACCGCGTTCTTGAAGGTGACGTCTTTGACCGGGAGCTTGTCCAGGTTGGTGATGGCCTTCTTTGCGGCGTCGTTGGTCACCTTCGCGCCGACCTTGGTAGCGATACCGTCGCCGACGATCGGGTCGTTGACCTCTGCGTCTGTGCGGCGCTTGATGGTGAGGTCGGTAGTGACCTCTTCGCTGGTGCCGTCGGGGTAGGTGACTTCGACGGTCACCTTCTTGGTGCCCACGGAAGAGGTGTCGACCTTGCCCTTGAAGTTCGCAGTGATGCCCTTCGGTAGTTCATCCTTGTTGGAGATTGCCGCGAGCGGGTCGGCGGTTTCGCCTTCCTTGATGGAGATACCGGTTGGAGCCGGGGTGTACTTCTCGGCGTCGGT
>NZ_NSGK01000021.1:0-1499 GCF_002285085.1 Corynebacterium sp. NML 150383 | reverse complement strand
GGGTTAAGCGACAAAATGTGTGCTTTTCTCGGCGTGTCGACTTAAGCGACAAAATGTGTGCTTTTTTGGGGGTGGGATGGGTGGTTTTTGGGTGTGTTGTGCTGGGGTTATGTTCGTCCTGCCCAGCCGTGTCGGATGGCCCAGGAGGGGTTGAAGTCGGTGTCGATGCCGGTGTCGTAGACTTTCGGCCGGCCGTCGGGTGAGTTGGCTTGGTCGCGTTGGCGCATGTGTGCCTGGCGGGCGCGTGCGTAGCCGACGTGGCCGAAGTTTTGCTCGATTGCTAGTGCCAGCGGGTCATCGTGGTGCTGGGTGTGCAGGTAGAGCCACCAGTCCATGATGATTCGTTGGTGTTCGTCAAATGTGCCGCGGTGGGCTCGGGCAAGGTGTTTAAGTTGTGCGTTGACCCCACCTTCCAGGCTGTTTGTGGTGGTTTTCAGTCCGGTTGCGGTGTCGTTTGGTGGGGTGAGCCAGACGAAGAGGTGGCCTTGTTGGTAGAGGCGTTCGAATCGGCGGTAGGCTCTGCGGGCTCTGGGGTGGGTGTACCACCATTGCTGGTTGTCGCGAACGTGTTTTGGGATCTCTTTGTCGCTGACTTGGTCGCGGTAGGTGCGGTCTTTGAGCCAATCGCCGTAGAGGTCATGGAAACGGTTGAGGCGAAGTGCCCAGTCAATTGCCTGTTCACGGGTGGTGATGTGGGTCAGTTGGTTGCCGAGGCGAAGGAGTGCTTTGTGGGCGGTCAGTGTTGGTTGGCGTGTGGTGTCTTTGATGGTGTCGCGTCGCACGTGGACGAGGCAGCGTTGGATAGAGGCGTTTGGCCAGCATTGTTTGATGGCTTTGTGCGCGCCACCGGAGCCGTCTGTGGTGACGACGAGGGGTTCGGCGATCAGGTCGAAGAGTTTGGCGTAGTCATAGGCGGTTTCTCGTGTGCACCAGTGCCAGGCGACGACGTGATCGCTGGTTGCGGCGACAAGCAGGCATTTTTTGTGGAAGTAGGTGCCGTCTATAAAAAGTTGGTCGTAGACGCGGTACGGGTCTGGTTTGCACGGGACGATGATGAACCAGAAGTAGGTAAACCAGCGGATAAGTGTGCGCCTGGAGACGTTGTGGGCTGCAGCGACAGCATCGAGGGGGCGCTGGCCGGTAATCCAGTCGATGAAGATGGCAAACCGGTATGCGTTGGTCTTTGCCGCGTTGGGGTTGGTGAAGGTGTGTCCGCAGTGTGTGCAGCGCCATCGCTGTGTTCCGCTGGAGGTGGTGCCCATTTTTATGGTGGTGTGCTGGCATGCCGGGCACAGGGGTCTGTTGTGTTTTCTCTTTCTGTGTTGAGTTGGCATGCAGGCTGGTTTAACAGCCAGTGCCAGTAGCACATCTCATGGCTGGAGTGGTGGACCTTCATGTTGCAAGCCAGGAATCCCGATTCGACGAGCACTTTCCCGCCGTAGCCGGAGGTAAGACCGGGAATCTATAGCTCAAAAAGCACACATTTTGTCGCTTAACCC
>NZ_NSGK01000020.1:0-1526 GCF_002285085.1 Corynebacterium sp. NML 150383 | reverse complement strand
GCGAGTTTCGGGTTCATCCGTGGCGGCTTGCGGTGCTTCATTCCTTCAACGAGGTTGATGTTGATCTGCCCGCCTGGTGGCCTGTGGCTCAGTGTGACTGGCAGTGGCACGCTGAAGAGGAATTCACCGTCGTGGGCCGTGAAGAACTCCGCGATATCGTCGTTGGTGACCGTGGCGTAGAGCTCGCGGTTTTTGAATCTTAGGCCGATGTAGAGCCCGTAGCTACACACACGAACGACACCGTCTTTGCTCACGCGGAGCGTATCTGGGATACCCCAATCGTTTGTTGATTGTGTTGTCGGCACCGTTAGTGTTGGGGTATCGGTGCCAGGTATGCCGTGTGAAGCTGCCATGTCATCGGTGCTGGTCTCGGGTGAAGTTGCCGCTTCCCCGGGGCCGTTTCTCACTTCGTTTGCTGCCTGCGGGTTGTGCGCCTTGTTGTAGGCAAGTACGCGGGCCCAGACTTGATCTGGATCAAGCGGCTGCGTGGGCGAAGGTGCTTTGGGGAAGGTCTCGAAAGCCTGGCGTGGAGTGATGTGCATCTTGCCGACCAGCAGTGATTGGTGCCGTCGTCGTTCGTTGTACACGTGCCGATACTCAGCGAGGTATGTGTTGACCTCGGCAAGGCTTACTGGGTGGCGAGCGTCGAGAAACTGGGTCAATGTGCGGTGGGAGCGTTCGTCTTTGCCTTGGGTTGTCGGCGCGAATCCAGCAATGGCGAGCACGCCTTCGCTGGCGAGCCATGTTTCAGTCGCTGTGAGGTATCCGCGGTGGTAGGTGGCAAACGCGTCGCCGTTATCAGAAAGGATCTCTTGGGGTTTGCCGTAGGTGGCGAACGCTTCGGCAAGCACGGTGCGCGCATCAGTACCGTTTTCCGGTAACGCGAACGCTTTGGTTCCGACGTCGAATCTGCTGGCGTCGTCGATGACCTGGTAAATCGTCACGAGCGTGTGAGCATGGTCGAAGAGGCGGTAGACCAGTCCATCGATCTGCCAGAGTTCACCGACGAAGTCACGGGCGAAGCGTCTATAGGAACTCCTCGGCCGTTTGCGGGCATTAACGTCGACAAAGCCCAGCTCATGGAGCCATGAGGCGATTGTGGAACGTGAAGGGGTGCGATCGGCACCGACGGAGTCGAACAAGAAGTAGTAGATCGACCAAGGCCCGTAATCCAAGCCCTGTTCCATCAGCTTTTGCCTGGCGTGGACGACGGCGATCTTGTCGTGGTCTCCAAACTTTCCGGCCGGGTGCTTCGGGGCAGTCGAATCCGGCACAATGCCGGATCGCCCCTTTTGCGCTATCCGGTCTTTGATGTTGTGGTACGTCTGCCGCGAGATGCCCAGTTCTTTGCAAAACTGTGTGATCGTTTTGCCGTCACGAGCAGGATCGAAATCTGCGACCTTTCTGCGCTTGTGTAGTGGAATAGCCATCCGGCTATTCCACCGCTGCAGGCGTCCAAAAAGCTACTAGACATCCTGTCCAAAAACTTCCTGGACTCCTTGTCCAAAAAGTCCCTAGACATGACA